>JAFLTY010000001.1 GCA_022509065.1 Muribaculaceae bacterium
AAATTACTCAAATGAAAAAGCTTCTTTTTACAATAGTTCTTTGTGCTATTGGCACAATAATTTCCTTTGCCGAAAATGTAGTAATAAAAAAGCCGAATTTCTTTGATTCTCCGATTCGCGACAACTATATATTATTCCCTGACAGTCTTGTGTATTCAAGCGAAGCTGAAGAAATCACAATACCCGATGTAGGAATGATTGGAAGATTTGAGGATTATGGATTTAAGAATCTGAAAAAGGTTTCATTTGGAAACATTGATTATGTTCCTTCAGGGTTATTTAGAGATAATGCAACAATAGAAGAAATCGAATTTAATGGTATAGTAGGCCATTTTGATTGCACATTGGTTTCTCATTGCCCAAATCTTCGTAAGGTAGTGTTTCGTGGACCGGTTTCAAGCACAGGAGGTCCGACTTTTGCTTTTGATTGTCCCCAGCTCGATAGCGTGATATTTGAAAATGTCGTTGACAGGTTCAACCTTAATATTGTTCCTTCCGCTGAATGTCCTAAACTTGAAGAATTTACCTGTAATGGAGCTTTCTTAAATGTGTGGTATGAAAATTTAACACCGAAAGCTACTGTAGAAGAAATTAAATCAAATCCTGAACTAACAAAAGGGTTAGAACAACTGTCTGAGTATCAGTGTGAGGTCTTGAGAGCAACCAATCCTAAATGGATGCGTAAGTGGCAATACTTTAATGCTAAGGAATTACTTCCATACATCGAACAGATAAAGACTGAAAAGGCTCGCATTCTTAGAGATGCGATAGATTACGCATGGAATGTAGGCGATGATGTCAAGAGCGAACTGGAAATTCTTAAAGAATCTCCAAGTTATCAGAAAGATAGTATTGAGAATCCTAAATTAGTATATGCTCAACCAACGGATTCGTTGCTTAGATTAACACGCGAAAGGTTTAATCTTGACAGCATAACCGGGAATTGCGATGATATAAGCAGAATAAAGAATTTGATGTACTGGGTACACGATAATATCGAGCATGACGGGCATAATGATTTCCCTTCAGGGCCAAGAAATATGCGAAACATATATGATTCTTCAAGACGTGATAGCTGTGGATATAATTGTCGGGCACTTGCAATCAGTCTCACAGAGGCACTCCTTGCAGAAGGGATCCCCGCTCGTTATATAACGTGTGAATCAAAAAAATGGGACACAGACTATGATTGTCATGTCATCTGCGTTGCCTGGAGCGAATCGCTTAACAAATGGATATGGGTTGACCCCACATTTGCTGCTTATGTTACCGACGAGAATGGTCTTCTCTTACATCCCGGTGAAGTAAGGTATAGATTGCAGAATGATTTACCTTTGGTATTGAATGACGATGCGAACTGGAACCATCGCAATAAACAGACCAAAGAAGATCATCTTGATCATTATATGGCTAAAAATCTCTATATAATGTCAATCAATACCTTAAATCAAGCCGAGCCTGAAGGAGAAACCGACCATCCGAAAGGTCAACGAGTTGCGTTAGTGCCTTTGAATAGCAACTACACAAATGCAGACATCATCACAACTGATGATGAATGGTTTTGGCAAGCCCCTGAAATAGTTAGGTAACGAAGCGTCTGGAAATACCCCCTCTGAATACTCTCATATAAACAGTGCTTGATTGTAATTACCTTTTGAGGCAAAAGTACAATCAAGCACTCTGTTTCTAAAAGAAAGTATTCGTTGTGCGATTACATCTTGTTTTCGTGGGTTGTGATGTCTGCGTCGTCGGCAGTATATTTGCCGAGAGAGCCTTCCTTGGCTTGGATACAGATGTAAGTCATGGGGTCTGCTGAGGTACATTTGAGATTGCGGTCGCAGTTCGTGGCAACACGGATCACGGAACCCTCAGCGATGTCAAATGCTTCATCATCTACCTGAAAACGACCTGCGCCTGAAAGGATGATATAGTTTTCTTCGTTTTCGCGGTGACTGTGGTAGAACGGGATCTCGACGCCTGTGGGGAGCGTGCCGAAAGAGATTTCACACGATGTGGCGCCGGTGGCGTCCTTCACAAACTGCTTTCCCTCGAAAGTCTTTAAGCTCCCAACGGAAGCATGGGAGTATTTTGTGCCATTGTTGATTACTTTAACTTCACTCATGATTGCATCAATTAAATAATTAATCCTTTGTCTCTTTTTTGGTAGTATTTTTTTTATTACAAATGTACGTTATACCGAACAATCCAATCCAGAACGGCACTATAACATATTGCCAAATACCAAGGTCTATCCCATAAAATCCTTTTAAGACGGCTAAAGTTATCAGAGTTACAACTCCAATAATAAGCATTGGAAATAGTATGTATTTACTTTTTTGTTCCTGAGTCATAGTGTAACTTTTTGTTAATCATCTGTCACATAGGTCCATATTTATTATCTTCCTTCACGGCTTGGCTAAAATTTCTATATCCTGCTAAACAGAATATAAATAGTAAAGCTACAACAATTGAAATCCACCATTTTACACCTGGTGAAATGAGAGAAAATAAAAACATTAGTCCTACGTAAGCAACAACATCTAAAATTAAGAGTGCGAGAAATAAATTTCTTTTGGCTTTGTTTGACATATCGTACACATGTTAAATTAAACACAAAGTTATACAAATTTTCTTTGGTAAGAAACTGAAAGCGTATATATCGATTGTTCGACGATTCCTTAATCTACCTTACCACCTTCTTTCAGAGCTTGAAGAAGCCATGGCACCAAACAAATCATAATGATAATAATTCCCATAATTATAATGTTTTTAAGAATTTGACAACAAGTTTTTTTATCGATTTAAAAATTTCTGGCAAAAATACCGATATATATGGGCAAAAATAAGACACACATAAGTTAAAAAAAGTAATGGATTCTCTTTTTAATCCGAGTTTCGATAATATAAGATTTATCATAGGCATAAAAAGTGAAAAGCATGGATACTGTGTACCATGCTTCAATCTTATATGTTGCCATTCAATCTTTTACTTTAAGAATATAATAATCTATATTCCTTCGTTAAATTACAAAGATAGTTTGATGGTTATTGATAAGAGTGTCAAATCTATTCTCCCATTTTAGTCATTCTGTAACCAAGTGTCTTTAATTGTGTCGCCATCCCGGCCAGATACATCTGATGAAGAGCCGCAATCAAACATCCCAAAGCAGTATCGGTGCCCGGTTCAATATGTTCGCGCATCAACATACTATAAACACGCGAAGCGCATTCCGAGACGACCGCCGATTCTTTTTCTGCGGCTTCTCCTTCGAAATGCAGAATGTCCTGAAGTACAGTATCGTCAATATTATCGAACCCACGCTTCTCTCTTATATTTTCATAGAAGCGTTTTTCATTAGCATATCCAACCCAGTCTTCATCCCAATATTGAGCCATGGCCATGCCGACAAACATTATCCAACCCAATGTTACTACAGGATACTGATTAAATTCACGGGCAGCATCAGCGAGATACTCTCGAGCGATCTCCGGCCATGCTTCTTCAACATCTGGACACACGGGTACATGAGCATCAATGCGGTTGTTGTCCTTAAGGAACTTAAATAAATCAGCATGTACTTTTTCTTCGAAATGCGCGGCAATATATGATGGCGTCATCTCCTTTATCTTATCTTCTTTGTTATCCATAATCTTTTATTTTAAAAAGTAATATCGCCTTGGGAAATAATTTCCTTGGGACGATATTACATAAAGAACTAATGGTATTATTTTTATTTCGTATTTCGATATTGAGGCAACAGCGGCACGGGGAATTTCGAGAACAGTGTTTTTACAGCTTCGGCAATCCCGGTGAGATTACGGAACTGACCGGTTCCTTGATTAATAATAGTTGCTACAGAAGCGCTATATAACGGAGTCATTGTATCAATATTAACAAAATCCATAGTGAGAACACCTTCTTTGTAAATTCCGGTTATCACTTGTGCATTGGCATAATAAGCAGGAGTGAAATAGTTCCAACGCGGATACATCCAAACCGGGGCGAACGGACCGGGTGGTGGAGGAGGAAGAGGTGCTCCTACCGGATAGGCCGGGGCTGTTTCTATCTCTTTGTGTACGGTCAGACCGATATTGATGAGAAGAGGCGAATTAGGGTCTTCAGTATATCCGCGCTCAACCATTTGTTCGCGAATGGCTGCCGCGATATTATAATAAGTCACCATTTCCATGCCTGGAGGCAGATGATTTTCTGTATTCGGGGTAACAATGCGGAACGTCTTATAATTAGCCAAATCAGCGTTGTTATATGTCTCGCTGTTAACCAAAGTGTAAGGACTGCACGATGTTGCCATCAAGGCTACGACAGCCAGCATAAATGATGAAAGTTTGTGTTTCATAGTAGAAAATAATTTGAAGTTTGAAAGTATAACATCGAGCTTATGATTTTTGTTCACAAAAAGGTCAAATAAACTTTTTTTTGTAATTTTGAAGCCTATTTGGGCATCATAATCACGGCTACCCAATATATCACATGGCCAACGACACCATAAACATAGAAACAATGAGATTACCAGCAGAGTGGGAACGCGTGGGCGCCGTGCTGATCGCGTGGCCACATGCTGACACAGATTGGGCATATATGCTGAATCAAATAACAGATTGTTATATTAGAATTTGCGAAGCTCTTTCAACTGTTACCACTATTATTATTGCTACTCCAGATCATGCGCCATTGCTGCCTCGGTTACTTATGTCAGACATAAATCTTGATCGAATACAATGGTTCACTGTAGACACCAACGATACATGGACACGCGATTATGGCCCGATAGTAACGACTGTGGATAAGGATACCTGGCTTATAAACGACTTCAAGTTTAACGGCTGGGGACTTAAATTTGCTTCAGATCGTGACAATATGGTGACCGGAAGACTTTGCCGTTACGGGGTATTGATGGGAGAATATGTCAATAGGCTCGGGTTTGTCCTCGAAGGCGGATCCATAGAGAGCGACGGCAAAGGCACAATATTAACCACTTCACGGTGTCTTATGAGTCCTAACCGAAACGGAGACCTTAATCAACAACAGATTGAGGATAAACTCAAGGAGTATCTCGGCGCAAAAAGAATTTTATGGCTAAATCATGGCTGTCTCGAAGGCGATGATACTGATAGTCATATAGATACATTGGCACGTTTAGCACCCGATGATACTATTTTGTATGTTCGATGCGAGGATCGAACCGATGAACATTTCGAAGAGCTGGAAGCTATGCAGTTAGAACTCGAATCGTTCACTACCACTGAAGGAAGACCTTATAGGCTATTGTCACTGCCTTTACCGGATGCAATATTTGATGAAGATGGGAAAAGACTTCCGGCAACTTACGCCAATTTTTTAATTGTAAACGACACTGTATTTTTACCCACTTATAATCAACCGGAAAAAGACGAAATAGCCAAAGCGACCTTGCAAAGTGCATTTCCCGGCAGAAACATAGTCCCTGTGGACTGTTCGGAATTAATTTTTCAGCACGGCTCGCTACATTGCGCCACCATGCAGTTACCATTTGAAATACTACCATTATGCCCAACACCCTCAGAACAGGAATAATACAACAGCATAACACTGACGATATTCAAGAAAACCGCCAACGACTTGCGAAAAAAATCAAAGAACTGGCCGCAGAGGGCGCCCGACTTATCGTTAATCAGGAGCTTCATGACTCTCTGTATTTCTGTCAGACAGAAAATGTCGAGTTATGCGGACTGGCTGTACCAATTCCAGGCGAAGTAACTGACGTTTATGGTGAGCTGGCACGCGAAACAGGATGCGTTATAGTGACATCGCTATATGAGCGGCGCGCTCCAGGTCTATACCATAATACTGCCGTAGTATTCGACAGCGACGGAAGCATTGCCGGTAAATATCGCAAAATGCATATTCCCGACGACCCGGCCTACTATGAAAAGTTTTATTTCACACCGGGAGACCTCGGTTTCGAACCTATTCAAACGTCGGTCGGTCGGTTAGGTGTACTTGTATGCTGGGATCAATGGTATCCTGAAGCCGCGCGACTTATGACACTACGTGGTGCCGAAGTATTAATTTATCCCACTGCGATAGGTTGGGAAAGCTCAGATTGTGTAGAAGAAAAGATGCGCCAACAAGAAGCTTGGGTGACTGTGCAGCGAGGACATGCCATAGCCAATGGTTTGCCTGTCGTAGCGGTTAATCGTGTAGGTCACGAGCCGGATCCATCCGGGGCAACCGGAGGAATAACTTTTTGGGGAAATAGTTTTGTATGTGGGCCTCAGGGAGAGTTCCTTTTTCAGGCACCGACGGACTCAGAAACCCAAGCTATAATTGACATTGACCTCACCAGATCGGAAAATGTCCGCCGGTGGTGGCCATTTTTACGCGACCGCCGAATAGATGCCTATGACGGTCTCACAAAAAGATTTATTGATAACGATTAGATCATTTTTTTGCAATGATGCTAAGCAGCTCCAAATTAATTTATTGAGCTTTGAAACTTTAAGTGAAATGCATGTGCGAGGATGAAATGTCAAAAGATTACGACCCTATCTTCGGCGTAATTATTCTATCCCCCAGATAGCGTGCGAATTCCGAGCGGATTTTCATTTTATCCATTAGTTGCATTAGTAAGTGTGAAGTACGCGAGTCGTCATTATCACATTGCGTGATTTGGGCATTAAGGTCTGTAATTTGCTGTTTCAAGATAGCATCCTTGAGCTCATATACTGCGCGTGGCACTAAGACTGACAATTGCTCTTCGTCTGTTACGATATTTGCGAATTTGCTATGATATTTTGATAGACGATATTTCTCTGTAACCATATCAGTTACCAAAGTACGAATATCGTTATCCATATCAGAAAGCAAGTCGTGTTCAAAAAAAATTCTTCTAGCTTCGTTTTCGATTTTCGTAATTGTTGAATCAATGTTGGTCATCAAATCTTTTTCGGCCTTTTCTATCTCAGTGAGAGACGAGGCTGAACTTTTGATGCGTTCCCTACCCTCGCACAAAAGTGTTTCTCTGAGGCTTGCGTTTTCAACGGCTAAACATTCGATTTTATCAGGCCACTCTTCCGACTTCTTCTGCAAAATTTTATAAAGTTTCAACATTACCGGGTCGGAAAAAGTTAGACTATCGGTTTCGAGTTCATAGTCCACATACTCCAAAACGGTTCTCGGAGTCATATTGCCCGCCTCATCAACAAAGTCACCAATGATCAACATTCCATATTTGACAAGATAAGTCATTAAGGAATGTTCGTATTGATACAAAGCATTTGAAACAGGCGTATCATCAATACCCTCAGAAATTTCATCCTGTGGATGCGATTCTGCATTTCGAAGAGCCTGTGCGGCTTCCTGTCGTTCTTTTTTTACGGCTTCTTCTGCGACTTGAGCAGTTCTTTTTGCAACCTCAAGCGATAACATTTTCGGGTCAAGGCCAAAAGTACGTGCACACTCGTCTGAATATATTTGTCGCGTCAACGAATCAGGGATTTTGGCTATTGACAGGAGAATATCGGATATTGCTTCACTTCTTTTAATAGGATCGTTTTCGGCATCCTTCATCAAGATTTTCGTTTTGAAGCGAATGAAATCAGTTTCATTATCCTTAAGATATTGCTCAAGCTCCGTCTTGGAATGTGACTGTGCGAACGAATCAGGATCTTCACCATCAGGGAAAAGCACGACTTTCACTTTCATCCCCTCGGATAAGAGCATATCGACACCTCTTAAGGATGCCTTGATCCCTGCGGGGTCAGCATCATAAATGACTGTCACATTCTCAGTTAAACGGCGAATAAGTCTTATCTGAGGGTAAGTGAGCGCAGTACCTGACGATGCCACCACGTTTTCAATACCAGATTGACTCATTGACAAAACATCCATGTATCCTTCCACAAGATAACATTTCTGTTTATTTTGTATGCTTTTACTTGCCTGATAGATACCGTATAATTCCCTACTCTTTACATAGATAGCGGTTTCGGGAGAATTCACATACTTGGCGACATCTTTGTCTGAAGAGAGTGTGCGCCCTCCGAAAGCAATTACTTTACCTGAAATTGTATGTACGGGATAAATAACACGTCCCTTGAATCGATCAAAAAAACCTTTTTTAGAGCTATAAAACAAACCGGATTCAGAGAGTATCTCATTAGAATACCCTTCTTTCACTGCCAGATTAAATAAAGCTCTATCATCCTGTAGAACATATCCCAAATGGAACTTTTTTATTGTTTCGATCGTTAGACCTCTTTCCAGAAAATATGTTAATCCTATATTACGGCCTTCCTCTGTATCAAACAGGTTATATTCAAAGCTATTGAGCGCGAAATTATTGATGGCAAAGAGAGACTCTCGGAGTGACGCTTCTCGTCTTTCCTCCTCGGTTTCTTCGCTCTCTTGAATCTCTATATTATATTTTTTGGCCAGCCAGCGGAGTGCTTCCTGATAGGACATCTTTTCCAGTTGCATGAGGAAATTTACTGGAGAACCGCCCTGGTGGCAACTGAAACAATAACAGATGCCTTTTGCTTTCGATACAGAGAACGAGGGGGTTCGTTCATTGTGAAAAGGGCACAAGCCGATATAATTGGCGCCACGTTTTTTCAAAGACACAAAGTCGCTGACAACCTCTACAATGTCAGCTGTATCAAGAATCCGTGTTACGGTTTGTTTGTCTATCTTCTTCATAGCCGATTACAAAGTTACAAAAAAACTTCGTATCTTTACAGCATATTTTACAAGCAGCATCTTTAATAATTTATAAATCTAATCCCAATATGAGAAAAGCCCTAACCTCCATTGCCTTTGCGTGCCTCCTTGCTACATCGACGGTGACCGCCCAACGATTTGCTGTATTCAGTGATATCCATGTCACACCGGGCAACGAAAACGATAAAATGCTTCGAATTGCAGTTGACGAAGTAAACAGGGGCGGATTTGATTATGTCATTATCAACGGAGATCTTACCAACGAAGGTAGTGATGACGAAATAAACAACGTCAAAGAAATATTGGACGGGATTACAGACACTCCTCTTATTGTTCTACCCGGTAATCATGAGAACAACTGGAGTCAAAGTGCCACAAAAACTTTTATCGATGTTTTCGGAAATGACCGATTCGTCTTCGAAACTGACTCGCTGATAGTTGTCGGGATAAACTGCGGTCCTTATATGAAGATGGGCGACGGTCATATCAAACAGGAAGATTTGCATTGGCTCCGTAAAACGCTTGACGAAAGAGTGTCTTCCGGCAAAAAGGTGCTTTCATTTAATCATTATCCTATAAGACAGGATGATCTTGATAATTGGAGAGAATATGCCGAAGTACTTATGGGATATCCTGTTATCGGACATATTAACGGTCATTATCACCGTTGGATTCGATATGATGTCGGCGATTTGGAATGCGCCATGATACGCGCTCTTAAGATGAATGACGGATTCGGATATACTATCGTGGAAGTAGAGCCCGCATGGACGCACATCTATAACAAGGTTATAGGAAGTCCCGCCGAAGCGAAATATGCTTTCGCAAATCACACGAAACATCAACCTTTAAAAAAAGAAGTTGTTGACGACGTGCAACTTCCAAGCGGATTTGAGGTAGTCAAAGTCTGGACAGACAGTGCATCTGTATTCACACGACTTGCCTTTGATGAAAATAATGTATATTTCGGTAACAGTCTTGGCCAAGCACGCGCCGTAAATAAAAAAACCGGCCAAATGACGTGGGAAGTTAAAACGCCCGCTTCACTTTTTTCACGTCCGGTCATTCTGGAGAAAGGTAAAGTTGCAGTCCCAACCTGTGACGCTATACTCTTGGTAGATGCAAAAACAGGTCAAATTAAAGATAACATTCAATCAAAAGAGGGGCCGTACGTGGCAGACGGTCTTTATCAAGACGGCATTTATGTTCAAGGCGGATATAAACGAATGGAAAGACGTAATCCCATCAACGGTATACTCATTTGGGAATATGATTCACTTTTCAACTACTGTCAGGCTGCTCCCGTTATAGACGGTAAAGACCTTATCTTCGGAGCGTGGGATACCAATCTAAGATGCATTGATATCAATACTGGTAAACTAAAATGGGTTTGGAATAACGGCAAAAGTGCAAACATGTTGGGTCCGGGAAATGTAGTACCTGTAGTAACTGAAGACAAAGTGATAATTGTAGCACCTGACCGTTATATGACAGCCATCGACCGAAAAAACGGCCAGCAAATATGGCGCGACAATTCGCATAAATATCGCGAAGCTATTGGAGTGTCGGAGGACAGAACACGTGTTTATGCCAAGACCATGGATGGAGAATTAGTCGCTGTAAGCACTAAAGGAGATGCTTTTAACGAACTGTGGACAGTTGATATGGGATTGGGTTATGAACACGCACCTTGTATAGTAGTCGAAAAAGACGGTGTCGTTTATGCCGGTTCGAGACGTGGTATAATCACGGCAGTTGACCCTTACGAACAAAAAGTTTTATGGAGTTTGCCCGTAGGAGTAAGTGAAATCAACGGTATAGATATTGATCCTACTACAGGGGACATCTATGCTTCGCTTATTGAAGGAACTATATTCCGCATCGAAAGGAAATAATCGGAATAATATATAACCGGATTATAATGTGTATTATGGAACGATTTAACCGGTATAATTAGCTATTAATTAGAAGAGTGCCCATAAAACGAGATCAGTTTTAGGGCACTCTTCTTCATAAGTGGAGTCTCCTATTCCCGTAAGCGCGAATCAATGATAATAGTGACAGGGCCATCGTTGACGAGCTCTACTTTCATATGCGCACCAAATATTCCCTGTTCGACATTCTTTCCCATTTGTTCACTAAGACGGCGACAATAAGATTCGTATAAAACGACAGCGGTTTCAGGGCGAGCAGCTTTAATGTAGCTCGGCCGGTTACCTTTACGGGTTGAGGCATGTAGCGTAAATTGGCTGACAGCAAGTATTTCGCCTCCTACATCCATGACAGAACGATTCATGACACCGTTGTCATCGTCGAAAATTCGCAGAGAGAGAGTTTTGGATACCAGCCACTCAACATCCTCTTCAGTATCGCCAACTGCTACGCCCACAAGAATCATCAATCCTTTCTCAATCGCTCCAGTAACATGATTGTCCACTGTGACGCATGCCCTTGTGCATCTTTGTATTATCAATCTCATATTTAATAATCTTTAAATTTTCGGTTAATTTTACCGGATAAAGTTCGATGCAACTTTTCTACAAATATCAATTCTTTGGGACTATGCATCGAGTTTTTCAACTGTGTTTTCAAAAGACACAAAAGTTGAAATGCACACGATGGGATACTTTCTTTGTTCATCTCAAGTACACATATCACCTCTTCACCCCATTTTGCAGAGGCGCGGGAAGTAACCAAAACCTCTTCATACCTTATTCCTGCGCCATCAAGTATACTTTTTATTTCTTTTTCCAAGAGTTCAGGATGAACTTTCACTCCTCCGCTATTTATCACATTGTCGAAACGTCCTTGCCATAAAAATAATGTTGGAGAGATCAATTCGACAATGTCATTAGTGACGATATGTGAACTATCCCTACCCTGCATCTCTATAACCAGGCACTGTCTGTCATCGGTAGAGAATGTTACTCCGGGCAGAGCTTTATAATGGGGTTCGCCAACCTTTCTTAATGCCACATGACTTGCTGTCTCTGTCATTCCATATGTCTGAAACGCGTTTACATTGAGTTCAAAAAGACGTTCAATTGTCTTATCGTCAAGTGGTGCGCCACCAATAATGACATTTTTAGTTTTAGAAATAAGTTCCTTTGAATTGATCAAGCAATCCACTTGGCTTGGAACAATAGCAAGGAGATCGGCGTGTCCATCAAAAGTAAAATTGTTAGCAGGATTTACTTCTACAAGTTCTCCACGAGCCATGAGTGCCCTTACAGCCATCATTTTAGCACCTATAAACTCAAAACTCATGGGACAAATAAATCTTGATCCGTCTTTTAATCCGAAAAATTTATTTGTGGCACATGCAGACAACATCATGTCGCGTTTGGACAGATAAATTTGCTTAGGGTCGCCGGTTGAGCCAGATGTTTTAACAGCTATGGCCTTTGACGAATCACGCCATTGTTTCAAAAAATCAGATGCTGTCATGTTTCACGAAAAGACGTTCGCCTACAAGTTCAATGGGGGCGTTCAAGTTATTTGTATAAATAGATCCTGTACCCAGTCCATGATGCATTTTAAGATTATCAGGGTGAGTGGACAGCCATTGGGCAATTGCACTCAAACCTATGTTTGATTCTAAAGCTGATGTCGCCCACCATCCAATACCTAAGGATTCTGCAGCTTTTATCCATTTGTCAGCCATCTTAAATCCCCCTATAAGCGAAGGCTTTACTACTATATACGATGGACTAATGCGTCTCAGATACTCAATCATTTCTTCAACTGACAGCCAGCGCTCTATCATGTCCTCATCAAGAGCGACTGGCACAGGCGATTCTTTGCATAATTGCTCCGTAAACTCACAATCACGCGGTAAAGGCTGTTCTATTGAATGTAAGTCGAAAACGGCAAGTTTGTCCAACTTCTTCAATACGTCATGTCGGTTAAAAGCACCGTTTGCATCAACCCTGATCTCTAATTGTCCGGCAGGATAAACATTGCGAATATTACGCAGTAAATCAACTTCTTTATTAAAATCATGCGCCCCGATTTTAAGTTTGACACACTTGAATCCGGACTCAATCTTTTCGTTGAGTTGTTTCTCCATTGTCCGGATGTCGTTCATCCACACCAGTCCATTGATCAGAATTCCTGATTCAATGTTTTTTAGCTGTTCCGAAGAGTACAAATAAGAAGAGCCATTTTTTGCATGTGAGCGCAATGCTGTTTCAAACCCAAATCTTATAGCACTATTCTTCGGCCAATGGTTCCCGGCGACAATTTCATTAATATGATTTGCCGTAAATTCAAGTTCCCCGATAAATTCGTCCATATTGCGGAACGAGGGTTGCAGAGAGGGAAAAACGGCAACCTCCCCCACTCCTTTAATATGTGGATATTCACTATCGAAGACCTCGACTATGAACGTATCCTTTTTTGTAAAACTTTCGCGGGATGTATTCGCAACAAAAGCGAAATTCAGAACATGATGTTTGAAAACTGCCTGCAACATATCTAAGAACAGGCTCTTAATCAGGGAAAAACGGGAACTTGTCAAAATCCGGATCACGTTTCTCAAGGAAAGCGTTCTTCCCTTCCTGAGCTTCGTCCATAAGATAATACATAAGAGTAGCATCTCCTGCAAACTCCATCAGTCCTGTCTGCCCGTCGAGTTCAGCGTTAAGAGCTCTTTTAATCATCCTAATGGCAAAAGGACTGCGTTTCATTATCGTTTCGGCCCATTCGACAGTTTCATCTTCAAGTTTCTCGAAAGGCACTACTTTATTTATCATACCCATTTCAAGCGCTTCTTGAGCGGTGTACTGCCTACAAAGAAACCAAATTTCACGAGCTTTTTTCTGCCCAACACACCTTGCCAGATATGACGAGCCAAAACCGGCATCGAAACTTCCGACTTTTGGCCCAGTCTGTCCAAAACGTGCATTCTCAGAAGCTATAGACAAATCGCAGACTACATTCAAAACATTTCCTCCTCCAATGGCATAACCGTTTACCATAGCAATAACAGGCTTGGTTATTGTTCGGATGGCCTTGTGCAAATCGAGGACATTTAGACGGGGAGTACCGTCTTCATCACTGTAACCTCCGCGACTTTTATAATTTTGGTCGCCACCTGAGCAAAAAGCTTTGTCGCCAGCGCCGGTAAGGATGATAACACGGATATCTTTACTTTCGCGACAAAAATTCATAGCATCAAGCATTTCCGTGTTTGTCAAAGGTCTAAAGGCATTATACACCTCAGGGCGATTAATGGTTATTTTGGCTATATGCCCATATTTTTCAAACTTTATATCTGTGTATTGCCGGATTGGCAGCCATTCTCGCTGGGAACTCATAATAAATTTTCTTTTAGCTGTTTATACAAATTTTGGTATTGGACGGCATTTTCAACATTTCTGGTATCTACTTCACAAAACCATGGAACAGAATGATGCTGCCTCATTTTATCGCAAACCTTTTTGAGTTCGCTTATATTATCGATATAGAAATATTGCATGCCGAAAGCGTTGGCAATTTCTCTAAAATCGTCTGACGTGCCAACTGCCATGAACTCTTCCCGTTCTTGAAGGTGGCGTGTATTATTAATCACTCTAAAAATGTCACCACCTCCATTATTTATGACAAACATTGTAAAATTGTCTGCCATATTCGACACAGCCATTCCTCCAATATCATACCTCGCCGACATATCCCCGGATATCAGTACTGTGGGGCGCTTACTTCTTATAGAAGCTCCTATAGCTGTGGATGTACTCCCTTCGATACCACTGCATCCACGGTTGCAGTCAACACGATGGTATCTTTGATATGCTGAAAGTTGAGCATATCGTATAGACATGCCGTTTGAGAGGTGGAGATTGACTTCGGGAGGAAGATTTTCAAAAAGTCCATGGACGACTTTTAAATCGCACCAACCAATCGAAGAGATATATTGTTTGACTCTTCTCTGTAAGTTTTCATATTTATTATGCCAGATTGCGGCATAATCCATCGTTTTATCGGAATGTTTTCTCAGATATCCCGCAAGCATTGATAAGAAGACCGGCACATCGACATCCAATACTTGCGTTAAATGCTGAAAACAATCAACCAATTCACTTTCTCGCATTGCACCAAGAAACCAATGCTCATATTTTTCACAACTCCGAAGCCATTGTTTTAATGATTGAGAAACGACTGAACCGCCGATGCTGAAGACAACATCAGGGAGCAATTCATGCTTTTCTTGCTCAGTTAACGATACCAACAGAGCGTCGGCACTGCCTACACATTTGACTCCCCGCATATTAGATTGTGCCTCTCCAATAATCCCTATTTGAGAGTTTTGTGAAATTATTTTTAAAGACTTTGTCAATCTATCATCTGGCGGATTAGTGCCGACTATTATCAATATTTTTTTATTTATCAGACTTCTTCCAAGCAAATTAATATCTTGTCTGGAAATTCGCGGAGTTGGTGATATTGCTTGAATATTTCTCAGTATATCATTGGGAGTATCGACAACATCGCAAAGTTTACCAAGGGGATTATCAAACCTAACATTGATGTGCACAGGTCCCTTAGGTCGACCCATAGCTGTCAACATGGCTTGACATACAGTGCGTTTGACTGTCCATTCATAATCCAATATGTCGATATCTGAAGAAATATCAAAACTTCCGCGCACTATCTGATGTAAAACGCCGTTTTGTCTTATTGTCTGACTGTCATCCTGATCTATCCACCGCAAAGGGCGGTCGGCAGACACTATAATCAAAGGTATATTACGATAATTTGCTTCAGCTATCGCCGGAGCGTAATTCAGGACGGCAGTCCCTGATGTACAAACCAATGCGACAGGTTCGAAAAGCCTACCGCTCATTCCCAATCCCACAAAACCGGCGGTACGCTCATCAATAATCGAATGTAACGTCAATCCCTCCTGCCGAGCCAAAGCCACAATTAAAGGAGCGTTACGCGTACCCGGACTGACAATAACATTTTTTACGCCATAGCTTACAAGAAGCGCTGCTATTATCCTGGCTGCCGGTTGTACGGTTGTCTCTGGCATATCGTAGTGGCTGAATTAATATTAATCTGATTTCTTGCGTTAGAGTTACACTACACAGAAAAAAGCGAGATTACAATGCTGCCTCTTTTAGTTTTTCAGTGTTTTCGGCTATGATAAGTTTATCTATCACATCTTGAATATCGCCTTCAACAAAAGCCTGAAGATTATAAACAGTATAATTTATACGATGATCGGTGATGCGTCCCTGCGGATAGTTATAGGTCCTTATCTTTGCCGAGCGGTCGCCTGTTGACACCAGGGTCTTACGGCGGGAAGCTATATCATCGATGTACTTCTGATGCTCCCTGTCATAAATAAAAGTGCGTAAACGACTCAATGCCCTTTCTTTGTTTTTTGGCTGGTCGCGGGTTTCAGTACATTCGATCAAAATTTCTTCGGAAATACCGGTGTTAGGATTTTTCCACATATAACGCAGACGAACCCCCGACTCTACTTTATTGACGTTCTGGCCACCCGCTCCTCCGGATCTGAAGGTATCCCATTTGATTTCTCCTTCATTTATCTCGACATCAAAAGGTTCGGCTTCTGGAAGTACTGCTACTGTTGCAGCCGATGTATGTACACGACCCTGAGTTTCGGTTGCGGGAACACGTTGCACTCGATGCACTCCGCTTTCATATTTCATAATGCCATATACGCCTTCTCCAGAGATAGCAACTACTACTTCCTTGAAGCCGCCTGAAGCTCCCTCGGTAAAGGAGGTCACTGACCAAGACCAGCCGCGACTTTCAGCAAATTTTTGATACATTTTGTACAAATCGCCGGCAAAAATAGCTGCTTCGTCACCTCCGGTACCTCCTCGTATCTCAAGGATGGCATTTTTGGAATCTTCCGGATCAGCAGGAATGAGCATCATTTTCAGTTCTTCCTCAAGAACCGGTAGCTGTTGAGTGGCCTGATTAACTTGTAATTTGGCCATTTCTCGCATTTCCGGATCAGATTCCGTTTCCAACAACTCTTTGCCTTCTGCAATATCATCCAACAGGGAGCGGTACTTATGTGTGGCGGAAACTAACTTCTCGAGATCTTTATATTCTTTTGTCAGATGGACATATCTCTTCATGTCCGCGATAACATCCGGATCGGCGATAAGAGTCTTTATTTCCTCGAATCGCGATTCAATGCCGTCGAGTCTGTCAAGGAGTGAATTTTCGCTCATTTGAATAACTCATTATAAGTTAGCGTCATTCCGCGTTTTCGACTCATACTTATCGCTGTCAAAAGCAGGAGGCGTTTTGGACATATCCTCTTTCCGGTCAGTCTCACTTTTATTTTCCGGAAGTTCCTTGTTATTATCCGAGGTAATAGTGGAGTCTGAATTAACCTCATTATCCGAAACATCCGATTCGTTGTTCTTATTGTCGTCTTCGGCATGTTCGTTAAGCGCTTTGATTTCATCGGCACGCGAAGCCCACATACGTTTTCCAAATACTTTTTCGACATCAGCAGTGAATATTACCTCATGATGTTCAAGGGCATCGGCAAGTTTATGATGACCGTCCGCGTATTCCTTAAGTATATTTTTTGCGCGCTCATATTGTTCTGCCAAAATACGTGAAACTTCTTCGTCAATAGCTTTTGCTCTGTCTTCGCTGTAAGGTTTGGTGAAACCGTAATTTCCGGATGAATCGAAATAGCTGATGTGATTAAGTTTATCGCTCATACCGTAGTAGACAACCAACGAATACGCTATCTTGGTGGCTCGTTCAAGGTCATTGAGTGCACCGGTGGTAATCTGACCTATAAACAAGTCTTCGGCAGCGCGACCTCCAAGCAGTGAACAAATCTGATCAAGAAGGGCTTGGGCAGGAACCAGTTGTCTTTCCTCCGGTAAATACCAGGCCGCCCCGAGAGCTTTACCGCGAGGCACAATGGTTACTTTCACTAATGGATCTCCATATTGCAGATGCCATGACACTGTAGCATGGCCTGCCTCATGAACAGCGATTCCATGCTTTTCTTCCTGTGTAGTAATTTTATTCTTTTTTTCAAGACCGCCTATTATCCTGTCAATAGCGGCGTTGAAATCCTCCATTGACACAACAGTTTTATTATTGCGAGCAGCGTAAAGTGCCGCTTCGTTACAAACGTTCGCTATATCAGCGCCGGAAAATCCGGGTGTCTGACGAGCCAACAAATCTATATCAAGATTGGGGTCTACCTTAACATTGCGTAAATGCACCTTAAAAATGGCGACGCGGTCGTTAACATCTGGCAAATCAACAAAAATCTGTCTGTCAAAACGACCCGCACGAAGAAGAGCCTTGTCAAGAATGTCTACGCGGTTGGTAGCGGCAAGACAAATAACGCCGGAATTTGAACCAAAACCATCCATTTCAGTAAGCAGCTGATTCAAAGTACTTTCACGTTCATCATTGCTTCCCATATTTGGATTTTTGCCTCTTGCACGCCCTACGGCATCGATTTCATCAATGAATATTATACAAGGTGCTTTTTCTTTAGCCTGTTTAAACAGGTCACGAACACGCGAAGCTCCTACTCCCACAAACATCTCCACGAAGTCCGAACCGGACATAGAGAAAAACGGAACATTAGCCTCTCCGGCCACTGCTTTGGCCAGAAGGGTCTTACCCGTACCGGGAGGGCCGACCAATAAAGCGCCCTTGGGTATCTTACCACCCAAATCGGTGTAACGTTTAGGGTTTTTAAGAAACTCTACAACTTCTTCAATTTCAGTCTTAGCCTCGGACAGACCGGCCACGTCTTGGAATGTCACACGGTTGGCATTATTCTTATCATAGATCTGAGCCTTGGATTTCCCAACGCTGAAAATGCCACCACCGTTTCCTCCGGCTCCACCTCGTCCCATATAGCGAAAAAGAAAGAACCACAGGACAACAAGAAGTATAATCGGGCCAAAGGTAAAGAGAAAAGACGAGAAGCCTCCCGAACGTTCATAGTCAACTTCACCGGAGAAAACTCCGTCGGCTCGCCATGAGTCAATCAGGGTATCCAGTTTATCAACAGACGGTATGGCCGTAACTATACGAGCATCTTTCAGAGAAGTTCCCTGAGGTACATTCTTAAATTTTGCTCGAGCTGCTGTTTCTGTAAGGATTGCTTCGGCCTCTTTGCTATCGGTATTTACAATAATCTTTGTCGCACCTCCCGAGCCTACTATCGAAGTAAACTCACTATACGGAACTTCCTCCGATGCATGATTTTCGTCCATATAGTAAATGGCTCCAAGCACCAGAGCGACAGCAAGGTACATCCATAGCATACTGAAGCCAAAACGATTTTTATTACCGGGTCCGTTTTTTCCGCGGAACATATTGTTAGGGGGTGTAATAGGCATAATTTATTGGTGAATGGGTGTAAGCAAATTGTTAAATAATGTATTAGTCAATGTTCGGCAAATCTGTAATGTTTGCGTCACTCCATAATTCTTCGAGACGGTATCGCTGACGGGTCTCTGGTAAAAAGACATGAACAAGCAAGTGTCCATAATCGATCACTATCCATTCCGAAGCAAAATACCCGTCATAGTTATAAGGTTTAACACCTGTTTTCGCTTGAACTTTTTCCCTGATACGATCAGCTATAGCTGCGACATTTGTTGACGAAGAACCTTGAGCAATTATAAATTGAGACAAAGGCGCTGACTCAATATGAGTCATGTCTACTATGGTAATGTCACGACCTTTAAGATCGGTTATGGCGTCAACTATAGCATCCTGTAAAGGAGTCAGGGAACGATTGATTATCGCAGTAATATTCTGGTCTTGTAATGCCATAATTTTTTGATTTGCAAATTTAATATTTTTCCTTCACTTTTTTAACAAACATTGTGCCAAAAAGTTGTCATTTGTTATCCTCAGACATTCCAGATATACTTTCAGACAACATATAATTAATCAACAGCATCATAAAATTATCGCCGACTTGGCAAAGCATACACATGCATCCTACAATTTCTACAATCGAATTCAAGTCGCATCGTACGTACAGAAGAATTGACAGGAGCCAGCGTCAAAGGTTCTTTTAATAGACGTCCTTCAGGAGTCTTCATGCAATAACCAAGTTCACGACGGAGACAATATCGCGATGTCATAACACGTATCTCTTTTTCGGTTACGGTAGTGGGCAACACTTCAATGGCATCCTCTACATTTGCAACCTTCAGTCTGTCACACAGTTTTTTAGACAGTCTGTTTGATATGGGCGTAAATACTCCCGACGGTGAAGAGAGAGATTTTTCTTGAGGTTGGGGTTCATTTGATAGTTGGCACAATGGTTTTCGTTTCGGCCATTTTGAATTCGGCAATGGGTAAGTGGAGGCGGCCGCATTATCCAATGCTTCGATTAAACGTCGACGCAACTCGCTAAGTATGGAGGCTTGGATAAACATTTTTTCTTCTACTAAATCCTCTACTCTTTCTATATGATAAATGGTATCTCCTGTCTTGGTTAAATTTTTGTATCGGAAATCTTTCTGATTGGTATTAGCAGGATTATACTTGTAACAATGAGTAATAATGGCGTGACACCCTCTTTCGTCAATAGCCTCCAATCGCAGAATTCCTTCGTTGTACTCTAATCGGATAGAGGTGCGAATTTTTCGCAAGCTTTTTGCTTTGTTGATGATGTCAGCAAACCGTTTGTCATAATTTCTATATATCAAAGTCCCATGGTCAGGATATTCATTTCGAGAAAGATTAGGATAAATTAGCCTGTTTTCGACTTTGTTGACTCTAAAACCTCTAAACATCCCTTTCATATCGAAAAAAGTCAATCCGTCACCATTATTCAAAGAGATCGAGTCGGATACTTTTATCTTAATTGCATTTTTCTCTATTGACACGGTTCCGAGAGTCTCGCCGACAAATTTAGCTGTAGCGTGTGAACCCAACGCTGATTTGCCGGGATATGGATTGTTCAAAAAATATGTCGTAAATCCGCGATTAAAGGACTTAGACACATCGGGCCTGAAACCAGCGTGTGAAATACCGCATGAACTTCTAACAAACCTATTCTTATGCAAATCAATGTATCTATTAAGGGCTTCAGAATACGCTGCAGTGACATTCCGCACATAGTCGACAGACTTTAACCTCCCCTCAATTTTAAATGAAGATATGCCTGCGTCTATTAGCTCGGCCAAATTATTCAAGCGATTGAGGTCTTTGAGAGACAATAAGTGTTGTGCTGTTTTTATAACATTACCGTCTCCGTCCGTTAGATTATATGGAAGACGGCAAATCTGAGCGCATTCGCCTCTATTGGCGCTTCTTCCTCCATTAACAAAACTGGCGCGACAATCGCCGCTGTATGACACGCACAAAGCTCCGTGAACAAAGGCTTCGAGAGTTACATTGGTATTTTGATGCACTTTCAGAATTTCTTCAGCCGTCATTTCGCGAGGTAATACAATCTGGCTAAACCCTAAACGTTCCATCAATACGGCTTTTTCTACCGTACGTATATCACATTGAGTGCTCGCATGCAGTTCAATAGGAGGAATATTCATTTCAAGAATCGAAAAGTCTTGTATGATGAGAGCATCTACTCCCACCTCATACAATCGACATATAAGTTCGCGCACACTCTCCAGTTCATTGTCAAAAATGAGAGTATTTAAGGTCACATAAATTTTCGCACGAAATTTATGTGCATAATCGCAGAGAAGTCGTATATCGTCTATGGAATTTGCGGCTGCAGCGCGTGCACCGTGATGTTCGGCACCAATATAAACAGCATCGGCACCACAATCAATGGCAGCTATACCAGTTGAAAGATCGCGTGCAGGCGACAATAGCTCAAGGGCTCGAATGTCTTTTATCATTTTGTTTGCTTACCTTTCTTTTTTACAGAGAAGCCAAAATGTCCAAGTTGTTCACCTAACGAATAATATTTGCCATGGCTATATGCTATCAAACCGGCAGCTTCAAGATTAAAGACACCTGTATCAGGATCGATATATTGACTATCAGCGACGATATTAATCACATCGGCAATAAACATATCGTGACTGCCGAGCTTAAGTATTTCTTTGACACGACATTCAATACAAAGAGGACTTTCGCCGATCATGCAACATGTGTTAGAAATTCCCGGTAAATAAGTGAGACCCGTTTGTTTAAATTTATCATAATCTCTCCCTGATTTCACACCACACCAATCGACAGCCCGAGCCATGGTTTGAGTGGTCAGGTTAACAGTGAATGTCATGTGACGGCAGATGATTGCATGGCTATATCGTGTCGGACGGACTGATATAGACAACATGGGAGGTTCGGTGCAAACGGTTCCTATCCATGCCACAGTAACAATATTTGCGTCATTAGTTTCCTTCGAACCGCAACTTACCAAAACGGCAGGTGCGGGGTATACCATAGTGCCAGGTTTCCAACTTACTTTTGTCATGTAATGTTATTTTACGTACAAAAGTAATCAGAATTTTTGAATCATTCGGCCATCATACGTTTCCATTTATAGTACCCAAAAAAGGCAATGACAGTATATATGGCATAACGGGTGGCTGACAAAGGAATATCTTTATAAATATAAAGTCCACAGGATACGATATCAACAAGTATCCAAGCAAACCATTGTTCAAGATATTTTCTTGCCAACATCCACATCGCGACAATACTAAGTGATGTTGTAAAAGCATCGAGATAAGGAACCGTGCTGTCTGTCTGAAGCAAAGCAAACGTTGCCAAGACATAGATTGCAACAAACACAGCAAGTGCAGCAAATAAATATTTGGCTGGAATATGTTCGATGGGGCGTTCTTTTTTATTTTGATTTCCTGTATTTATGGCAGATTTGCTTCGAGTCCAACAAATGTATCCATAAATTGCGATTACAAAATAATAAGCATTCATGGCGCAATCGCCATATAATCCCTTGTCAAAAAACAGCCACGTCATAATGACAGGCATTATGAGTTCGGCTATCCACATTTTAGGGTTTGCAAAGTATTCCCAGTATAAATAAAGAATTCCTGTTACAAACCCTAATATGTCAAGAAATCTATCCATTGTCAGAACGACACGTTGAGTGTAGCCATGACATTGGTTGTGGCGGCCGCAGCATAACCTGCGTAGCGATAGATTATTTTTTCACCGGCATCGTCCACATAATATCCCGCTCCGGCATAACCGTTAGTGAAGTATTTTGCATTGAAGATGTTATTCACAAGGAATCCCAATCTTAATTGTTTTAATCCCAAAACCTTACCAAAATTATAACCGAGTTGCAAGTCGCTGACAAAATAAGATTTAATCATTTGCTCCTCGCTGTGAGTATTACTCAAATACTGTTTACCCACGTAATGGCTCTGTAAGGATGCTTCGAAACCTTTAACTGTGAAATTAAACGAGTTGTTGAAAATGATATCAGGCGAGAATGCTATTGGAGTGGATCCGATATAACGTGTAATTGGATTGGTCCACTCATCTTCATAAATATACTCAGTGAAATCTTTTATCCTGTTACGAGACAATGTAGCGTTTAGCTGCCATTCAAACCATTTACAAGGTTTAAAAGCGGCTTGTAATTCAATACCTGCACGGTAACTGTTTGGAACATTAACGCTGAGCGGATTGCCGGTGTCCGACAACTGCCCCGTCAGTACGAGTTGATCTTTATAGTCCATATAATAAAGGTTGACACCGGCGCTGAACATCGACGAATTGTATGAGTAACCTATCTCATAATCAAAAAGACGTTCGGCCGTAGGGTCATGGGCTCTGTCTCCATCGGTAAAATTATCTCTTACTGGTTCGCGATGTGCAACACTCCACGACACGAAAGCTCTGTTATGATCGCCGTCGGTGAAATTGAGTCCTACTTTGGGATTGAAAAAATTATATTTTTTATGGATATCCAAAATTGACATGCCACCGGTATTGTAATCAAAATTGTCGCTAACTCCGTCAATAGAGTAATCAATGTGACGATATTGTAAATCTCCAAAAGCCGAGAATAAACGGCTTATGTTAACATTAGCTCTCGCATAAATATTTGCATCAAATTTTTTGCCTGTGTTGTCATAATACTCCTGAAGAGGGTCAATCTTGCCTATATAGTTGCGAACCCATTTTATCTTTCCGAAATGTTTTCCTCTGAAATTTGTCACAGCACCGCCAAGGGTTCCATCGACTCTTCCTTTTTGGAGATGTAGCGCACCAGTAAGGCCGTAAAAATCATTGTCATTAAATTTCAAACGTATGAGGTCGCTCTTTTTCACCTTTTCACCATCTGCATTATAAAATGGGGTAAGGCCGTACTCTTCAAGTGTTCGGTTAGTCTTGTACTGGTCATAATGACCGTCACCTTTAGTGAAGAAAGCGGCTATATTCAATCTCCAATATTTGTTAATATATTGGCTCCAATGAAGTTGGAAATGATGTTGGATGAAATGGTCTTTCTGATCGGGATAATAAGCCGTCTTACCTTCCGAATCGGTATATTCGCCACAAGGATTATAACGACGTCCGTATTTTTCCATATCTTCTTTCGAAGCATAATCCCAAGCCATATAAGTATCTTCCTTGCCTCCAAAGGCTAAAAGTCGTAAAAAAGCACCTTTGTTAATATAACCTATCTGACCCAGATAACTCCATAAAGATGAAGAAGCTCGGTCGATGTAACCATCCGAGCCTATATTACTGAGGCGCATATCTACAGTCCAATGATCTCCGAGGAGTCCGGTTCCGGCCTGAAGTGTTTCTTTGTGAGTATTGAACATTCCGTACGCCCCTCCAAAGCTTGCATAAGACTCAGCAGCTGGTGCGTCAGTCACCATATTTATGCTCGCACCGAAAGCTCCTGCTCCGTTGGTACTCGTTCCGGCTCCGCGTTGGATCTGGACATCTCGCAAACTCGAAACTAAATCCGGCATATTTACCCAATAGACATTATGGCTTTCAGCGTCATTTATGGGAATGCCGTTGGCTGTAACATTAATACGAGATGCGTCTGTCCCACGGATACGAATACCGCTATATCCTACCCCGGCACCTGCATCCGAAGTTACGACTACCGAAGGTGTCATTGTCAACAAAAACGGCAGGTCTCGTCCATCGTTACTTTTCTCTAATGTCTGTTTGGAAACAGTTGTGTAGGCAACCGGGGTAACAGTCGAAGCACGGTTTGCCGTGACCTCCACGTCTTTTAAAATAATGGTTTCCACACTGTCGGTATGCGCCGTAGTCTGCGCATAGGCTGTGACAACATTTAGAGCTGTCACAAGAAAAACAAATTTTTTCATAATTTTTTTCACTACGCCGGTATTAACCGGATCAGGTTCAAAGGGTATAATCTCAGCTTCAGACGCGATGTCTTTAGCACCCCTAAAAAATATTTATGTTTTGAGATTGTTTTATTTTTAAGCGCATCTCTTTGCGCTTCCGGCCGCAAAATTACAATGTTTTTTTTATTTACCCAAACAAAAGTAAATGACGCGCAGGTGACGCGAGTTTCTTTCTCATCGCATGTCCGTCATCCGTTAATTCTCTTGTTAGCAATAAATATATGGATTATGGATTTTTGATGGCCATTTTTCACTTTCAACAAAAAACCTTAAATTTGCGAATAATAATTCACGATTATTTCATTTTCAATATTTCTTCAAATGAATAAGTTTTTCCGACGTCTAATAATATGCTCGATTTTGTTCTTTGGTGCAGGGACCAGCCATTATGTTTTTTGTTGTACATCGGCTATAGTCTCGGCTTCTGCTTCAGCGGACGGACGTCCTTTCATATGGAAACATAGAGATACGGGCACGGAACACAATTTTATTGAAAGGATGGAAAATCCCGGCAATTATACTTTTGTTGCTCTTTTCAATGGTAGCGATTCATTGCTTGCTGATGCGTGGCTTGGAATGAATGAATGCGGTTTTATGATTATGAATACAGCAAGCTATAACCTTGCACCTGATACCGCCAAACTCATTGATAGGGAAGGAGCCGTCATGCGTCGAGCGCTTGAAATTTGTCAAACTGTAGAAGATTTCACCCATCTTCTTGACACTCTGCCCCGACCGATGGGAGTGCAAGCGAACTTTGGCGTATTGGATCGGAACGGTAACGGTGGATATTTCGAGACCAACGATATTGGTTATATTCCTTATATGCTGTCTGATAGTGTGCCATATATTATCCGAACTAATTATTCGTTTTCAGGCAATGACACAGACGGTTATGGATATATACGTTATGACAACGCTTGTCATTTGTTGGGTGATGCCCCTTACCTCCCTTCTGACTTTACGGAAGGCTTATCCCGCAGTTTCTATCATTCTTTGTTAGATATGGACATGTCTGATGTTTCTGTTGGTCGTTGGGTCATAGATCAAGACTTCATCCCCCGATTCTCTTCAACAGCATCGGTTGTTATGGTTAATGGCATTGGAGAAAAAGAGGATGAAATGTTTGCGACACTAGGATATCCTCCAGTAGGTGAATTATATCGGGTAACTTTAAACGAAATACCCGCAGATGTCCGACCTTTAGCTCTTCACTATCGAGCCCCGGCTTGCAATACGTCACTTGAGCGAAAACTCAAGGCTTTCCCTATCCGTCGAGGTAGCGGTTCACATTATATCGATATGGACTACTTACGACCAATCAACAATAGTCTGCGCGAAATCAATCTCGAGCTTTACAAGCGTCATAATTGATTTCGAGCTTCTCAGTTCGGAGCTATACAATTAAGAATTTTATTTTGAGGTGCGCATTAGAGCGCCTGGAATTGTTCATGTCTGTATTGTCGTTATCGGATACAGACATGAAAAATTAATATTCGTAATCTACGCATGCTCGGTCTTCTTTATGACCGTTTAAAAGCGATGCTGCTGCGACATGCGCCGGATGTTGGGCATATATGGCAACATCGTTCATTGTGGGCACTATCGCTGTCAAAACCACATCCCAATGCTCAGACGGATTTTGATTGATACCAACCTCAATCGATTCAAGAACATCGATTTGCTCCGGGAGTGTCAGTAATGCTGCTTTAAATTTCTCAGAAACCGACTTACGCTCTGCTTCGGTGCCTTGAAGTTTGAATGCTACTATATGTTTTACCATAATTAATAATTTAAAAAGTTATAAGTTATCTGTCTTAAAATAATAATCAGTATGATCGTAACCAATATTTGATTCGGGATGAAAAATGATGATAAAATCTTTTAAAACCTTATCGGGATGAAATGCCATATCATCATATAAAGGCACTTTCGATGTATTTGCTTGCCAGATATTGCCGTTTTTAAATGCATTGATGTTCTGTGCCAGAGGTGTTAAAGATTCTACGTCCTTATAAGTCAGTGGCTCATTCGTTTTTATAAGCCACACTTGGGCTTTATGCCCTAAATTATAGACATTGGATATGTCCATTTGCACTGATCCGATTTCACGATTATCATTTAAGAGCGGCAAACCTCCGGCATCTCTGATTAAGGCAGCCATATAACTACCACCGCCGGGCTGATACCATACACCATTATATGGAACCTCTGTAATGACTAAAGGCTTCTCGCCGACTTTTTCAACATCTTCACTCAATTGTGAGTAATTGTGCTTTACTTTGTTAAATATTTCATTTGCAGCTTCAAACTCATCCACCAATATCCCTAATAATAATATCCATTCTGCACGGGCAAGCGGAGTTTTTTCCATATAGTCAGCCATATTGATAACGACAGCATTCGTTTTATCCAATATTCCGTTCCCAGAGTTTTGATATGGTGAAATCAAGGCAATGTCCGGCGATGAAGCTAATATTTTTTCCAAAGAGGGCGACATGGAAGAGCCTGCATCAACAATTGTCCCCTTCTGGATAAGGTCTTTTATCTCTTCTGCAATAAAAAACTCTCCGTCTGTAACACATCGGATTTTATCGATGCAACCAAGTTCGGTTAATGGATTACCATGCACTGAAGACCCCACAAATATGCTATTCACCGGTACTTTTACAAATTGATAGTCCGCTGGCATCTTGTACTCACCCCTTGATTCCTCCCCTATTATATATCTTCCCAAATAGGTTAAAGTATCCCACGGATTTTTTATATCCACTGTCCAAAAATTCCCTGGATGCTTTACTATAGTAAGCAACTCGGCATGGTGAGTCAGAGTGTCACCGGGTACTAAATCGATTGGAACATTAGAATTGCCTGTACAAGAGGAAATATAGCAGTAAAAAAAGAGAACCCATGAAACAAATATTAGCTTGAAGATTTGTTTAATTTCTATCTGTTTCATTTTTTTCTTCATTTTTTTTCAAATCATTCTCTCTTGAACGCCTATATTGCTCTCGTTTTTTTAAATTGAAACGTAATAATATAATAACCACTAAAGTAAACGCGGTGCCTCCGAAATAGAGCCACGGAGAAGTCACCCCAGCCACATAATCGGGATATCCAAGGTAAACCATCACGCCAAGATAAACAAGGAGAGCAAGAGGTATTATATCATAACGTTTAATCTTCTTTTTCACGGTTTAGTCACTATAGAACATTGAAGATACTTCGTAAGGATTAAAATCGCCACTTTTCAAAAAATTATATATTTTCAAACATGCCCAAGCGTCTATTGCTGCATAAATCTGTTGGGATTCGTTTAAAGATTCGGCTTCCCAATTGGTAAGTCGTTGTGATTTTGAAATCTTTTCGTGAAAGAGTATGGCGAAAATTTTTTGAAGAGAAATATCGTCTATAAAAAAACTCTTGCAATAGTCCTGCAGGTCTAAAAATCCTTGAGGGTTTAATTCTCCGCGCCGTCTCAAAGCATTGAAATCATCGTGTATCGACAGCCCTATCTTACGAATTTCCTGATCCTCCAAAATTGGCCTTATCATTTCATATATCCCGGGCACCGTAAGTCTAAAAAGGTAACAATGAGCGCCGGTTGACAACTGTAAGAGCGCCACTTTGTTTGTTTGACCTCGTTTGAAAGATGGTTTCGTTTCGGTATCAAACCCTATCAAACGATGTTTTTTTATTGCTCTTATAGCTATTTTCGCTTTAGAAATATTATCCACCATTGTAACAGCCCCTATTCCACCGGGATAATTCACCGTGGGTAAGTCAGCCAAAACATCTTTTGAGATTGTAATATGTGGATATATCTTATTCACCCCACAAAATTAACAAATACCTCGCATTTGACATATTTTTTTGGGCAAAAAGTGTATATCAGAAAATATTTAGGGCTCTAATAGTAGTGAGGGCTCATTTGTGTCGTTGTATTGATTTTATCGTATATAGAATTGAGGGGAATGTTATATGTAAGCGTCAATATATTTTTAGTATAGAACTCCTTTACAGTCAATATCAAACACCTTTTTACCCGGTAAATAAGGAAAAAAGATGGTATTTCTCACTTTTTATGCATTTTTATTTGGATAATACAAAGATAATAATTAAGTTTGCGACAAGTTTGAAAAATTGCTACAAAAATAGTTCATAAAATCAATAATTTATATTTAATACTAACCTCTCAATTCAAGACATCATGAATAAGACAGAATTAGTAAACGCTATCTCCGAAAAATCAGGTCTTAGCAAAGTAGACGCGAAAAAAGCTCTTGACGCTACTATCGAAGCAATGGGCGAAGCCCTAGCAAAAGGCGACAAAATAGCGTTGGTAGGTTTCGGTACTTTCAGCGTGGTTGAAAAAGGTCCCCGTACAGGTATCAACCCCCGCACAAAAGAAAAAATCACCATCGAAGCTCACAAAGCCGTCAAATTCAAACAAGGCGCTGAACTTACAGAAAAAGTTAAATAAGTTTTCATTTGTTGAAACAATTTAAACTTCGGTTATCACAACGCTCTGCGCATACACATCGAATGTGTACAATGCAGAGCGTTGTTTCTGTCTATTCATCTTTACAACTTATTCGACACAACTTTTTATTTAGAACGATGAAAATTTTCAAATCCACTCAAATCCTTTTATTCGGTGTCAGCATAAGTATTGCCACGTTCTCCGTGCGAGGGGAACAACCTTTTTTTACGACACCCGATGCTCCTACAACCGTAAAATGGCAGTCACTTGGAGATAATGAAGACTCTGACGGTTGGCATTATGTGCAACGCATAACCGTTAGCGGCAAAACAGGTTTAAAAGGATTGGCTTTCAATCAATTCGCGCGTAAAATGAAGCTGATGAATGAAGTTGATACCCTCACTGAAATCATACCTGGGTATTACCTCATTACATCCCCTCGTTTCATTGATGGGGTCGATTCAGTTGTTTTCGATCTGGACACACGTGGTTTCCTTGTTAACTGCTCTTATGCTCCCGATGGATTTCATGCTATAATGCACGATAATACTGCTTCACCAGTCCGATATGAGAAAGTGTTGTTGACTGACACCGATTTGCATCATGCTTTTCACCTGCCCAAATACAAAACGGCAGCAGACATCTATAAATTTAACGAGTCTTTGACAACAGATTGGACTCCCGGTGTCTATGATATCTTGCCCTCGTTCAGCTCTATAACTCTTTTAAATAACAATAAAACAGTCATAAACCCTGAAATCGTTGAGATCCTGGATCCCACATTGGCTGTTAACGGACATCCTAATTTAGTAACTATCACTGTGCAGGATGGAAAAGCACAAGTTGCAGGCGCCAACGAAAAAGCAGTCAAATCTGCTCGCAATGTTTTCAATGCCAAAGTATTGAATGTAAATACTGGCAAACCACTTCCTGAAGCTGTTTTAGTCTATAACCCACAATTCGAATGGCGTGGTTTTATGCTCGACATAGCCAGAAATTATCAAACACCTCAGACTGTAATGGACTTGTTGGATATCATGGCCGAAAACGGTTTGAACAAACTTCATTTTCACGCAGTGGACGATGAAGCTTGGCGCCTGGAAATACCATCATTGCCGGAACTCACCGCAGTGGGAAGTCGCCGCGGTTGGGGTACTGACGAATCAGATCATCTTTACCAGATCTTTACCGGGGACGGAAATCCCGACAACTTAAAAGGTTCTTCGAATGGTTATTTTACACGAGAGGATTTCATTCGGGTTCTTCAGCACGCAAAACAATTGGGTATTGACGTTTTACCGGAAATAGAGTCTCCCGGTCACGCACGCGCTGCAATTAAGGCAATGGAAGCCAGAGCAAAAGCAGGTGACTCGTCATATAGGCTCATTCACGACAACGACACTTCGAAATATACATCAGCGCAATCTTTCCATGACAATGTAATGAATCCAGCTTTGGAATCAACATATAAATTCATGGAAACTGTTATTGACGACATCATTGCTATGTATAAGGATGCCGATGTCGAGCTAATTGGCATACACATCGGTGGCGACGAAGTTGCTCGCGGAGGATGGAACGGTTCCGAGGTGGCTAAAAATTTTATGGCTGAAAACGGTTTGAAAGATCAACATGAATTCCATGCGTATTTTATCAAACGTATGGCCAAAATCCTGCAAGAAAGAAATCTTCCAATGTTTGGATGGCAGGAAATAGCTCTTGACCATGGTAGCGATTATGACAGTGAAATAGCGCCTTTAGTCGGCGGAGTAAACTGTTGGAGCACTATCGTGAAAAATGGTCAGATTCCCGTCCCGGTACGCTCTGTTATGGGAGGTTATCCTACCATTTTGAGTAATGTCGAGCATTTCTATTTTGACTTAAGTTATAGCCCTCATCCGGAAGAACCCGGTTTGACTTGGGGTGGACATACCAACGAGTTTACCGCATTCTCGGGTTACGCTGATAAACTGTGCCCTGTAACCGAAGAAACTCCCGGCAAAGTAATTGGCATAAACGCTCAACTTTTTGCAGAAACCATGCGCAATCCCGAACAACTTATGCTTTACATAACGCCTAAGATTTTCGGATTCGCCGAACGAGCTGCTCATCCTGACTCGACATACACTATGCAAGAATTTAATAGTATAATAGCCAGCAAAGAATTACCGGCTCTTGAAAATAAATATAATAAGATGGGATACGGCAAAGCCCACATGAATCAGCCTGGAATCATCAGGGTATCTGACGTGGTTTATATGAATGCGCCATACCCCGGAGGCGAAATTCGGTATACGGACGATGGCACTGAACCAACTAAAGACAGCAAACTGTATACCGAACCTTTCACCGTCACTACCGATAAAGACATTCGCGCAAAATACTTCAGAAACAATGCCGCATCACAGACAACGTATCTTTCCCGTTAATTAATCCTTGAACATATTTTATATAAATCGGTTGCTTGTTGCCGCTTGTTGTGCTTGTTGAAAAGCAGGCATAAAAAAGTAGGAAATTGAATATTTGGATGTTACAAAAATATTTATTAACTTTGCAGTCGATTTGGGCATAAGAGGCCTAAACATTGTTAATTTATTATTAATCTATCATTTAACCACAATGAAGTACGAAACCGTTTTCATTTTAAGTCCCGTTTTGTCTGATGTACAGGCAAAGGAAGCGGTAGAAAAATTCGTCAAGGTGCTCACTGACAACAATTCGACTATAGTGAACACCGAGGATTGGGGCTTGCGTACGCTTGCCTACCCCATTGACAAGAAGTCTGCCGGCTATTATACTCTCGTTGAGTTTGACGCTGACCCTACAGTAGTTAAGAAACTCGAAACAGCATATCGTCGCGATGAACGCGTATTGCGTTTCCTCACATTCCGTCTCGACAAATATGCCGCTGAGTACGCTGCTAAACGTCGCTCGCTCAAAGCTAACAAACCTGCTGTTGAACCCGTAGAAGCTAAGGAGGCTGAATAATTAGTTATGGCACAGAATTCTGAAATTCGTTACCTGACTCCCATGTCGGTAGATGTTAAAAAGAAAAAATACTGCCGTTTTAAACGCAGCGGCATCAAGTATATAGATTATAAGGATCCCGAATTCCTGAAACGTTTCCTCAACGAACAAGGCAAAATACTGCCTCGCCGCATCACCGGTACTTCGTTGAAATTTCAGCGTCGAGTAGCCCAGGCCGTTAAACGTGCCCGTCATTTGGCTCTTCTTCCCTATGTAACCGACTTGATGAAATAATCCGCGAAAGCATAAAGTACACAAGGACAGTATGAAAATTATTCTTAAAGAAGACGTAAACGGCCTTGGATACAAGGATGACGTCGTGGAAGTAAAAAACGGTTATGGCCGTAACTACCTTATCCCCACGGGTAAGGCCATTATAGCAACTGAATCAGCTCTGAAAGTGTTAGCGGAAAATCAACGTCAGCGCGCACATAAACTTGCCAAGATTAAAGCCGATGCAGAAGCTGCTGCTGCTGCTCTCGAAGGTCTGCAGGTAGTTATTCCGGCAAAAGCTGCCGAAAACGGAGCAATATATGGTTCGGTTGGCGCAGCTCAGATTGCTGAAGCTTTGGAAAAACTTGGTCATAACATTGATCGTAAGATTATCGAAGTGGCTGCCGCCAAGGTGCTTGGTAGCCACACAGCGAAAGTTCGTTTCCATCGTGAAGTGGTTGTGGAACTGCCTTTCGAAGTCGTTGCTTTGGTCGAGGAAGCTTAAGTTTACGACACAACTTTAAATCAGAATAAAGTAAGGACGCACTTTTTGTGCGTCCGCTTCTTTTTCATTTAAGTCATAAATAAGAGATTTTAACCTCAGTTATTTTTAAGCGTGATAAACGAAATATTAAAATTCAACGAACAATTTGTTGCATCCAAAGGTTACGAACCCTATATCACGGACAAATATCCTGATAAAAAAATTGCGATTGTGACGTGCATGGACACTCGTATCGTGGAGTTACTCCCGGCAGCGTTAGGAATCAAAAACGGCGATGTAAAGATGATAAAAAACGCCGGTGGTACTATTACTCATCCTTTCGATTCGACTATACGCAGTCTTCTGATTGCCATTTATGAATTAGGAGTAAACGAAATTATGGTTATCGGACACACTGACTGTGGAGTTCAAGGAATGGATGCTGGTGAGATGATGCATCTCATGAATGAAAGAGGAATATCCGTTGAGACTTTCGACATTATAAACCGTTGCGGCATAGACTTAAAAAAATGGCTACATGGTTTTGAAGAAACTGCTCAGGCTGTACATGATACTGTTGAGTTAGTAAAAAACCATCCTCTCATTCCGAAAGATATCGTAGTGAAAGGATATATCATTGATTCAGTAACAGGTAAGCTAACGCCACTTTAAAAAACAGCGTCTTTATCCTATGAAAAATCTTTTTTGGCTTTTTTGGCTTATTGCCGTTGTATCCTTCTTCCAATCAACGTCCGCTCAAACCCGGATGCCCGAAATAAAGATACAGCAAAGGGAAGTGGTTGATAGCACAGGTTTTGAAGAACGGCCATATTTCTTACTCATCGAACAAAGTGAGAAAGCATTGGAGGAAGGAGACTATGAATCTGCAGCATTGCGATTAGTCGAGGCTATGGGTATCGAACCTGACAATCAACTTAACGTCGCATTGCTGTCAAATCTCGGTATGATTTATTTCTATAACGAACAGGATTCTCTTGCACTTGTTGTTCTTGACAAAGCCATTGAACGGTCTCCTCGTCTAATTGCTCCGCATGAAGGCAAAGCAAGGATTTTGATATCAATGGGTCGTGATAATGAAGCCTATCAGGAATACGAAAATATAATTGACATCGATTCTATAAACACAAATGCGCGATATGTCCACGGCACAATGGCATTGTATAAAAATGACCTGGAAACTGCCATGAAAGATATCGCAGTACTCGAACGCATCGTTCCCGTAAGTCCTCGCACCATGTTGGCTAAAGCCATTCTTTATTCTATGACAGGCAACGAAATTGAAGCGATATCCATATTCCGCAAGCTTATTGATAACGACCCGGCTCCGGAGTTCTTCGGACGTCTGGCAGCTTGCCAAATAGCCATTGATAATCTGGGAGATGCGTCTGAAACCATAGGTAAAGGTTTACACTATTATCCGGATGACGCTGAGTTATATTACTATCGCGCTTTGCTCAATAATAAACGTTATTTGCCGGATGAAGCTCATAGAGATGCAAAAAAAGCCATTGAATTAGGTGCTGATAAAGCTAAAGTTTTGCAAATCTTTAAATAAAAGTCAGAATTCAAGTTTTTCCAGCTCTTCTAACAAAAACGATAGCGTCTCATCGGAAGGAGATTTTCCAGCAGTCGGATATTCAAACATTAAGCCGGTAACCGCTTTTTGGAAAAGATGGTTATGTTCTGGCATTACTATAGTTACCGCTTTTGAATTCAAGTTTTTTATAGTATACAGATTTTCAACCAAAACCTGTAAATCTCTATCTCCATTTAAAGCTATCCAAGGGACACGTACCGCTTTGATATCATTTTCTGGGTCATACCTTAACAGATCTCTGTACATAGGTGATACTAAAGGCGCTACCTGTTCCATTAGTTGTGTCTGTACTTCCGGTATTGTTGCTGCCGATCCGACCGATTCAGCCAACAAATTATATAAAAGAGTTTTTGCTATAGCCGGAGGCAAATCCGATAAAGCGATATCGAGCAGATTCCTTTGCAGTCCCTCGTTTGGCCATGAGCCGGAAGTTGCCATTGCAATGGCACGAGCTTGGGACATAATCAACGAATCTCCTTTCCAGGCTGGAGCGGCAAGCGTCACGATGAAGTCTACACTATCTTTACTTGCCGCTTTTACAGCTACTTGACCTCCTTGTGAGTGACCTAAAATACCTACTTTTGAATGGGGATAAAGATTACGAAGAAAACTCACGCCGCTTAGAGCATCGGAGGTAAAATCATCAAGTATGGCAGTATTAAAATCTCCTTCACTTTCTCCCACTCCACGGTCATCACATCTCAAAACGCCGTAACCATAAGCAACAAGAGTATCGGATATAACTTTAAAGGGTCTTTGCCCCAAGACTTCTTCATCCCTGTTTTGCGCCCCACTACCACTTGCCAAAACAACAAGAGCTTTGGGAACTCTATCTTCAGGCAGAGCTAAAGTTCCAGCGAGATTTATATTAGCAACGGGATTATATACCTTAACGTTTCTCTCTGTTGCTTGAATGCCCAAAGACATCATCAAACATAGTGCGAATATCAGTTTTCTCATGCTTGGTCAAATTGAATGAAAGGGACAATATATAAATATCCCATAAAAGAAATAACTTCTTCTTTTTTCAAAAATGAGGTGGACTTAATAAATTTATAAATTCGGATACTCACATGCTATTATGTCAGTACCCGAATTTATCATATGGTATTGTATCAAACTTTTGGCATTTAAATACCTAATTGTTTCTTTATAATTTCGACGCGTTCTTTTGCCTTGGAAGTGCATTTGTCATAATCGGACACCGTTTGCATCTTATCTTTCACTTCGAGATAGAACTTAATCTTAGGTTCCGTTCCTGAGGGGCGTATGGAAATTTTTGTTCCATCCTGACAGAAGTATTGAAGGACATTTGAAGTAGCTGGAAAATCGAGTTTGGTGACATTACCGGTTTTTACTTCAGTCTGGTTAAGGTCTGCATAGTCTTTTATAAGTACCACGGGACTATCATTAAATTCCTTAGGAGGATTGGCGCGGAAGTCGACCATCATCTGTTTAATCTCGTCTGCACCTGTTTTTCCGGGGCGAACAACGGATATTCCTTCTTCGTAGCTAAATCCATTTTTAAGATATATATCCTTTAACATATCCATATATGTCATTCCTTTTTCTCGAGCCCATGCTGCGATTTCTGCCATTAGCGAAATAGCGGATACCGAATCTTTATCACGTGCGAAAGTCTCGGCCAAAAAACCATAGCTTTCTTCACCACCACCTAAGTAACGCTGTGTCTGTTCGTTGTTGCGGATAATATCTGCAATCCATTTAAAACCGGTATAGCTGTCATACATGCGAATACCTTGATTTTCGGCAATCGCTTTTACGGCTTCTGTGGATACAATAGTCTTTACTATATATTCGTTTCCGTGCAAACGACCCAGTTCGCGGTTACGAACCATAATATAATTCAAAAGTATCATTATGATCTGATTACCGGTCAGCATCACATATTCGCCTTTCTCATCGCGAGCTACACAACCTATACGGTCTGCATCGGGGTCGGAAGCAAAAATAACATCGGCACCGGTTTCTTTGGCTTTGGCTATCGCCATGGCCATAGCCGAAGGAACTTCAGGATTAGGTGAAACCACTGTCGGGAAGTCTCCTGAAGGTACATCTTGTTCCGGTACGTGAATTATATTTGTAAATCCATAATTCTTGAGTGATTCAGGAACCATTTTTACACCAGTGCCGTGAATAGGAGTATAAACTATTTTTAGGTCATGATGACGTTTAATGACTTCGGGGTCAAGCGAAAGCGACTTGACAGCATCAAGGAAAGCTTTGTCAAGCTTGTCACCTATAATCTCTATCAGGTCTTTGTTCCCAGCGAACTTAATATCGGCTACGCTTTTGATACGATTTACATGGTCTATGATGTTGACATCGTGAGGTGCCAAAACTTGTGCGCCGTCTGCCCAGTAAGCTTTGTATCCGTTATACTCTTTAGGATTGTGGGAAGCTGTAATATTTACACCGCTTTGACATCCAAGATGACGTATTGCAAAAGACAACTCGGGAGTGGGACGGAAATCTTCGAATAGATAGACCTTGATTCCGTTGGCCGAAAAAATATCAGCAACAATTTCTGCAAATTTACGCGAGTTGTTACGCACATCGTGTCCTACTACTACGCTGATTTCAGGAAGCTCGGCAAAGGCTTCCTTAAGATAGTTGGCAAGTCCTTGGGTTGCGGCTCCCACGGTATATTTGTTCATACGATTTATGCCGGCTCCCATTATGCCTCGTAAACCGCCCGTACCAAATTCAAGATTTTTATAGAATGATTCAATAAGCTCCGTTTTATCTTCGGAATCAAGCATTCGTTTGACTTCGGCACGTGTTTCAGCGTCATAAATATCACCCATCCATTCTTTTGCCTTTGAGGTGACTTCGTCAATAAGTTTTTGCTGGTTTTCCATAATTGTATGATGAAAAATGTGTTATTATAAAATTTTACAAAATATTTCTATAATAGAAAACAACTAAAGTCGTTTTTTTGTTCGTAAAAAATGCGAGCTACTTATTCTTGTTAAATCAACATGTTGTTTGGTCGAAATTATCCTTGCAGAAAACTTAATCACTGATTCTTAGAAGACAGTTCTCCAAGCATAAAAGACAACGATGCGGTGCCATCCATAGTTGGTTCATTTGTCGAATAATCAGCATAATCGTCATGATATACAACTAAAGGGTTTTGTAGCGAGGCATACGGGTCATTATTACGGAGATGAACGCCCCATAAAGAGTTGAATTTATCCGTATAAATAGGGCCGTCGACAAGACCACCTAACAGGGTGTCTCGTCCCGGTTGACCGTTAATGGTCAAATCCGACATGGCTGAATGTGGATCATGAGGCGATGGGCCTAATTCGTGAGGTAAAATAATCATCATCTGATCCCAGGGATTAAGACCGAATAACCAGTCACGTACCATTATTTCGGCCTTTTGATAGCTTGTATCTCCGGTTAATTGTCTATATAACATAGCCTGGGTTACAAACGCCACAGCGAGATTATTTGAACACCAAATGAAAGGAATACCATTCATAAACACGTTTTCTGATCCTTTCTCCACTACTCTGGCAAGACCTGAGCGCATGTTTCTCAAGGCCTCAGCACTTTTTCTGTCATCATCAATCTTTGCAATTTCGTAATGACCAAGATTAACAAAAGGATACCACTGATAGTGATTGGCCGAATCCGCTCCCATCCATGGAGTTATCGGCTCAAGGCGCTCATACTCTACGGCCTCGTTGAGATATTTTCCTTCACGTGTCTGACTATAGCGTACAATAGCTGCCAACTCCATATCATCAGCCCAGTTGTCTTCTTCATAATAGTAAGGAGATATACATGGGGCTGTCTGACAAGCTCCGGGGTTACTTTTGGCTACTTCGTATGCCTTGGCTGAACGCGTTTCCAACAATGTAGAATAATCAGGATCTAATGGACGGAATATTTCAGCGCCCAAACCAAATGACGAAGCAAATTTACCTACACTTGAAGCCAGACCGGTTGATTCATTTTTATATTTTTGCAAACCGTAAGGAGAAGATGAGCATGGATATACTGCTCGTTCAGCACCTTCGCCCCATCCGTAATCAACATTATCGCCCGCTGGAACGCCGGCATATTTGTGATCACGATCGTCTGCGATTTGATTTAAATACAACCCGTCTTCTGGGTTCATTTTAAGCATCCAATCAAGACCCCAACGTGCTTCGTCAAGAATATCAGGTATACCGTTACTTCCGGGAATTCCGTTGGCATCAAAGTTATCTTCCCAAACATCAGGATTCTGTCGATATGCAAATAAAAGTTGATAAACTGTATTAGCTGACGTAGTTAAATATTGAAGATAATCGCTTGCATCATGCCATCCTCCCTTAACATCGACATATTCTCCCGTCCTATCGCCGAATAGTACCAACCGACCATCATGGACATGACATGAATCATTATGCACAGGGTTAAATCCACAACGTTGTTGACGAAGGTAATAGAGTGGCATTTCATGCAAATGGTGTCTGCTATAAGCATCATTGCCAATATATACCGGAACGCGATCTATGGTGTAACCTCCTACATCCTCCACAGACAAAGTATAGTCGCCAGGAACAGTTATCGAACTGAAATAAATACGAGCCGCCGTTTTTTGGGGTTCCCACGGAGCGCAAACCTCGATACTGTCTATACCTATTTTGCCGTTCTTATCCCGCAACACGAAATTCAAATCTTCGATATTGTCATTACCTAAATAAACGGCAACTTTTACATCATCCTCGAGATAACCGATGCGGTTCACGCGCAAGACTCCGGGAGTGTCCTGTCGATTGGCAGCTGCAAAACAGACAGCGCCAACTGTCAATACCAGACTGAGCGAAATTATCTTATATACTTTATTATTCATAAGGGTATATTAAAAAAAGGCTTCAAAATTTGCAAAATATATTCCATAATCACTATTGCGTACGATACAAGTAGCAATGAATCTATGCGATCAAGCACTCCCCCGTGACCCGGAATAATTTTACCTGAATCTTTAACACCGGCTCGTCGTTTAAGCATTGATTCGTATAAATCGCCGAACGTTGCCAAAACACTTATAACTGCGCCATAAATACCAAAAATAATTATTGTGTAACAGTTATATCCTTTGCAAAGGGCAAAAATTATCATACCGAGTACGACAAAAGCAAAACCACCCCAGAAACCTTCCCAGGATTTTTTTGGAGACAGACGTTCGCATAGTCGATGTCTGCCAAAAGTACACCCAACGCAATACGCACCGGTGTCATTTACCCAGATGGCAACAAGCGAAATAAGAATCAACTCCATGCCAAAAGGCATCCGGTAAACGATATTCAACATTGTCAAAGGAATGGCTATATACGGAATGGCTAAGAATGCATTTCCCAAGGTACTTATGGGGTCTTTAAGACGAGAGCAAACCATGGCACAAATAAGTATGGGCCAAAACAAAAAGAACAAACACAATAAACCTATTGAATAATAAGCCCATATAACATTGAACGAAAACAAATTAAGGCAAAAGGCACCCAGCGCAACTGGCACATAAATTATAGCGCTTGCCTTTTCACCAAAATGAGCTTGAACAAGTCTAAGGTATTCATAGACAGCAATAAATAACAAAACTACCGTGAACCACCAAAACCAGTATCCACCGGCCAAAAGGCTCCCGATAAACAAAGCTATATATACTATACCTGAAAAGGTTCGAATCAATATATTTTTCATATATAAATCATATCAGTAATGACTATCGCAGAAATTTAGGCGCAAGGATAAACAGACCGAAAGAAATGCCATACGACCAGGGTCTTGTTCGACCTGTGCAATATGCTGCAAAAGCAGACAAATTTGCAAATGGAAGAGCATAATTCAAAGTGAACTCACCAAAAAATTCAGGGTTGCGAAACCATCGTCCGTAATATGCATGCATAGAGTCGTCGCCCATTATTTTTCTAAACGGCATGAAGCAGTTCATAGTGAGACGTGCGGTCAATGAAGAGTTATATTTATATATTGGCACGAGGCTAACAGCTGCAAACGAATTAGCATGATAACTGGCATTGAATACATTGTTTGTAGATGTAGTAGGTTCAAAACCAGGTGAAAAAATCAAAGCCGCATTATAGTTATTGGGCAGTTTGCGGGTCGAAAATAACACGTCGGTTTCTAAACCTAAAGAGAATTTGCGCGAAATACTCCAGAAATTTCTTGTGCGTGATTCCGCTTGAAGCCAATGTTCACGACTATGTTCTTTAGGAAAGACTTTGTATATACTTTCGAAATTAAAATTTCCTAACACCCCGAAAGCGGTGAAATTATATTCGTGACCTTGTGTCGGATATGTCAATTGATCCAAAGTATTAGCTTTATAGGCGAGTCTTATTTGGCCAAGATTGGATTTTATACGATCTCGACCCAAATCATAAGACTTTTGAGATTGATTTTGGTAAAAGCTATCATATATATGTCCCCATCCGGCAGACAACTCCATACGTCCTCGATTAGACACGGCCCAGGCATATTCCAGTCTTCCATAGTAATCATGATCTACTATAAAGGAAGGCTTACCAATCTCATAAAAAAGATGGTCTGCTTCATAAAATTGCTGACGTTCTGCCGCTATTGTCACACCTAAAGAAGAAGGAATCGGCGTACGCAAATTGACCGATCCGTTAAACATACCTGCCATATAGCTTTGACCTACCCAGGCATTCAATCGTAAATTCAAAGAAGTAAATGTCAGAGTGCGCCACGATGTGTTAAGAAAGATGTAGGAGTTTGTTGATGAGGTTATATAGCCCCCTACTCCAACACTGAGTCGATCTTTTGGTGAAGCCTTCAGATTGAGTGCGAACATTCCGGTGGTGTCATTGAAATGCGCTTGTGGGAATAAGTCTTTCAGTCTGCCGGGAGTAATAGCACGATAATAAGATTGACGAGCGTAATCAAGACCAAATGTATCACTTTTGGCTGGTTCAAAAAGATATGTCAAATATCTGTTCTGTCTTTCTGTACCACCAGTGACATTAACATGATTAAAGACGACACGAGGTGTTTTTGATTTAAACACACCCCTACGGGTGGCGCGTGCGACAGGCGATATGCGTGATGTAACTCTTCCCTTTATACTGTCCATCATAGCGATAGCATGATCATAACCAATCTTTTCAATGGCTTTGGCTGCCGGAAAATCTAGCAATGAAAATTGATTGAGATTGATGCGTAGTTTTATACCTCTTTCTGAAGGAAGAGCGTATGTTTGTTTTCTCATCACCAGATTGTCAATCTGATCCAAAAGAGAAGTCTGCGGTCCGACCTCGGATGCTGACACATCCACACCAATCATTATATCTGGATTAAAATCCTGTGTCATGACATCCACCGGGAAGTTATCAAATATCCCGCCGTCATAAAGGAGAACACCATTAATTCGTATCGGCTGAAAAACAACGGGAAATGACATTGATGTTCTTATCGCGTCTCCAAGATTTCCAGATGAATGCACTACCTTATGCCCAGACTCGACATCCGAAGCCACACAACGAAAAGGCACCATGAGATGGTTAAAATCGCTGCCACACTGTGCAGTATATTTAGCAAAAAGATCCATGAAGGCAAAATTCATCGGCAAAGGATTGATGAGACTGGCTGGCACGGCATCGGTTATGGATTCTTTCTTGCTTGTATTGATGTCAAAATCATGCATAACAGGCATTTCAGGCTCAAGGCTGAAATAATAAATAAGATCGGGATCTACCCGTCCTGTACTCCAATATCCGAACGATTTTGACAAAATGAGTTCCATCATTTCGTCAGGGGTATATCCGCAAGCATACAACCCACCGACAATAGCACCCATAGAAGTGCCGGTAATATAATCTATTGGAATATTGTTTTCTTCCAAAGCCCGTATTACTCCTATATGAGCAATACCCTTCGCTCCCCCACCACTTAGGACAAGACCTACTGACATGGGTCTCCCTGAATTGAATTGAGCGCTATCGCTATATGCGCTTTGTCCGCAAGCAATACTTGCGGACAAAACTAACATAAGGATGAAGGGTAAATATCTGTTTAAAGACATCTATTATTATTCATTGATATACGGCAACAGGAAATCTCGCCAGACCAAATACGCAGGACCTAATAGATGAAGCCCGTCGTTGGTATAATCCAGACGTAAGTTGCCATTTTCATCGGCAAACAAAGGATTGACATTTAACCATGTTACTCCCAAAGCTTCTAAACGTGGTTGAAGAAGATTGTTCACATCGACAACAACCTGTTCTTTGTCAATCATATTCTTATAGCGGCCAAAACTATTGTTTATAGGCAGAATGGACTGAACATAAAGTTTCGTAGTCGGGGTTTGTTCCTGGATGGTTTCGACCAGATCAACAATAGCGTTGGCAATGGAATCGGCCGTCAGATGATGACTTATATCATTGGCACCTGTAAGGAGAAAAATTTTGGCAGGGTGACCGGATGTTACCGGAGTAAGTCTGTCCTTAATGCCCTGTGCAGTATCTCCGTTTATTCCCCGGTTGATAATTTTGGGATTATTGAACAATTCATGCCACTCAGCACCGTTGGTTAACGAATTACCCAACATGACGATATTAGTCGAGTCAACAGGGAGAACATTAAATAATGACTCACGCTGATAATAGAACTCAGTATATTTTGGAGTCGTAACAGCTTGCCCTAAAGCACACAAGGACAAACACGAAACAGCAAATAAAACAAGCGATTTTTTCATTTGTAAAAGATGATTTATTTTTCAGCACGATAGGCATCCACGGCGTTTTTAACCGATCCATGAAGAAGTAAAAGACGTTTTGCTTCTTCATAAGGAAGACCTAACTCTTCAACAACCATTCGGGTTCCGCGGTCAACCAATTTCGCGTTTGAAAGCTGCATATTGACCATCTTATTGCCCTTAACTCGACCCATTTGAATCATTACGGCCGTAGTAATCATATTGCAAATCATCTTTTGGCCCGTTCCCGATTTCATTCTTGAACTACCTGTGACATATTCAGGACCAACTATCATTTCAATGGGGATGTCGGCTACTTGACTAACCGGAGCATCGGGATTCGAGGTGATGGCAGCAGTAAGTATGCCGTGTTTTTTAGCTTCTTCAATGGCTCCGATCACATAGGGCGTTGTTCCTGAGGCCGCTATACCGATAACAGTGTCTTTATCGTTAATGTTGAACTCCTCGAGATCTTTCCAAGCCTGGAGCTTGTCATCTTCGGCATTCTCAACAGGATTACGCAATGCTGTATCGCCACCGGCTATGAGCCCGATTACCCATGATGGATCCATACCGTAAGTAGGAGGTATTTCGGAAGCGTCCAAAACACCGAGACGACCTGAAGTGCCGGCTCCCATATAGAAAATACGACCGCCTTTTTTCATGCGTGCAACTATTTCTGTTACGAGTTTCTCAATTTGAGGAATAGCTTTTTCGACAGCTAAAGCTACCTTCTTATCTTCGGTGTTTATATCATGGAGAATTTCCGAAACAGATTTCTTTTCAAGATCATTATACAGAGAGGGTTGCTCACTTATTTTTACAAATGCCATGTTCTTACGTTTTTAAAATGAATTTAAAAAAGAGTTTAGACTTAAGAATGGAAACGTATCAAACCTTCCATCGGGCTCTTGATTATCGTACCGACTGTGCATTCGCAAGCTTTAGCTGCTTCTTCCAGCACATCTTTGTAATAATAAGCTATCGATCCGATAAAGTTAACCTTAAGATCTTTATATCCCTGATATTGTGCTATATTACGAATAAAGAATGCTTTAAAAGCATTCAACACCAATGAATGGATAGCCGGCTCCTCAATATTCTGAATAAGGAAAGGAGTCACCGACGCAAGAAAACGGTTCCCTTGAGGTTCTTTGTAAACGCGCCGTATTATTGTCATGCGGTCGAGTTCAAATTCTTTAAGGAATTTTTCACACAAATGTTTTGGCAATTGATTTTTGAGCACGTCACCAAGTAGAATTTTACCCAAAACAGCTCCTGAACCTTCATCTCCAAGAATATATCCCAAAGGTGAAACATTATCGCAAATTTTCTCGCCGTCATAATAACAGGAATTGGATCCTGTGCCCATAATACATGCAATGCCGGGATTATGACCGCATAGAGCGCGTGCTGCTGCCAGCAAATCGGTATGTACATCGACAGTAGTCACTCCGGGCAAATTTTTCCTTATTGCGTTTGCCACATTTCCGCAAACCTCGTCGTTAATACATCCGGCGCCGTAAAAATATACGGCTTCAATCGGGGTGTCACCTAATTCGGGTACTAACTCGTTGCCTATGCGTGAGGCCATTTCTTCTTCAGTTAACATAACAGCATTCATCCCGCAGGTGAAAATCTGTTTGATAACTTTTCCATTTTCTACTATGCACCAGTCTATCTTGGTGCTTCCACAATCTGCTATTAGTATCATATCTTTATATATATTTTATTTCTGTATAAAAAATAACCGAAAATCCAAATAAATAAAACAAATGTTATTGCAAACAACAAAGAGGCAAACGTTTCGTTACCAGCTGCTACCGGAATCCAGACTGCTTGATAAAGCCATCCTTTCAAAGAGATAATTCCAGATTCAACTGCAGCGTAAGGAACTCTTATATAGGAAAGAACAATCGAAACCACTGCTCCTAATACATACATGAACAATGGATTGACTCCGAAAGCTTCGAAAAATTTGCACCATCGTTTATATCCTTTGATGTCAATAATCCATATTAACAGGCCTAGGAAACTGGAGGCTAAACCGCAAGTGGTCAGGACAAAAGTCGGACTCCATATTTTCTTGTTAATAGGCATCCCGAAATCAATCAGGAATCCGGCAAACGTAAGTATTGTTCCGAGGATAAAAAGGTTGTTGATGCGCAAAGTATTGTCCTTCACTTTTATTATCATGCCTCCGACAAGAAAACCTATAAGCATGTGAGCTATTGAAGGAAGTGTGCTAAGCAATCCCTCAGGATCGAATTTCAAGGTGAGACCAGCGATAGTGTCGCTGTACATGTGGTTTTCTCCTAAAACTGCTTTGTCTACAACAGCAATAATGTTTTCGCTCGCGAACGCAAAGCCGTTGCCTGAGAGAAGAATAATGGAATAGCCCACTAAAAAGATACCGACAATCCAGCCAATAGCCTTACTGTTTCCATGAAACAGAAGAGCTATCAATGAACCTATACCATAACACAATGCGAGACGGGGCATTACTCCAAGGATTCGTATACTGTCGAACTGAGTAAACATAGCATCGAAAATTGCCATGTCGTTGGCTATCCAACCTCGGAGTGTCAAACCAAGCCATGCGATAAACATTCCTATAAGAAAAATAACGACAGTTCGAACAAGGACTTTAGTGACTGCCGACGCACTGAATTTAAATTCATATTTTCTCAAAGAGAAATATGTCGACACTCCCATAATAAACATAAAGAAGGGGAAAACCAAATCGGTAGGAGTCAGTCCGTTCCACGAAGCATGTGCAAGCGGGGCATAAATATGCCCCCATGACCCGGGATTATTGACAAGAATCATACCCGCTATGGTTATGCCTCGCAATATATCCAACGCGAGAAGTCGTTGTGGCCTTTGTTTAGTCTTTGATGAGTTTCCTTGTGTCATCTAAGTTGATTGGTTTTAATCAGTTTAGTGATGAATTGAAGCTTTAAAGCAAGAACTTATGTAAGTTTAGGTGTTGTCACCTTATTTACAAGATAGACAATCGACTTATATGGTATACCGCTGTTTGTGGTCAAACCTATCTCACATGTACGCGAATTTGAATAACCGTATTTAATTCCGGAAGCTTTAATCTGAGGTCTCAATTTTCTAAGACCCCATTTGTTAAGCTCCGGAAAAGTGAAACCCTTGTCACCGGCAAAACCGCAACATCCCACTTCAGAAGGTAACAGCACTTTGTTGCTGCACATTGAAGCAAGATTTACCATGGTTTCTGTCAGACCCATTCTGCGAGAAGAACACGTGACATGAACAGCCACCGGTTCATCTGTTTTATGGAACTCCAGCTTATCAGCAAGGTACGTCATTATGAATTCTGACGGCTCAAACAAACGTAATCCTTTAATATGATCTTTCATCCGGTGAAGACATGGACTTTGGTCACAAACAATGGGATACTGCCCGTTGTTTGACGCTTTCATAAGAACTTCCTCAAGTTCTCTAAGTTTACGATCTGCAATGTCCGGCATTCCTTTGCTCTCCCAAGTCAATCCGCAACATAAATGATTCATTTGGGGTGGAAATATTACCTGATAACCGGCTTTATTGCAAAGAGTCGTCATTTCGTTTATCAAATCAGGAACTTTACAATCTTTTTCCTTTGACGCGCCGAATGTCTGGTTTATGCAAGAAGGGAAATAAACCACTTTCAAATTGTCTGACAATGCATTTTGTTCGGGTAAGCTGTCATGATGGCCTTTTGGCAACGATGGTGTCCATAAAGGAAATCCTATCTTGTGTAATCCATCTCCAATAACAGAAGTGGCTTTGTCGCCTATAACGGAGTGAACGAAATCGGCAGTTGTAAGCAGTGGTCGAAGGGTTGCTTCTATTGTGTTAAGGTGATTTGCTGCAAAATTTCCTATTTTGTAACCAAACGAACCAGCAGGTAACAGTTCCTGTCTAATGTCATGAATAAGCTCGCCGGTATTGATACCCATCGGACAAGAGGTTGAACAAAGTCCGTCTCCGGCACATGTCTGATTCCCGTAATAACGGAAAGACTTTTCAAGTTTTTTCAGACGTTCTGGATTAAGGCCTGTTTCACGTAGATACGCGATTTCTCTTTGTATCACAATGCGCTGACGTGCGCTTAAAGTCAAGCCGCAAGAAACGCAGTTAACTTCACAAAAACCGCACTCAATACACTTGTTAATATGGCGATTACTGATAGGCAGCGGCTTAATATTTTTAATGTAACACTCTGGGTCATCATTAAAAATAACTCCGGGGTTGAGTATGCCTTTGGGATCAAGAATCTTTTTGATTCGTTTCATAAACGAATATGCCTTCTCACCCCACTCTTTTTCGACAAAGGGAGCCATGTTGCGCCCTGTGCCGTGTTCGGCTTTCAGAGACCCATCATAGCGGTCGACCACGAGTTTTTCGACATCCTGCATCAGTTTTTTATACCTTTCAACCTCTTCTTTACTGTCGAACGACTGTGCAATGACAAAATGATAATTGCCTTCTAATGCATGTCCATAGATACAAGCGTCATCATACCCACTTTCTTCAAGTAAGGCCGCCAAATCCACTGTAGCCTGCGGCAAATCGTCAATATGAAATGCAATATCTTCAATAAGGACGGTAGTTCCCAACGGGCGAGTACCGCCAACGGAAGGGAATATTCCGGAACGGAGAGCCCACCAAGGTCCGTAAACAGCAGGATCAGATGTGAAATGTACAGGTGCAAAAATTTGGAAGCCGTTGAGTACATCTGTTATCTGCTGGATTTGTTTATCAAGTTGCTCCTGGCTGTCCGCTTTGGTATCAATTAGCAGGGCTGTTAACCCTACTCCGGTCGTGTCGTTTACCGACTGCAATGATTTCTTATCAAGCATTTCGCAGCTATCAACAGGCGCACCTTTTTTGAGTGCTACCACAGCTCGGCTCGCTTCGGCCATATCGTCAAAATACACAAGTGTACTTGCGGCTTTAGCTTTAATCGGTTCTGTGTTGAACACCCCCTTATACATAAATCCAAGAGTACCTTCACTTCCCACCATCACATGAGTAAGAATTTCAAAAGGATCATCGTAGATTATGAAAGGTAAAAGGTTTAACCCGGTAACATTCTTGATAGAGTACTTATGACGAATGCGTTGTGATAAATTTTCATCGGCACGAATGGCATCCCTTATCGCAACGAGTTCGTCAAGAATGTGCTTATGAGACCTTTCAAAACGAGAACGAGATTCGGCGTCACCTGTATCCACGCATGTTCCATCGGCTAAAATAATTCCCATGGAGACAAGTACGCGATCGCTATTTGCATGTATGCCACAATTCATCCCCGAGGCGTTATTAATAACTATGCCTCCAACCATTGCCGATTTTTTCGAAGCGGGATCAGGCGCGAAATATCGTCCCAGGGGAGCAAGAATCTCATTGACACGAGCACCTATTATTCCGGGTTCGAGTGTTATCTGACTGGCATCCTTGTTTATGGAATAGTTTTCCCAATTCTTACCTGCAACCACAAGAACAGAATCGCTTATGGCTTGACCTGACAGACTCGTTCCTGCAGCGCGAAATGTAACAGGAATATCCATTTCGTCAGCTATTCTGAGCAAACGGGATACTTCATCGGCATTTTGAGTACGAACTACCATCTGAGGTAACAATCGGTAAAAACCCGCGTCTGTACCCCAGGCAAGACAACGCAGATCATCGGTATAGACCCGTTTCTTTGATATGAATTCAGTAATTCGTTGGTAGAATTGTTCGTGTCGGGATGTCATTATCAAATATATTGAGGAGAGGTAGAGTTATTAGGAATCAATTATAGAGATAATACTTTGAACTGCGAGATTTGAAATCTGCCGCATCCTTATTCCAATATTCAATTATGTCAGAAACCTTGTGTTTCTTTGAGAAAAGCTCTCGTATCTGTTTGCTGCCAGCAACCTGATCAAACATCTTAAATCTTTTCGAATCAGCGTTACCTTCTTTGAAAACCGCTTTGTCAGGATACATATCGGCTAGTTCCTGCATGACATAAAATTGAGTCAGTGTCAATGGAGCCACATTTTTATCGGTGATATAAACCTCGACTCCCGATATGTTTTTTCCGGTGAAATCGTTACCGGGACCAACGTTATAGAACGGTTTGATATGAATAGGTCTGAATCGCAAGCCGGGAAGTTCAAGAGCATTCAAGCGCTGTGCGAGTTCTTCGGCATCTATATATTCATCGGCAAAAAGTTTGAAGGGCATTGTGTACCCTATGCCTGTTGACATATAATACAACTCACCCAAAATGCCTGATGTCGGATAATAAAGTGCCGACTCCGGATTAGGCTGATGAGGTGATGGAAGAACCCAGGGCATACCTGTTTCTGTATAATCCATATCACGTGTCCAGCCATCCATTGGTACAACGGTCAGATCAACTTTTTTACCTTCGCCAAGAATACCTTCCTCGTTGATATAGCGAGCAAGTTCTCCGGGAGTTAACCCATACAGATATGGGATTTCAAACTGACTTACGAATGAAATGCAATCCGGTTCGGTAATATTGCCTTCCACTATATTGCCACCTATGGGATTAGGTCGGTCAAGAACCATAAATTCCTTACCCAATTCGGCACATGCTTCCATTGCAAGCTCCATAGACGATATAAAGGTAAATGAGCGACATCCATTGTCCTGAATGTCATAAACCAGCACATCCACATCCTTGAGCATCTCGGGTGTCGGTTTACGCGTTTTACCAAACACAGAATATACGGGTACGCCTGTTGCCGGATCTATAGCATTTTCAACTTTATCACCGGCGTGAATATCGCCACGTACCCCATGTTCAGGTGCGTATAAAGCAACAAGTTCGACATCAGCTGCTTCGTTTAATATATCTATTGTCGATTTAAGATTACGGTCGACACCTGTAGGATTTGTGATTAGTCCAACTCGTTTGCCTTTCAAGGGAGCGAAGTCATTATCGCGCAATACCTCTATCCCGGGTTTTACCTGAGATGAAGCAGAACATGCAATAAAAATTGCACAAACTAAAAACAATATCTTTTTCATTACAAGAATATAGACTTAATTATTTTTTGTCAGTTTGTTTAGCACCGTATGCCGGGTCTATATGCGGTCGCACAAGTGCTGTCACACCCCAGGTGCCAAGGTTACAAGCCAAAACCCACCAGAAGAAATTAACGTATGAGTTATCAAGTACTTTTTCCATAATCCATCCGGCAGCCATACCGGGAAGCATCATACCAAGAGCCATGAATGCTGTGCAAATGGCATAATGCGATGTTTTGTAAGGACCATCGGCAAAATACATCATGAAAAGCATGAAAGCAGTGAAACCAAAACCGTAAGCAAATTGTTCAAGCACAATACAAGACCAGGTGAGTACTTTACCGCCGACAGTGGCATAATCAGGCTGTATGTTTGACAGTACTATATAAGCTACGCAGTTTAACGATGTTGCAAGCGCCATAGGCCATATCCACTTGCGCAAACCACCGTTGGCTGCGCATATACCACCTATGATGCCACCAACTGTAAGACCAGCTATAGCAAGTACACCGTACGCGAAACCGAGTTCCAACTGGGACAATCCGAGACCACCTTCGGCTACAGGAGCTTTAAGGAATACCTGACACAATTTTACAACTTGAGCTTCGGGCAGACGATAAAGCAACATGAAAAGAATGGCCAGAATGACGTATTTCTTTTTAAAGAAGGTCGCAAAGGAACCAATGAATTCTTTAACGATGCCACCGACTGTTTTTGCTTGTTCACCTCCCACTGCTTTATCGCTTGTCGGATAAGGCAAAATGAACAAATGATATAAAAATACCAGGGCAAAAAATACAGATGTACCTAACACAGTCCACATCCAACCGACCGATTTGCTACCGGTGCTTATCTCAAGAATACCTGCAATCATAACAAGACCGCCTTGGCCGAATACACTTGCGCAACGATAGAATGTGGAACGTATGCCTACATACATTGACTGTTTGTTTGTATCAAGAGCCAACATGTAGAAACCGTCCGAAGCAATATCGTGTGTAGCAGAACAGAAGGCCGTCAGGAAATAAAAGAAGAGACAAACAATAAATCCGTTAACAGGGATACCTGCGGCGGCCTCGGCATCGGATGGCAATGGCAAAGTAAATGCTATGGCCGCAAGACCAATGGCCACGCACAACTGCATAGTCACAGTCCACCAACGTTTGGTCTTCAGGATGTCAACGATGGGTCCCCAGAAAGGTTTTATTACCCAAGGTAAATAAAGCCATCCGGTATAAAGGGTGGCATCGGCTTTTGACATGCCCATTTCGGTGAACATAACCATGGTCACCATGTTGATAAATATAAACGGTATTCCTTGAGCAAAATATAACGTGGGTATCCATGCCCATGGGTTTCGGTAAGTTACTTTAGCCATTTTGTATTTCGGTAGGTTGGTTATTAATTGGTTGATGACTTGTTTGATAAAAAACAAAGTCGTGGATTTATGAAATTAAAGTTCTTATAGCATCATTCGTATAAGGTTTCGACATCCGAATCAATAAAATAATGAGACAAGATAGCCCGGTAATCATAGCCCTTGGCTCCCATAACTGCGGCTCCAATCTGACATAGTCCGACACCGTGACCCCAACCGGCTCCATACAGGATAAATTTACCGGGGGCTCCGGTTTCGGGATTAATATCTTGCTTTTCGACAGTAAAGGCAGACGAATAAAGATGGCTGTAGGATAAAGCTTTGCGGATTTCAAGTTCTTTGCCAATAATCTTGGTTGTTTTGGTACCAACTATTTTAAGCCGAACCAAACGTCCGGAAGTACCGCGTTCTATGGGAACGAGATCGATGATTGTGCCAAAATCTATGCCACTTCTTCTATATGCTATTTCACTGATTTCATCGGCGGTATACTCAACTTTCCAACGATAAAAGTCGGTGGTTTCCTGATCATAATTATTTAGAACCTGGCTCAGGATTTTTTCATCGTTAGTGTTACAGAAGGCATCCGGGCGACTCATTATAAAACTTACCGCAGTGGCTTCATCCTTCAGATTTGGGAAAGAGTTTTCATCAACGTTGTCGGCACGCGCGCCAAGATAATGGTAGTGTTTCGGTTCCCAGCAATTTTCGAATTCTTCGAAAACACCGCCGCAGCATTTCGAAAAACGTGCGTCACACAAAACTCCTTCATATTTCAGCACTTGACCTCTTGTGGCAGCAATGGCCTCCGCAACTTTAGGTGTGGTTTGACGGGTTACGCCTTGATAGCGTTGACAATGGTCATCGGCACAGACATCAAAGTTGATATGATCTTCACGGTCATACCACTTTACACGTTCTGTCTCAGTTTCGGTACAGGCAACATAATGTTCGCCTGTTTCAGCAATATTTTTATTTTTCTCTATTTGGGCAAGCAGCCAGGAACGCGAAATAACGGCATGCGCTTTCAAAAGTTCAAGCGATGCGTTCGCGCTCATTTCAGAAGATATAACACTTAAGAGATAGCTCTCAACTGGTAGAATGTTGATAATTGTAAGATTATCACCCTCCACGATGAAACGAGCCGAACCGGCAAAGCGTTGGTCTTCCTTACGTTCCCAGTGAAAATTGACACCTATAATAACGTCTTTTATTTCAAAAGTTCCGTCAGAATTGTAAGGATGGAACTCCAGAGTGTCATATTCTTTTCCTTGCCAGGCAATACGGCCATCGGGAGTACGACTGATGGTTTGAGGTCCTCGGACCTGATGACCATCAACAGTATACATGTCGGTTAGCACTATATCGATAACCGGAGCGCTAAGAATTCCAACTCTTATAAATGGTTCAAGCATAATAGGATTTGATTTTGAAGTAGATAGTAAAAAAATAGTCTATTTAACGCGCGAAGCTATTTCGTTGATTTCATCGTATGACAAACAGAGTTCATCAAAGATACGGCGTATCACATCTGCATCTACACGGTTATAATCTTTTTCGAGAGGGGTTATAAAAACGCCTCCCATATCAACAGATGCCGGCGACATGAGCATCTGGTCGTCAGTATCCATTCCATAGAACGAAGGACGATGACGTTTGCGAGGAATAACTACAAGACGTTCGCCTGCAGGTGTTGAATAACACAGGATGTTCATCATGGGTTCTTTTTCTCCTTCCGGAACGGGCAATGCGTCGTAAAGACGTCGGAATATCTGTGCACCTGCTTTGTGGTCAATGGCATCAATTACAAAAACCTTCAGTGGCAGGCCGTCGACTACTGAAAGTGATGCTTTACCTTCATCTTCAACTATGGTCTTATGTTCGGCGTTTTCCAAAGCCTCGGCTATGGTAAGAAAATCCGAGTTGCCGGCTTGAAAGTGCATGTGGTCGGGCGCAGAAGCACCACATTTGGGGCCATTATAGAAAACGGTGTATTCATCGAGTTCGGACGCCAAATCCATCATATCCTCAATTCTATCAACCACAAGCTGATCGACATGTGATTGATCTGGAATTGTTAGATGACGCGGGAAAATAGGGAATGGATTAATAAGAATAATGTATTTCCCGTCTTTGCCCCACTCTATTCCGGTCTGAACAGCCGGACGATTTGCCGCACATAAAAAACATTTGCGTTCTTTCAACGATTTGGCATCAACCTTAGCGGAAGACGACACAATACGCGCAGGATTGAACTGCACTTTTATTTTCATACCGTCTACGTCGATATCTTTGACTTTGACGTTTTCGAGAGCCTTGAAATTGTCAGCCGCTGTCGGCCACACCTCAAGCTGTTTTTTGATGAATTCGTTTATTTGTTTTGAATCAACGCTCATTGTTAATGATATGGGTTGGAGGATATCGAATAAGTGTTTACACTTTTTCCGACATCCTCCGGATTAAATTTTTACTTGTTTTTTTCAGCATTCATTGCGCAACGTGCTTGCAGTTCCCAAGTACGGATGCGGTCTTTATAGAGGTTGTTATTGTTCATCTTCACTACATCAAGACTTGCATCAGAATTGTCTTCCCAACGACGGCACAGATAGAGAACGTCATAAATACGACCAATCTGATGATGGCGGCTGAAAGCCAAACCAAGTGCATAATCCTCACCGTAGCTTGTGTTGGGTACGTGTATCTCGCGTAACATGGGTGTGTAGAAAGCTCGCGGAGCTCCAAGTCCATTTATGCGCAGAGCGTTGTTACGTCCGTTTTCGGGAGTCCATTCCTTATGGTCGATGACACCCGGGGGAATGGGATTTTTATCGATATCCGTGAGTTCGTAGGTGCCCACTACCATAGCGCAGTTCTGATCGTAGAAAGCTTTTACAATCTTTGCCAGTGTGTTTTCGTCCGAATATATGTCGTCACTGTCAAGCTGAACGGCAAACTTACCACATTTGGGATGCTGAACACCTGCGTTCCAGCAACCACCGATACCGAGGTCATCGCGTTCGGGAATGATATGTATCAGACGGGGATCGTCTTTGAATTCATCAATCGCTTCTGTTGTACCGTCAGTGCTATGATTGTCGATGACAATAAGATTGAACGGGAAATCAGTTTTTTGCGAAAGTACACTTTTGATAGCATCGCGGATGGTGCGGATTCGATTGCGAACGGGTATTATAACCGAAGCTTCGTACTCAAAATCACCTTTATCGAAATTTATGCTGTCGAATTTGGGTTCAAGATAACCGCCAATTTCTTTAAGATGAGCTGTGCAAGCTTCTTCCATTTCTATCTGCACGCCACGATTCTTGGGGTCAACATAATCAAAAATCTTTTCGCCCGATTTACGGTTATCAAGAGTAACATCACTGTATAAATATTCATTGATGTGGACGATAGGCGCTATACGGCTCAAGCGGAGGCGAAGGTCATAGAGGCCGGCTGCGGTATATTCTTTGTCGATACCTGCAGCGGCTTTCTTAAAGTCCACAGTATTGAAGAATAATACTGAGCCAAAATTGAAGTCGTCACGAAGACTGCCGAACTGATAGTCTATTACAGGTGAGTTTGTTTTCTTACCTTCAACCACCGTGTAAGAGTCTGCGTATAGCATACCGGCTTTCGAGTCTTGAGCGAGACGCACAAAACGATCAAGGGCAAAGTAGCCCATTACAAGGTTGTTATATTTGGTATACAACAGAATATAATCTGCATCGGCTGCGTCTGCTATTTTTTTCATAGTAGCTGACGAGTTGAGCGCGTCAATATGGATGAGTTCACATCCGGCTACGGGTTTAGCATCGGCCTGAGTAGCAAGCAGAAAAATTTTTGTCACAAGGTCGGATGTTTTTAAACCGTCGACGGTGGTTTTTACTTGAGCTTCGTCAGCATAAGGCAGGAAGCAGTTGATGGTTGCTTTCATAAGACTGGTTAATTTTATATAAAGTAATTGAAAATTGTGCGAGTTAAATATATAGTTTAAAAATTACGAAAATTTATTTGCTCATCGGTTTAGCCACAATCGAAACCGGTTTGATTTGACGTTCGTTTCCATTAGAGCGCATATCGGTTATTGTTGCCGAATTACGATGCGAGCTATTATTGAATGTGTGATTAGTGGAATTCATTGCTTTGGTGTTTGTAAGGAAAGCAAGAATCTGGCTCATCAGTTCATTACGATCGGAATCCTTGATAATTGTTTCGAAAGGAACACCGATGACAACCGTGCGGTAAGTATTGGCATCATTGGCTATGCCGGCGATAAGATTGTTTTCGCTGTAACGCAAAATCGTCGTACCGGTGGCATCGTTTGCCGGATAGAATGAATCGGGAGATTCAGCGGCATAGTTCTCACTGTTGAGTTCGCTATAAAAATCATAACGTCCACCGTTGAACTGGGGGAAACGAGTTTGTACTTCATATATCTGACCTTCAACAGTAGCTTGTCCTACGCGCCAGTGATAACCGAGGACTCCGGTCGCAAATTCTTGGTCAGCCTTTTGAGTAGCCTCATCGCTGAAAGGATTGTCCCACAAGTCAGTCGCAACATAACAGCCACTGACAAACACGCTGCCGCCTTTAGCGGTGAATTCACGAATTTTATTCTGAAGCACTACCGGGAAAGTTTTGTAATATGTTCCGTAGACTCCGCGACCACGGGCTATTTCTTTTTGTTTACCTAAAATGAGGTCAAGAAGCATTGGTTCTCCTTCAACCGGATTCTCCATATAAGCGGCCACACTTGTTGACACAAAACCATAGCCGGCTTCGGCAATTGCTTGCCCGTGAGTATATACGTAATCAAAAGTATTACCTGCTACAACTTTATCTTCGAAAGTGGCGCGTGATGCTCCGAACCCGGCAGCATCGTCGTCCATCCAGGGTATATCCCGACGGAATTCGAACATAGAACCGATATATGAAATATCGTAAACATAAGGCACACCATGATCTTTAGCATCTATGAAACCAGCTATCTCGCCGGAATCGAACCAATCTGGAGCTGACACACGAGTGAAACCGTTGACAATGTTGACTTGTTGAGCACCTGGTTTGTAACACAGCGCCAATACTTCGCCGGGGAACGATACACCGCCGTCGTTCCCTGCTATTATGCGGTAGGAGTGAATCAAATTGTCAGTTATAGTAACGTTATATTCGGGAACATTGACTTTGGCAATTTTTACAAAAGCACCGTCATTGATACGTTCCTCAACTATATAATATTTTGGAGTTGCTGTTTCTTCAAGCGTATCAACTGTTTCTTTCCACGACAATCGATATGAACCTTTGTCGCCTCCGGTTATCGCAAATGAATTGACGGGGAGTGGCTGAACGACATATTCTCTGCCATCCCGGTATGCCAGAAACTCCAACATGCCTTTATAAATTGCTCGGGACACATCAAAACGGAACTGCGGGTCAAGACCATATTTCATGTCAGCGAAATTCTGATGACTGAGGAATTCGAGCAACATGGCAGGAACTTCGGGTACACGTGCTTCATAGTAACTCTGATTCCACATTCCGCGACGACTCCAATTGGGTTCATATTTGGCACGAACGTCGTTCACGATATTAGTCATGATTAAATCCGTTAAATCGCGCGATGCATATCGAGACATGCCGTTAACATAATATTCGCCGTTTTCGTGTCCGTCGGTGCAATAAATACCAAGAGTACCTATTATTGAGTCATTCATGGTAGTGCCTGCATCGGTATGGAAGGCGAAAGACAAGTCAACGGGGATGTTCAACCCTTCTCTGTCCGGAAGTACTGACGAACCGCCGGCGAGCCAATTCACCCAAAGTCCGCGGCTTCTGTAATCGTCGGTATAGTCGTTGATGTTTTTACTTGGAGTATAAACGCTATCAGGTGCACCGGCCCACTGCAGCCAGTACATCGCAGCTTCGGTAAAACGAGGATAACCGCTCAAGACATACTCGTAGTCAATGGGTTCTTTGGGCTCTCCCACTTTACGTGCCACATTTCCCATGCCACCGCCTATTTTAACGGCATCGGCGGTAATCACAGCGTTTTTATCTGAGGAGTGAGATGACAATTCGACAATAGGGGCGTTTTGTTTACCCTGCTTAAACGGGAAATGCCCGAGGTATATCCAAGTACCTCCTCCCATTTTCTGGTTTACCTTAAACTGATGCGATCCATCAGCGGCATTTACCATATATGTAGCGTCAGAGGCGCTATTGGGCAAACTTTGATACGACACATAAACAGCATAGTTTCCATCCTCGGGAATCTCAGCGCTCCATGTAGCTTTACTTTCTTTAGCGCCATTTTTTGTCGCGGGAATTAAAGTCGCTGTCCCTTGTTTGAAAGGATTGTAGTCGACAGTAAGTATATCTTCCGTATATCCGAAACCGGGTTTATCGGCTTTCGACCATCCGCCGTCACGATATTCTCCTACGGCAAATCCGCCGTCATTGTCTATGATAAGCTCATTGAGATTGATGTCTCTTTCACGCGGACTCATGACATACGCGCCGGCATTTTCAAGCATCGGCATAAGGAACGGAAGGACGTAGCTCTGGGTATAGAGATCCTCGACAGTCTGAAAGATGCGAGCCCTCTGCCACTCCCAACGATTCAGTTTGGGTTCAAAATACCAACCATGGCTTTGCCACATAGCTATGTTGGCGCCGTCCAGTCCTGCCGGGGCTTCTTCTGCGTCTAAACGCGTTACAAACTGGTCTTTTTCAGAGGGGGTAACTAATTTCTTGTCAGAAAACAATGCCAACTTGTCAAACGATTCGCGTGACACCTCTTTACCTTTTTTAATGTAAACCACCTCGATATTGACGTCATAATCCTTGTAAGCGGCACCGAGAGCGGTTTTAATATCTTCTTTAAGATGTTTTAACTGACCTGCTGTGAGTGGCAAATAGCTGCCGGTTTCATTTACGTCTACCTGGATAACTTTCTTCTTGGCATCCGGAGCGACCTTGAGAACGGAAATGTTCCCAAAACCGGTGGTTCCGGGCAAGTAATTGTTAATTGCTGTAAGCACTTCTTTTTGCATTACTTGTGCATCGGTCTGGGCTAATGCGTTTATTCCCATTGATGCAGCAATCACTGATGCAACTAAAAAAGATTTTGTTAAAGTAATTTTCATGATGATTGTCAGGTATATATATGAGTAAGACAACTGACCACCGTTTTATGTCATAAGGGTCTTCAAAACGCAAATTTAACCAAAGTTTTATTAAATACGAAAGATTTACAATAACATTTCGCCCCATTAAACAATTTTTAATTTTTATCCACAATTTTTCAGAAATACACTTGATATAATATATCATCTCAAGTTAAAATATCAAGAGTATATTCTTTATAAATAAACTTTCCGATATATTTTGCAAGCATGCAAACATAATCAGACCCGAAATAATTCGAGTCTGATTATAATATTTAGCATCGATATTTATTCTTTAATAAGAATGACTGTTGAATCAGCAAAAGCAGCTTCTTCATCGACAAGCTCCGTAAACATTGGCCAGAACTGCAAGGGAATGTCAGCAACTTTATTGGTTATTACTGTAGTTATTTTAAGATCACCTTCTTCGGTTAATTCGGAATTGACATAAAACTGCCCCAAGACGTTACTTGAATTTTTTGAGAGCGAATTCACTGATACCTCGTCAAATTTATAATTTTCGGGCGCTTTTATATATAAAATATGTGTCTCTCGGCTAACAAACGGCAACATTATGTCAAGCAATCTTTCACGCTCGCTGTCAACTATCGGCTCAGGCATTCCGCACAATTTACCGACAGAGATAATGATATCATCGCCAATGCTTTCCACAAGTCCGCTATAACTCAAGGTAGCATTCATTTCGATAGAGGAAGAATCGGGGCGTATCCCCCTCTTCAGGAATGCGACAGAAGAGATACTGTCGGATTTAGTTCCCATAAGTGTTTTGAACGCTTCCGCAATATTCTCTTTTAATTCTTTCTCTCTTGATTGAACGTCGTAATTTGAGTCTTTAAACCGTTTAGCAACAGGAATATTGAAATAATCTTCTACATCCTGTATCCATTCGTTCAAGTCGGTAAAATCTTCTGTCCCCATTTTATACCCACCTGATAGAGTGATTGTCGAGTTTACTTTGAGTTTGTCATCACTGATTGATATGGTATAGATTATTACCGCACTGTTATCAGAGGTTTTCACTGGTGGTACAATATATTCTGCCACAAGAGACTTGAAGTTCAAATTCTTTCTGTCACCATAAAAAAGCAATGCTTTTTCACCTTGATAGGTGGCCGGAAGCTCACCGGGTGCAAGTATTGAACTTCTTGGCATAAAATATAATCTGTCAGGTGTTTTAACTACCATTCTACTCTCATTCCATGCCGTAATTCCATCCATCGGGATGTCAGAATTGGGATTTATCAGTCCAATGCCAATACTATCGGAAGGATAAACCGACATCTTGGTTAGTATATCGCTGAAGATCAAGGCTCTTTCAAACTGCCCGGAAGATTTGTCGCTACTGTTGCTGGCAGTCAAATCAACATAATTAAGTGCCATATAGGCAGCATTGGCTATATCCTTGGCCGATGCCTCCGGATGCTCTTTTTCGTAATAATCTTTTACAAGCTTTTCAGCCCGTTTATTAAGTGGAGAGTTATAAGAAATTTCGCTAAGAAAATCTCTGAATTCTGACAGTATCTTTCCGGTATGTAAGTTTTCATAAATTCCACCATTGCGTGCATTCCGGCTCATGATGAGTTTGTCGTTGTTATTGAGATAATGCGCTCTAATGAACGGTAATTGGCGGTATACGCGCAGAAAACGACTGAAATTCACACCGGGGATGTCATGCAGCAACAGCGTTGCAACCTGCATGTTTTTATCACCTGTGCTTCGACCGAAAGTAGGCACTCCGTTATATCCTTTGAATTCAACAGTTATCTCCGGGTTGCATGTAAATGAAATTCTGCGGTTAAGTACAGGATAAGCAGCAGCTATCATAAAGTTTTGAGCATTCAGATCATAACCGTCTGCGATTTCATTCTCAAACACAAAATATTCAAGAATATCACCTACCTCGAGTGCCGGAATGGCTAATTTATATGAAAGTGCGTCTTTTCCTTTTTTGCCGTCTCCTATTTCAACGGCCTGCGTCATGTCAACATCGATAATTGTACCATTGGGTTTATAAATTCTAGCACCGAAACAGCCGTTGAGAAGATAAATGATGCTCCCCCTGAATTTTATATCGAATTTCTGTCCGAATTCAAATTCGCTATATTTATCAATTGCATTTTGGTCAAGTAATTTAACCATGACGCGTTTTGTGTATTTCTTATCAGTCCGGTTAGTCTGACCAGTAGCCGAATATATGGTGTTCTGCACTACTCTGTCCACAAATACATCGTCCGACCATGCAAGAATGACAGCCGAGTTGTTTGCTGTCAACGAATCGGCTATTTCAATGTGCGGATTAAATAAGTCTTTGTCCTTCGACCACACTTGCTCCGCCGTTTTTGAATAAAATTTTTTGTCTATCCCTCCTACCATCTCTGAAGCGTTGGTAATAAAGAGCAGTGCAGCAACTATTATTCGGATATATTTTGTTTTCATAATTAATACTCAAAAAGATTATGTTTAATGACGAATATACTATTTAATTGATCTTTCAAGTACCACGGGAGCATTTGAAATATCTGCCACGGTCTTTATCATCTCGTTCCACTGAGGTATTTCAGAAATATCTCCATCGTTGCGGATACATTTTAATGATCCTTCACATTTTAGCGAAGATGTTCCCTCGTCGAATATATAATGTATATAACCCGTAAACCAGGGTGTTTTTATATCTGTGTCCTCCGGTAACTGACTTATCTTGAGACCGTCCGGCAAAGTGAAAGTAAATACAGTCTCAAAATTCTTTTTTCTTGATAACTTCAAAGGTCTATTTCGGTTTTTTGTTTCAAGCTCATCATACTCGAAAGTTCGAAAAGGCTTAAATTGTACATATATCTTGCCCGATGAAAGATTCTTTACAGCCTTCGAATCTTTTTCCTGATATTTAATTTCAGTCTGTCGGGAGTCTGGTTGTCCTGATATTACTTCGATATTATCGGGAAGCACACTTTTACGACCGAACGAAAGTAATTTTTGCAACAATGATTTTCTTTTCGGGGCGGACACTGATGTTATCAAGGATTCAACAAGTATTCTTTCGGCACCTTCGTATGTAGCTTTTAAATCACCCTCAAGGATGTTATCGGTCAGAGTAAAAACTCCGTTGAGACTAATAAGGTTTACACCTTCGATTTCAGGAACAGTATCAACCAGACACTTCTCTCCGTTAAAAATTAAACACTGCTGTCCAGATATATTTGGCGGGATATAACCATTTGGGGCAAAGGGCACTGTTCCGTCGATAAAGATTGTAGTGTCCGGCAATACCGCGGCGGCAATCTGATGATTTCCGGCTGCAAGAGAAACGAGCTCTGTCCATGTGCCTGGGACATGACCTTTGGTTCCAATCCAAACCATGCGACCGTCGATACCAATAGCTCTTAGCATCATACGTATAAGATTTGCCGACCCTTTACAATCTCCATAACGGTTTATAAAGACTTTTTCCGCTTCGACAGGTCTCAACCCGAATTCTCCGTTCTCAATCGCAACATAGCGAATGTTATTTCTTACCCAACACGCTATAGCGTCAATCTTTGACATGTCGTCAGGAAGATCCTTGCATAACTCTTGTGCGAAACTGTCAACTTTTTCAGAGTTTTCATCTTCTATTTTTTCACTCAGAAATTTATACAGGCTGTCTATGTTTTCAAAATATCCCGAAATTAAAATCTGCGGAGCCACTTCCACAATCGAGGCCGCCATTGGTTCACTTTTCAAAGGTTTCAAATCATTATAATGAACAGTATATATGACATCCCCGTTATTTTTCGTTTCCCTTTCAAAAGACATATTATCTGTGAAATTCTTTGTCTTCAAAGTAATCTTTTCTGCTAAAACCACTGGGACTGAAATGCTACATTCTCCTTGCAATATCCGATACGAAGACGATAATATTATTTGACAAAAATGTTCCGGTTCCTTTATCGTCCTTTCAAATACGGTTTTGACAGGCTTTTCCTTTTTTAAAGATAATGGCAAAGCACAAACACGTGAACCTGTATAAAAAATATCGTCGTCTTCCCACGACCGATATATAGGTTTGACCCCCGGAGCTTGAGCCTTGTCAATGCTTATCCCGTCTCCGTAGAATGTTAATGCCACCGCTACATCATCTGAACGCAACGCCTTAAAAGTATTGTTTTCCTCAATTTTTACCGAGGACAAAACACCCTTATTTGCACTTAGTTTATAATTGATCAACTGCTCCTGAATTACTACATTAGGTTCGTCCTGACCAAAAACGAACAATACATTCAATAAACATATCAAAAGTAAAATCTTCTTCATATATGACTGTCTCCGGATATGACAAAGAACAAATAATTTCTTTATTTACAAAGATATTAATAAACTGGCATATATACAAAATAATAAATACAAAATAATAAATACAAAAAAGAATTGTCTCTCGACAACTCTTTTCCTTTAAACCTTTATCTTAATCTAATACTATGAAAAACACACTTGCAAATTTATAGGTTTTTACATATATTTCAAAACAAATTTAGCAAATCAACGCTCAATTTAACGCATATTAATATAAACCTTTTGATTTTTAACTTTTATATACATTTTATCATCTTAAGCTCTCAGCAAACTCATCAATTATTTTATAACGAAAGCAAAAAAGACAGAATTTTATAAAATGCTTATGAGCGAAAGTAACAGTGGGAAAGTAAAGACCGGGGGAATGTAGCAAAGTTAGAAAGAAACCAACGGGAAAGTAGCAAAGGGAAAGTAACAAGCCGAAAGTAACACAGCTGAGAAGTAACCAAGAATGCGGGACACCCCAAAAAGGAATGTCCCGCCTATCAGGTTGTCAGAAAAATATCTGACGTTCTAACTATTTAAGAATTTGTCTGTAAATTGTATTACTCAATGTATCGAATTTATTTGACAAATTTAACAACGCTTGTGCCGTCAGCAGCTACGTACACACCGGCTTCGAGGTGGTTAACATCGTAAGCTTCACCGGCTTTGACGTTAGCGGCTGCTACGATTACACCGGCAGCGTTATATACATAAACAGTAGCGTCGGTTGCGCATGTAAGAGCACCGTTGTTGTATGACAAGGTATTGTTGACTACAACTACATCTTTAACGCTGTCAATGTCAGGTTTCGTCGAGCCTTCATAGTTCACGGGAACTACACCGTAGCCTTCTACACCTTCGACAACCAACTCTACCTCGGGGCTGTCCTCACCAAGTTTGATGCGCTTGATACCGCTGCGATGCAAGGGATTGTTGGCATCGTAGTTTTCTGCCCATGCATAGTGTCCTTCTGTACCTTTTTCAACATTTTCGATGTCAGCGGCGGTAGGAGCGCGGTAGCACCAGTACATATATTCATGGTTCTCGTCGAAAGACAACTGACTGATACCAACGTGTTCGTTTGTACTCGAGCCTTCGTAAAAGACAGGTGCGCCGTCAATAAGAATGGGATTGAGCTTGCTGAAGTCGCTGGGATCGGGATTGTCTTCGAGATCCTCTATATTGATACGGTAGAGACCGGCAAGGTAGTTCTTATCGTTCAACTTTTCAATATATAGGTAGATGTGACCGTTTTCTTCGTCGATATTGAAGGTAGTATAAATAGGAGCGAGACTAACCAGGAAGGTACCGTCGTCGGGTTTATCACCGACTTTAGATGATGTACCTACATGTTCTTCTTTAAAACGGTATAGACCGTTACCATTGTATTTCATACCTACCCAATAAACAGGTTCGGGATCGCCGTTGGGTTTTTCACCTTGAGTGATAGCCCAGCCACATTTAATACAACCGTAGGTCCAGGGTTGGCCATAGAAACCCATCCAGTTGTTCTCAACCCACGATGGATAGTTTTGAGGAAGAGCGATAGCGTCTGCGGGAATTTTACGGATACATACGTTACGGTCGTTTACATACAGAGTGTCGCCATAAACATATAGTCCGAAAGGATCTTTGTATGCGTTGTTTCCGGTGTTGTCAAGAACCACAGCTTGGAAAGTCTCTCCACCAACTTTAGAAATATAGAACAGTTTGCCATCACCATCTACATCGCCTGTAGCGGAATATACGAATTTCTGACCTGCAGAAGCACCGTAGATACGATTTTTGAATTGAGCGAGTTGGAAAGTATGAGGTACACCGCCTACATCGTAGCTGTCAGACTGGCCATCGGCATAAACGGCATGAAGGTGACCGTCTGTACCTGCATAGTAAAGGCCATTGGGCATGCCCATATCGCTTGCTCCGGATGCAAGGTTAGCATCACCGGCGATATTAAGAAGGCTCCAACCGGCTGCGTTCTTATAGACATCAACAAGGTCAACGGGAACGTTAACGGTAATGTCCATATCTTCAGTGAATACGCCATCTGCCATAGCCGCTGGATTCGCTGCAGTCACTGTGATGTTTTTCAGCCCTGAGCCTTTGAAAGCATCGGCTTCAATGATAGCAAGTATCGAACCGAGGTTGAGTGATTCGAGAGAAGTACAGTTAAGGAAGGCGTCCTGTTTAACTGTTGTAAGCTTGTCTATTACGTTTACGGAAGTAAGAGCCGGATTGTTAGCAACGATACCGAAAGGAACTTCTTTACCTTCGATTGTTATCTCCTTCAAGTTAGCACAGTTTGCTGCCACATAACGACCTACGATACCTTGGACAGTAAGTTTTTCGATACCGGTGCCTGCAACGGCATAGTCACCCCAGTTTTCGCAAAGGGGCAGTTCGATTGTTTTAACACCGGCTGCATTATATGCAGCATAAGGAGAAATAACTTCATAATTACCGGTGAGCGATGCGAGGTCAGAAGCGGGGGCAACTGCTTTGATAGTCTTGCCACCGTTAACCAATAGTACTTTACCATCTTCAACAACGGTGAGTGTTTCGTTACCACCTGCGAGGTTAAATTTGCTAATGCCGGTACAGCCCATAAACGCGCCGTCATTGACAGTAGCGACACCTGCTGGGAATGTTACGCTGGTAATACCGGTGTTGTTGGCAAAGGCCTGAAGTCCAACCGATGTGAGAGCAGCGGGAAGTTCAAGGGTGCCGCTGAGGTTAGTGCCCGAGAAAGCCATCTGACCGATAGTCTTAACAGTAGCGGGAAGAGCTACTTCGCTAACGGTAGAGTTATAAAACGCCATATCTTGGATAGCGGTGACTTCAGGACCAAGAACTACACGTTTAAGTGATTTACAGCCCTGGAAGGTCGAGGACGTTACGGTGGTTATCGCTGCGGGAAGGGTAATCTCTTCAATACCCGAACCTGCAAATACATTAGTACCAAGCGATGTGACTGTCTCAGCTATTGTGACGTTTTTGAGAGCCGTACAGTTTTCAAAGTATGAGGTGGGAATAGACTGGGTCGAACCGCCTATTGTTACCGTGGTAAGATACTTCGAACCGCGGAAAGGTTTTGCGTCCATGGCGGTAAATTTTTCACCAATCTGACGGTTCAGAACTACCTCAGTGAGATTGGGCAGAGAATTGATACCGTCAGAGAAAACTCCTGAACTCAGTTCGAGAGGTGTTTCGCCGGCTTCAAAGGTAATTTTTTCAAGGCTTACACAACCTTTAAGCTGATTTGAGGAAATTTCTTTCACTTCGCCGGGGAAAGTGATTTCCTTCAGACTCTTACAACCATTAAACATGTCACCGTTGAGAGTCAAGAGGTCGGCGGGAAGTTTTACGCTGACAAGAGCGCTATCACCCTGGAAACAACCGCGGCTGATGGTTGTTACTCCATCAGCAATTTCAATGGATGTAAGTTCGGGCATGCCCTTAAATACACCGGCGATTGAAGTAACGACATAGTCCTTACCGTTATAGCTGATTTCGTAAGGAACCTTGATGTCGCCGGCGTATGTACCAGGAGCCTCGCCGTTTTCGGGTTTTGTAGTAGCCGATTGTGCAGTAAGTTTGTTTCCCGAAGCTTTATAAACAACGCCTTCATGGATAAAGGTCTGTGCGCTTGCGGCAAGCGAACCGAGACCTAAAACTACTGCCATAACGCCACAACGAGTCATGGCGCTTAGTTTCAAGGTAGATTGTTTCATTTGGTTAATTTATTGGTTTATAATTAAAAAGAAAAATATTTAAAATCCTTTTTTGAGGAAAGAGTTTATGGTAAGTAATTCAAGGCAAGTTCTTTGTTAATGTACAGGTGCACCAACACATATTTATATTATACACAAATGGATATCTATAAAAACACCATCTTAGCGTGTAATATATTATTAATCAATATATCACTTTTCGCCATTCGTCTCACGTAATCATGCCCGCAAGCATCTCTTTTTCAATGCGCAAAGACACGTCCTTACATTTTCGGGAAGGTATTTTACAGATAATCATTTATGCAAATTTACACATTTTTTTTAAATCACCAAACTTTCAATTCATTATCACAAAAAGTGCGCATGTAGATGCTCGGAAATGGATGCTCTAATATTGGAGATAAACGAAAGGTACTATATCCGATTGGCGGACTTGTATGACAATGAAGATAATTATAGCCAAAATAATTGTAAGCAAAAAAGGATGCAATTTGCTAAAGACTTCTATTGTGCCGCACTGTAATTTTTTTGGCAAAAAGTGCATAAGAAAGCCTACTGCAATTAGGATGACGATGACCGGATAAGCATTGTAAAAAGCCGGAACGACCTCTATTCGAAAATCTGACATAATTTTGGATGTCATGGCCGTAAATCCAGCCCACGATTCGGAAATATGCGGACTCGAAATTGCAAACCGAAAAATCGTAAATCCTAAAACGACAAGACTAAAAGTAATAAGAATATTGACAGTTTTAATGATAAGATTACCCTTTAACTTTTCAGGTATTCTGTAAAAGCTCCTTATCGTCTTATGTCCAACAAGGAGAGCCCCTTGCATGGCTCCCCAAATCAGATACATCCATGACGCACCGTGCCATAAGCCGCCAATGACCATCGTTGTCATCTGGTTTATATGAGTGCGAGCTTTTCCCTTGCGATTTCCTCCAAGCGGTATATAGACATAGTCACGTAGCCAAGAGGATAACGAGATGTGCCAACGACGCCAAAATTCTGTGGGATTTTGTGATTTAAATGGAGCGTCAAAATTATCTTTAAACCGATATCCCAAAAGTAATGCTATTCCAATAGCCATGTCGCTATATCCCGAAAAATCACAATATATCTGCAAGGTGAAGCCAAGAGTACCCATTAAATTCTCGAAACCGGAGTATAACTGAGGATTCTCGAAGATACGGTCAACAAAATTTCCACTGATATAGTCGGCTATTATCACTTTCTTAACCAAGCCAGCTATAATTAGGAATAGCCCCTCTCCTATCATAGCGCGGTCGGCTTGCGGGTTCGCTTTGATCTGTGGCAACATATCTTTTGCTCGAACTACTGGACCTGCGAGCAAAGGAGGGAAGAAGGTGAGGAAAAAGGTATATTCGATAAAATTTTTTGCCGGCTGGAGTTCTCCCCTGTAAATATCAATAATATAACTGATAGACCGAAATGTAAAAAAAGAAATACCGGCTGGAAGGATAATGTCGAGAGCGTCAAAATGTGTATTGGTGATATTGGCGAACGTTTCATAAAGCAAATTGAAATACTTGAAATATACAAGCATTCCAACATTTACAACAACGTTTAACGTAATGATGAAACGACCTACGTTTTTGTACTTTGGCATTACCCCTCCCATACACAGGCCAAGGATATAATCGAAAACACACGTTCCTAACAGAATGAAACAGTATTCTGCGCTCGATTTATAGTAAAAGTATAAAGAAAACAGAATGACGAAAATCATTTTGGCTGTTCTCCATTTTCTCATGGCTTGATATACCAAAAGAAAAACGCAGAAAAGCAGCATAAAAAGACAAGTGTTGAATAGCAAAGGATTTTGCCTGTCGAAACTCAACACATTCTTTATGAGTTCTGTGTCCAGATAAGTTAATATATCACAAGCACACATTGTTTTCATACTTAGGAGTATCGAGGGACATGATTTTTATCAAAGCCTCAAATAGAAGTTGACCTTGGAGTCTGTAACCGTCAAAAGTAAAGTGGATTCTGTCTTTGCTCAACAGCTTATCTTTCAACCATTTGTCAGATGCTCCTTCTCCTCCGGCTATACCGTAAAAATCATAAACCGGGATACTGTTTTTGCGACCGTAATCAACAATGACATTTCGCACAAGAGCTACGTTTGTGTTTACACTGTATGTGCGCACATGGCGGGATTTTCCTTTTTTACGTTTAACGCGTCGAGACTTTTGAGATTCAGCAGGTGTGGTCATTAATATTTTTGCTGTTGGGATACTTTGACGAACGGTATTTACAAAAGTACCGATACTCTTTTCCAATTCCACCGCGTCATAACGCCCAAAGGCTTCATTCGTTCCCAGTGATATAATAACCAAATCTGGTGAAATAGCTTTCATCCCTCGATGTAGGCTTTCAATCTGATTGTAAGAAGCAAAAGTTGCGCCGTTATTGCCCACAGCATGATATACTACCCCAGTTTCGTCGCTAATAAGATTAAATCCATATAGAGGTGTTTTTTGATTTAAGGTAAGAGCAATATTGTCAAAGGGAGTTGCAGTACGAATTTCCAGACCAAGCGCGGTATAAGATGTTTCGTAAGCAATCAGCTTGTCGTCAACTGTTATCTTTTCTATTTCCGGGTGACCGTCAGCGAACAACGTAATTTTTGATGAAGGCAAGGTTGTTTTGATGTTATAGGTGCATCTTGTTTTAAGTGGCAGCAGCGAAACGCCCGTGAAACCCATATCGATTTTCCATGGTTGTTTCATCAAAATTGATTTCAAGAAATCGCTGCGAGAAGTAATTGAATAATCAAGGGGTTCATTAGTACCGGCCAGTTTAAAAGGAACAATTATACCTCGGCCGGCATTACCATATCTTTCTTGTAAAAGCTTACGCAGAGTGCCACTCAAAATGTCGGCTTGTATGTGCGAATCTCCTATATGTAAAATTGTAAACACGCTATCTGACAACGCGCTATTCAACTTTATTGACAACTTGCTCCAATCATTACCATTCATATCTATATGATTATCATCATATGCAATATAAGGATAGTCGTTAAAGAAGTTTCTGTCAACATTCGTGCTTTCTATTTCCGGATTTAAACGAGTATTGTCATCATCGGGGTCTCCCATACCCGCAAACGCTATCGCGCCCATGCAAACAAAAAGAGAAAATATGATTAATGTATATAGTGCAAACCGTTTCATCTCTTCAAATTAATCACAATTAAGGCAGTTTTCTAAAGCATCAAATAGCAAAGAGGCGAGTTTTTTGCCACCTTTAGCATTTATGTGGATATAATCAGGATTGACTAACCCTTCATTGCGCCAATCAACTATCGAGTTTTCACCACCCATGGCCTCACGCATATCCCAAAATAGAATTTTGCATTGTCGGGCAGCCTCGCGTTGAGCCGCCACCATTGCATTAACCGTCGGCAATGACTTTATCTCCGTACCAGATTTTTGGCCGCGGTCTCCTGTTGAAAGCATCAGAATGTCAGCATTGGGATAACATCTTTTCAGGGTGGTTACGACGCGTTCCATTACTTTACCATATCCGGAATAGTCGGTTTGTTGTGAGGAAAGAGCATTTATTCCGTATTCCAAGATAATAAGGTCGTAGTCTATGTACTTACGTAACTCCTGGGCACGGTCAACAGAAAGCAGACGGTGAGTCTGCCCCGAATTTCCACGCATTGACATATTGTCTACAGCTATACCGTTAGTTCCATCAAGATAAACACCAAGTAAATCTATCCCTGGACTCACGTTAATCTTGACAGATGTTGTCTCGTCGTCCATTTCAACTGCCTGAACATGAGAAGAAGGCTCGACATCATAAGTCTGTTCTCCCTTATCTGCTGTTACCGTTAAGGCTCCTCCGTTTGGCGCAACAAAAACCACGGTTGTGTGTTGCCATGAATCAAGGTGTTGCAGTCGGTTCACACCTTTATATTTGATTTTTGCTCCTTCGCCTGAAGTATAATACTCCCCTTGGATTATCCTCATGTCTGTCGGCGCGTCAGTTCTTATCTCATGTCGTGTCCACCCGGAGCTCTCCTGTCGGACAGAAGTTCTGAAACCTGGTATATCTGTATAAGCAGCCAGATACCCTACTCCACAGCCTGTGTATTTGTTTTGTAAGAGTTCGCGCAAGTTCATAGTCAGGATATCACCTTCAATGTACGAATCGCCAATGACGGCAATACGTGCCGGCCTCGATGATGAATTCAAAATTGCTCGTTTCAAGTTAGTTAACCCCGAATGATTTTCTGTATAATCTTCAAAAAGAACTATTCCTTGTGGAGAAATATTGGCTGAAGTTACATATTCCTTAATAGGTTCATCGACAAGTATCTCCTGATCCGGGGTAACCGGCATAATCTCTTCCGGTTCGTTCTCTTCGGCTTCGTTTATTTCGGCAAGTGCAGCTTCGAGCTCGGGATCAATCATTTCATTGGCTGTGACCTTTATGGTGTTTAGGCTCAAGTCAGAGAACAGGCCGTAATCCTTTAGCTTATTGCCTGAAATGTTAGACCATGGCACGAAAGACATGATGAAAAGTAGCAAGATTGCCCCTGCTATGATAATAAACGCGCTTCCCGAACCGTCTTTTTTCATCGTCACGAAAGCATTATTCTTTTATTTCGTCAAAAGGAACCATAAAATCTTTTCCGAGTACTGTTCTTAGTACATGCGATTTATCAAGATATTCTTTTTTCTCCGACTCATAATCAGACTCCTCTGTTATTCCACATCCGCAGTATATATTCATATCATAGTCATTTAACACGTCTATACAAGCACACCTCAAAATGACATAAGCCGTGAGAGAGCCGTCCGGGGAACAGACTGTCACATAACCGGCAAAAAAATTCCTTTTGTGAGTTTCCAATTCACTAATATTTTTTTTGGCAAAGTCCACCGGATAACCAAGAATAGCCGGAGTTGGATATATAGCGTCAATCAGTTGGTCTGCGTTGATATCTCGAGGAACATCTGCACTTATATCGGTACATATATGCTCGATATGACAACTTCTACGTGTACGTGGTTCTCCAACATTGACATTCAGCCCTAACGTTCGCCATTCTCTGACAATATGATCGGTCACAATCTGCTGCTCATTTTTGTTTTTGTCATCCCAAGCTGTGTTTTTCTCACCTACCCTCCTGGTTCCCGCCAAGGCTATTGTCGAAGCTTTGCCTTCTTTCAAGGATAAAAGAAGTTCAGGAGTTGCAGACACCCAGATTTGACCCGGAGTGGCCTGCATGATGAAGCAAAAATTCTCCTTATTCAGTTCAAAAAATTCATTGATTCTCTCAATAAGATTTTCTCTATCGCTATTACCACGAAATACACAAGACACTACTGTCTTACCACCACCGAGTTTCTTATGACGATTAATGACCGTACTTACTGCCATTTTCAAATCCTCTGATCGCGTACCAGCTTCCAATGTCAACCTTTTGGAGTCATAATCCAATACATCTTTAGCGCCATTAGACTTAGCTCCGAATTCATTGATTTTAAAGATATATCCGTTTTCTCCGGCTATATGAAAGACGTCTTCACCGGGAAATCTGAAGACGGCGAAATTATTTCTTTTGTCAATACAATTTTGGATATATTCTTTAACTTTAAGGGGGAACATAGTGTCAATTCAACAGCACAAATTTAATATGTCAACACATTTTTGCGACCCGCGTCTATTCGTAAGAGTATAAACAGCAAAATGGTGAAAGCCCAAAGCGAGGAACCGCCATAACTGAAAAAAGGCAAAGGTATGCCTATCACCGGACACAAACCTATCACCATACCTATATTTATACAAAAATGAAATATAAAAAATGCCGCTACACAATAAGCATACACTCGGCCGAAAGTGGTTGGTTGTCGTTCGGCTATGTTTATCACTCTTAAAATCAACAAAAGAAAGAGAGCCATTACACTCATGGTTCCAATGAAACCTTCTTCCTCTCCTATGGTGCAAAAAATAAAGTCTGTATGTTGTTCCGGTACATATTTAAGCTTGGTTTGCGTTCCGTTTAAAAAACCTTTTCCGGTAAGTCCACCTGAACCGATGGCTATTTTAGACTGATTCACGTTGTAACCGGCGCCTCTTAAGTCTTGCTCCATTCCAAGAGCCACTTTAATACGTAACTGCTGATGAGGCTGTAACTGTTCGAAAGCGAAATTTACCGAGAAAAGAAAAACAATTGACAACAAGGCTGTTGCCGCCGGTATACAAAGACTGTAATTACGTTCCTTTATGGCCTCTATTAAAAGATATGCTGTTGCTAAACCTATCATACCAAGCATAATAGGCAACCCGGGAATCTCCACCGAAAATAAAGTCGCAAGTATCCAAAGTACTGCACCTCCGAAAGCAAAGAATCCAATAACATTTCCAGCGATTCTCACACGCTTCGGCGTATTGCCTTTTATTATGACCATAACAGACATGACTGCCATAATAAGAACAAAGACCCAAAACTTTCCCTCGGAAATCCCTATTATTTCAGTGTCGGAATATTTAAGTCCAAGCACAAAAACTACAACTCCGAAAAGCACGCTGAATAATATCAAACCACTCATTCCTTCCCTATATAATACGAAGAACAGCGCTAAAAAGGTTAGTGCCGAGCCTGTTTCCTGCTGCAGCAAGATAAGACAAACCGGCAATAGAATGATTACACAAGCGCGAATATAATTCGAGAACTTTGCGTTAAGAGAGAAACCGTACTGACTAAACAATTTGGCTAAAGCAAGCGCAGTGGCGAACTTCGCGAATTCGGCCGGCTGCAGACTCATCGGACCGAAAACAAGCCATGATCGGGAACCTTTGATATCTGGTGCTATAAAAGGTGTTATCAGTAATATTACTGTAACAAGTACATATATGGGAAATGCATAAGTTTCGTACATCCTGGTGTCAAAAAGCAATAACACGAAACCAATGAAAAACGCCATCAAAATCCATCGGATCTGTTTACCGGAAAATTCATCAAAACTGAAAATAGAAGCCTGGTCAAAATCGTAACTGGCAGCAAATATACTAACTACTCCAGCAAGCACCATAATGACATACAGGATGATTGTGAACCAGTCAAGGTTTTTAAACAAAGATGATGTATTTATTCTACTGCCCGGCATCTTTAAATTGACCTAATTTCTTATTTATAATATAAAGACGAACTCAACATTTGTTCTTCCATATATTTTCTGCCGGGAGATATTTCTCCGGTCAGATATTTTTCCATGACCAAACTGCCGATAGGCACTCCGTAAACGGCACCGAAGCCGGCGTTTTCAACATACACTGCCACAGCTATTCTGGGATCGTTATAAGGCGCGAATCCCATAAACGCTGAGTGGTCTTTTCCATGTGGATTTTGCGCAGTACCTGTTTTTCCAGCGACTTCTATACCAGGAAGAGCCGCGCGTCTGCATGTACCACCTGTTACCGCCATACGCATTCCTTCAGCAACAGAACTATAATAGCGTTCATCGACCGTAGGAACCCTTTTTATATAATAGTCATCAGGCATAACAGTGTCTTGAATGGCTTTAACCACATGCGGAGTAATAAACCATCCTCGGTTGGCAATAGTTGCGGCCAGATTGGCTATCTGCAACGGCGTCGCCAATATTTCGCCCTGTCCTATAGAAACAGATATGATAGTATTGGCGCTCCAGCGTCCTTCGCCATACCATTTATTATAAAACGCTTCGTTTGGTATAAAACCACGACTTTCGCCAGGAAGGTCAACACCCAGTCTATATCCGTATCCCATCGACACTAAATGTTTTTTCCATACCTCGAATGCATTTGCCGATGACCCGTATTTTTGCCGGCGATCTATCATTGCTTTAAATCCCCAGCAGAAAAAAGCGTTACACGATGTCTGAAGAGCCGGTAATAAGGTAAGAGGACTTCCATGAGTATGACATCCCACTCTCAAGCCACCATTTATATAACCATGCGCACATGGATACGCTGTACCAAGAGTGATAATGTTTTCCTGTTGTAAAATCAAACCTTGGGTTGGTTTAAAGGTCGATCCAGGAGGATATGCTGCTTGTATCGAACGGTCAAAAAGGGGCTTGGCCGGGTCTTTGGCAAGGTCAGCATAGTTTTTCCCTCTTTGTCTGCCTACCAATAGCGATGGATCGTAACAGGGAGATGTTACCAAACATAATATCTCTCCGGTTTCCGGCTCTATGGCTACAACAGCCCCTCGTTTACCAACCATTAACGATTCGGCGTATTGTTGCAGGTTGATATCTATCGATAATGTAAGATCACGCCCGGCAACAGGTGCCACATCTTCAGCCCCGTCTTCGTATCTCCCTTGAATGCGACCGTTTGCATCACGAATGAGTATTTCGGCTCCTTTTATACCCCGAAGATACTCGTCATAACTTTTTTCTACGCCTAAGTCACCCGTATAATCGCCGGGCGAGAAATACGGGTCGCGTTCTATGTCCGAAGCGTTTACCTCCCTGATATTTCCAAGCACGTTGGCTGCCGAGCCATAGTTATATTGTCTTAATACCCTTTTTTGTATATAGAATCCCGGAAACCTATAAAGTTTTTCCTGCAGACGGCCGTAATCCGTTGCCGACAAATGAGTCATCAAAACTTGCGGCGTATATGTAGAATAACCGGGATTTAGACGCTTGTCTTTCATATCGGCGAACCTTTTCTCAAGCTGTTCACGGCTTATGTTAAGGGTGTGACAGAAGTCTACAGTATCAAATTCTTTGACGTCACGCGGTATAAGCATGACGTCATAGGCCGGCTGATTGAACACGACCAGCTCACCGTTACGGTCCTTGATAAGACCACGCGAGGGATATATGGTCTTTTTCAGAAAGGCATTGCTGTCGGCAGATTTTTTATAACTGCTGTCATTAATCTGCAAGTCAAAGAGCTGAATGGCGTAAATTAACGCAATTGCAATCACGAAACCGCAGATGACATATTTCCGCTTTTCCAGTTTATAGTCTTTTCTCACGTCTGGCAAGTGTTAAACTGTCAATTGCATAGATGACCGTCAACGTAAACGCTGCCGATGCTAAAATACGCGTCATTAGCCTTGTAATGGGTGCGTGCCCGACGGATTCCACCAAAAAATACACCGTTGAATATAATAGCACAAGTGTGACCATATATTTGAAATAGTTCAAAGCACCCATTGTGGCTATACAAAGTCTTCGTCCGGCATAATCTTCGTCTCCGGGGACATAAAGATGATATAACGGTTTGCGTAGAAAACAACAAATTGTGCATGTTAAAGCATTAAGCCCGGCAGTATCCTGAAAAACATCAACGCTTAAACCCAGAACAAAACCGATTGTCAACATAGCGTTGGTGCTTATGGTGATTGGAAGCTCGACTATAAGGTAAAGGAAAACAAATGCCACAGCCGTGTTCCAAAGCACCAGATTATTGAATATAATAGCCTGACATAATATAAGGACTATAAACAACAAAATATTATTTAAAACCGATTTTGACACAGGCTATTTATGTTTTGTTTACTGCTATGATTGTCTAAATGAAAACGGATTTCACGATTTTATCTTTCCTCTTTCTCGTCTTTTTCGAGGTCGTTGATTTCTTCTGCAAGGTAATTTTTGACGACTTGTACATTATCTAACGAGGAAAAATCAGCCAATAATCTAATTCTGAGCGAAAATAAGTTCTCGGTTGGCACGCGAGTATCAGTTTCTATCACTCCTACCGGTATTCCTGCGGGAAAAACCGCTGAATAACCGCTTGTTACCACTGTATCACCTTTCTGATATACAGTGTGACGCGGCAACTCTTCCAACATTGCGTAACGGGGATCTTCTCCATCCCAAACCAGCGAGCCGAAATTACCGCTATCCTGAATGCGACATGACAAACGGAACTGCGGATTAAGCAATGATATAACCCTTGAAGCGTGAGGACCTACCACATTCACGACACCCACTACTCCGTTCTGGTCTATAACTCCCATTTCAGGTGCTATACCGTCTAAACTGCCGCGGTTTATCGTAATATAGTTCTGTGGACGAGTCACACTGTTTTTAATAACTCTTCCCACTATGAAATCATAAGGTTTCAATACCTCCCATGTCGTGATGGTATCTTCGGCAAGTTTCGCGTTTAGGTAGTTTATGCGAGCTTGCATTTCTTCTACTTGTTCCTGTAACACCGCATTGCGTCGATTGAGCGTTTCGTTACTTTCTCTAAGATTAAAGTATGACGAAACCCCTCCGAAAAAATCATATACTGACGATGTCACCGCATTGGCCGATGTCATATATATGCTTTGATGCAATGCACTTCCGCTCACAAGCATTACTATGCTTACGACACTATAAATCGCAAACACGAACCATTTTGAATAGCGTATGAAAAAATCTATTAATTCGCGCACAATCTTTTCACGCTATAAATTTTTTCTTGTCTGTCAAAAATACTTTTTCTTTGGGAAAGTTTATCGGCTGTTTTTCACAAGTCGATAAATGCAATTGTCTTTTCTTAACGTATAAGGAAAGAGAATTTATCGATGTTCTTCAAAGCCTCTCCCGTACCTTTTGCTACGGCTAAGAGTGGATTTTCGGCCACATGGAACTGTATACCTATTTTGTCGGTAAGACGTTTGTCAAGCCCACGTATCAAAGCACCACCACCTGCCAACCATATACCGTTCTTCACTATATCGGCATATAGCTCGGGAGGAGTTTGCTCAAGCGCCTCGAGCACTGAAGTCTCTATCTTGTTTATTGTTTTATCAATACAGTGACATACTTCCTGATAACTCACAGGAATCTCCATGGGCAGTGCAGTCATTTGGTTGGGACCGCGTACTATAAAGTCTTCAGGGGGATTGTCCAGATTTGTTATTGCTGCACCAACATGTATCTTGATTTGTTCAGCAGTGCGTGTACCAACTCTTACGTTGTGCGCACGTCTCATGTGGTTCAAGATATCTTCGGTCAGGTCGTTACCTGCTATTTTTATCGACTTGTTACTAACTATGCCACCAAGCGATATAACAGCGATTTCTGTCGTTCCTCCGCCTATATCGACTATCATGTTACCTTCAGGAGCCTCTACGTCAAGTCCTATTCCCAATGCGGCGGCCATGGGTTCAAAAATCATACATACGTCTCGGCCACCAGCGTGGTCGGCAGAGTCTCGCACGGCTCTTATTTCCACTTCGCTCGCTCCGGATGGGATGCCAATTACCATACGTAAGGATGGCGTGAACCATTTCTTTTTGGAACTGGCTTTCTTTACAAAGCCACGTATCATAAGCTCGGCCGCGTTAAAGTCTGCTATTACTCCTTGTCGCAACGGCCTTATGGTGCGTATACCATCCGGCTCTTTGCCTTCCATCATTTGGGCTTCGGCTCCGAGGGCGATCAGTTTGTCAGTACGTTTGTCAAGTGCTACTATCGAAGGTTCATCAATAACTATCTTGTTATTGTGAATAATTATGGTGTTGGCAGTGCCAAGATCGATTGCTATTTCTTTAGTTAGAGAGAAAAATCTCATGTCGTTCGGTTTATTATGATTGATGGTTTATATCGAATATCTCGCTAATGGTGTTACAAAAAATTGCACACTTCGTTCAAAGCACAAATTTACGCAAAAACTCCGACATAATTAAAAGGAAATTTTTTTAATTATGAAAAAGTTTTGTTTTTGTCGATAAATATTATTCTTCTATATCTCAGTTTTTGCGAGACGTGAGCGATTGCAATAATTCAGTAAGTTGATTCTTAATTGTTTCAAGACGGTGAATTGCCTGATAACGTCTTGACACATTTTCTTTGTTTTTTCTTAACTGTTCCTGCGCCGCTTCTATTTTTAATCCTTTATCTTTTATAAGGTATTTTATTATTCTGACATTTTCGACATCGGTAGGAGTGTAGAGCCGGGTTCCTTTAGTTGTTCTCTTCGGTTTCAACAAATCGAACTGGCTCTCCCAAAAACGCAATGTAGATGCGGGCAAATCAAGCAACGCGCACACTTCGCTGATGCGGTAATATTTTTTATCAAGTTCTTTATCCATTTGGTTACAAAAATACTTATTAGGAGAGGATTTTACACAAGCCACATTAGTTAAAAAACCTTAAATAGCCAACTCTCTTAGCTTTCTTTTTCAAAAAAAAATTACCTTTGTAGCGCTCTTTGCGCATGTGGCGTAATTGGTAGCCGCGCTAGACTTAGGATCTAGTGTCTTACGACGTGGGGGTTCGAGTCCCTTCATGCGCACTAAAAAGCGAGGAAAACCATTGAGGTTTTCCTCGCTTTATATTTCAATTTTTGAAAACTCAGTTTTCTTCGATATCAATCGTCTACTATAATAAACAGACCGTCTAAGTCGAATAACATTTCGGGGGGAGTTGCGTTTAACAATTGTACTCTTAAACCTTTACCGGTAGCGTTTTTAATTCCGGTTACCTCATAAAGCAAACCGGCTTGTTCGAGATGCTTAAAGGCCTTTGTCGGAAGGGTTGCCTCAATGGCAGGTATATATAGGCTGTCAGGGTACGGAGCTTGAATATCCTGTACTTTGCCTGCTGCGTCAAATTTAATCTTCACGCCGTTTCCGAGTGTCACATCATAGGTGTCTGCTACTACATTGTGGTTAACGTTGGTAACCATCACACGTGAGTAGACTTCTTGCAAGAAATCTTGTGCTTGAGTGGGTAACTGGTTAACCGTAGCCGATTCAGATGTTACAATGCCAGGTCCTCCAAAAAGACCTTCTCTGTACGCCTGTGACATATCTATCTGCGGTGTGCTAGTATTGGTAGTCGAGTCAGTTATCTGTGCGAACGTTACTCCGCTTGTCAAAGCAATGAACATTATAAATGTCAAAAATTTTGTTTTCATATCTATTACAATTAAGTTTTAAATTATAACATTGCGACATATCATTATGTTTTAGAACAGCATCATCAATAAATCATCTGCATAGATGACAAAATGAGCCCATGACCTATCAAACCTAACATATATCTCCAAAAAATTTTATATACCATGAAGTTTTCGTAATTTTGCAATCGTTTAAGAAAAATATTTCAACCTCTATAATTTACATTCAAATGAGAAAAAACATTGTTGCAGGTAACTGGAAGATGAACACCACCCTGCCCGAAGGTCTTGCACTGGCTAAAGAAGTCAACGACGCTGTTATGGCTTGCCGTCCCAACTGCGATGTAATTATCTGTGTGCCTTTCACTCATCTAGCCTCTATCGACCACGTCATTGATTCAACAAAACTTGGATTAGGAGCCGAAAACTGTGCCGATCACAAATCCGGTGCTTACACTGGCGAAGTATCTGCTGCAATGGTCGCGTCCACAGGAGCAAAATATGTCATTTTAGGACATAGCGAACGCCGTCAATATTATGGAGAGGTCAGTGCTATATTACGCGACAAGGTAGCTCTCGCACTCGAAAACGGTCTCACACCTATTTTCTGCATCGGCGAGGTTCTTGAAGAACGTGAAGCAGGAAAACAGAATGAAGTCGTTAAGTCTCAACTCGTGGAGGGTCTTTTTAATCTTTCTAAGGATGAATTCGCTAAAATAATCATAGCTTATGAACCGGTCTGGGCTATTGGCACAGGCAAAACAGCCACAGCTGACCAAGCCGAAGAGATCCATGCCTTCATTCGCTCTGCCATTGCGGAAAAATATGGTAAAGAAATTGCCGAAAACACTTCTATCCTTTATGGAGGTAGTTGCAAACCGAGCAATGCGGCTGAACTTTTTGCTAAACCCAATGTCGATGGTGGTCTCATTGGAGGAGCTTCACTTAAATGTGAAGACTTCATGGGAATAGTAAAAGCATTCTAAAATTTGAGACAATCCTTTGGCTAATAGCTCTTTTGCATTATCTAACAGATAGTCAGAGAAGTTTCATTTCCAATAAAAAACTGTTAACGGGCGCCCATTTCTTTGGATGCCCGTTTTTATATCCTCTCCTTTCGTTAAGTTACTCACCTGATTGCACTAAGGCATAAAGAAAGATGCAGGGGCCTCTAAGTCTTAAGATTCTTCCTTTTTCGATGTTCCTTCGGAGTTGTCAGATTCTGAGTCTTCTCCATCAGAAGTCTGCTGCGTTTCCTCCTCTATTTCGGACACCTCTGATTCGTCATTTCCATCGGATGGCATGAGTTCATCAATGTTTTCATTTATTTCCGCCTCAGGATCTGCTATCAAACCCTTAATTGACTCTTCTGCATGCAAAATATAATTTATCGGACGATCAGACATTAGTTCTTCCATAGCAGGCGGAACATTAAATATGTCATCGGGATATAAAGGACGTAAGTCTTCATACCATTGAAATTGGGGCAGTTGAAGGTCAGTATATTTTGCCAGATAGAGAGGAATGGCTTCTCCAGATGTCTGTGCCCACATCTTCATGCGCTTCATCACCTGATTTTCAAAAAAGCCTTCCAGATTGGCAGTCTGAAAATTCACCAATTTGTTTATTGTCGAATCTGCTTCCTCAGGATAAACTATCCCTTCAACGCTACCTTCAACCAAGGTTCGATCCAACTCGCCATTCACAAACCACGCCGTCATTGTTTTACCCGTCAATTGATTATAAAATCTGTCTTCAATATGTTGAGCCATAAAACCAAAGTCGGGCAAATAAGCTCTATCTACGGTCGAATCGTTGACATGCAACTCAATCAAGTTACCGAAAATCTGACGATCTTCACTCCAAACTATGGGATGATAATACATCCTCACCATAGAATCTTTCTGGGTATAAACTAGTGAATCGCATAATCCCTGCATATCAGAACGATACATCCTGACGCGAGGCCATGCCGATATTATATGTGTCGTGTCAGAGTAATGCTCATAACGATCAACTTTTTTGAATTTGGGTTCGTCAATTCGATTGTTTTCAAAGAGCTCTTGTACGTTTTCGACAACGCCTTCATCTACATTTTCTTCATGAAGCGTTATCATTTCATTGGCTTCAACTTGTTCGGCTTCGACCGGCTGTACTCTTTGTTCGATTTGGTCGGTGATGTCCGGAACTGAAAGAGAAGCAATGTTTTGGAGTTGGCTATCTTCGGTTGGAGAACTGTCTGATTCAAAGACATCAATTTCAATTTCCTCAATGGCAACGCTATCATTTAAGGATTCAATGGCATTTTCAAAATACAGACTATCATTTGAGATTTCAGTTGTCTCAATTAAAAGACTATCAGAGACATCTAAAAGACTATCAGAGACATCGTTATACGAACCTCCCAAACTCGGAATGAAATTACCATTAATATCTTCATCCGTCATCTGGATTATCTGATCTAAGTTATTCGGCGACACTTTCTCGACGTTTTCTACATCAGAGTTTGATATCAAAACCGAATCGGTTCCGATAAATACAGGTATGGAATCGACTCTCATGACAGACGTAATATATCTGCCATGGACATATAATGTATCCCCTTCTGAATACTCGAGAGCCACAGCATGTGTGCCGGTAACAAAAGCACTATCTGTCGTTTCGTTATAAAAGCCGTAGTCACCTTTCAATGTAGATTGTTTCACCGTGTCGACTAAGGCCATATTTCCCCACGCTTCGCCTATGCCTGTAGTGCGGTCGTAATATAAAGTGTCACCTTCGAGTGTAGACCCCCTTTTTGTTGTCACAAGCGAATGCGCGAATAGCTCTGCTATATTGGTTTCGGTGTTATAAACGCCATCATCCGAGTCTATACGTCCATCTTTGTTAGTGATTACCGTGGGCACAGTAAATTCAGTAATATGAGTGGCAGTGTTATAGTATAAAGCTTCATTTACGAGCAACAAGGAGTCTTCTTCGTTATGCGATGTCAATACTACTTGTTGCAGAAACAGTGCGTCTTTTGTTGACGGGCTGTATTGTCCCTGTCGCGAGGACAAACGGTTATCTCTATCTGTCAACACTCCACCATCTGTATAATAACCTAACTCGATGCGCATATCGTAACTAATCGACGGTGCTTTAAGCATTACATCACGGTTAATCAGACGAACAGAATCGCCTTCATCGGCATACAAAATCGCAAGCTCGTATTCACCGTCATAGTTGAGCTCGTCACCATATATAAACAAGGTGTCTCCTTGTTCCATATGCACATTACCGAAAGCATCGAAACTACCGGTAGCATCAAAAAAATGAGCGCTATCGGTATACATAAGCATGTCGCCTTTCGAAAAAACGACATTACCTTTCAGTATTATAAAATCCTGATTTTGAATTCTCAACAACGAATCGGCATGTTCCAAAAAAACCAGTTCGGGTACACGTTTCGCATCCGGTATCATAGGGGCGATAGTAACCTGAGAACGTCGCACCCGACCTGCTTTGTCCGTCGTCTGAGAGGTGACAGGCATAAGAAATAAAGACATCGAAAAAAAGATGACAAGCACTGCTATAGGCAAGCCTCTCAATGCCCGCTTACTGTTTTTGACAAAGCGCCAAATCATGCTTTTCATCTGTTGTCACTTCTCTTTCACCCACCCTTCGTGTTCAAAGTCACAACCACGCCATCCGTCTTCAATGCGAACGTATGTTTCAGCTATTTTTTTGGTAAGCCATTTATTCAGAATCTCTTGTTTCTGCGCATTTTCATACATTCCTTTAATCATCTGATAATCGTCTGCTAAATTGGCCTGGTGGGACTCAATTCGATCTGTCAGCTTGACAATAGCCACTATGTCACGGTCTCGTTTAGGATCTTTCATCACAAAGGGTCGTGAAATATCTCCAGGTTCCATAGATGCTACCACACGTGCTATTTCCTGAGGCAGTTCCGACATCTCGAAGCGTGTCGTACCGTTGTTTTCGTTGACCATTACACCACGGCTATTTCGGGTGTCCTTATCCTGAGAGACATAACGGGCGGCATCTTCAAAAGTACCTATGCCTTTATCCACAATCTGACTTCTGATTGTATCGAGGCGTACTATTGCATCCTCAAGATCTTTCTGAGCAACTTTGGGACGCAAAAGAATATGTCGTGTGTTTATACGGTCACCGCGCTTCTCTATCAACTGAATGATATGGAAGCCAAATTCTGTTTCGACAATCTTCGATACTTTTTTGGGGTCGTTGAGGTTGAAAGCCACAGCGGCATATTCGGGGACTAACTGGGCACGTCCCATAAAGCCAATCTCACCGCCACGCATACCCTCGGGGGCTTCGCTATATAATATAGCCAGGGTCGAAAAATCTGCTTCGCCTCGATTGACGCGATCAGCATAGTCGCGTAGTCGAGCCTTGACATCCTCGATTTCCTGGCGAGGGATTACCGGATTGATAGTGACAATCTGCACCTCAACTTGACGTGGAACGTACGGAATGGAGTCTTTGGGCAGGTTATCAAAATAACGCCGAACATCGGATGGCGTCACTTTAATGTTTTTAGTCAGATTGTCTTGTACCATACGGACTCGCTGGCGATTCTCTATGTTGGTAGCATAGTAATTGCGGAGCTCGGTTAATGGCTTGCGGAAATATTCCTCGACTTTTTCCTTTGAGCCAAGTTGGCCGATAAGAAAATTTATCTGACTCTCAACTTGCGATTGTATCTGCCCTGCTGACACTTCGACAGTATCTAAATCGGCCTGATGAAGATAGAGTCTTTGTATAGCCATCATTTCGGGAATGACACAATATGGATCACCGTTAATGGGCGTGCGCTCAGAAAGCATATCCTGATAGGTCTGTTCTATCTCCGATTTATAAATCGGATCATCGCCAATGGTCCAAGCAACCTCTTCAACTATATTATTATCGGCAAAAGCCAATATGCCGGCACACACAACCGCCGAAGGTATTAACAGTTTCTTTATATTCACTTTTCAAAAAGTTTAAAGACTTAATATTTCAATATTAAGGCCAAATTTTATTAGTTTCCACAAAATTACGACTTTTCATCAAATTAACAGACGCTTGTTATGTAAAAAAATCTTTTTTAATACAATAATTCCAAAAAATCACTTTTTATGTACTTGAGTCTGCCTCGAGATTTAGTGGAGGCAATTCTTTCAACCGGATTTTAATGGTTAAGGCTAAATGAATAGCCAAACGAGATTGAAACCTCATCGGGTCCAAAATACCATTTCTTTTTTGTAGATAAGATTTTACCGTCAGTTATATTTTCTATTTTATCATAATTCACTTTATATGCACCGGCACCAAATCCAAAGTCCATGAACCAGTCGCTATTGGCTGACAATGGTAATTTATATCCAATATCGATTCCTCCCCCATAAGCCGGAGTGTTTTTATCGTGGTTCTGATATCGATATTTTTTTTCATAAGCTATATTAAACCATGTAGCGCCGGCATGCACACCAATATAAAAGCCGTTGTTGATTCGATTTTTGTCTACAAAAGGATAATAACGAAATGTTGGCTTGATATCCAAAGCCCTGAATTTAAGGTCTTTTACAAAATAATTCCAACCCGAATAGCTGACCGAGAGAGATACAGCCCAATGACGCACAAAGTCAAACTCAACAGATAGATTTGCCAACGCCAGAGCAATCTCGGCAAAGTTGGTTTTAACATAACCTCTGTAATCGAAATAGTTATTGGCTTGATAATAATAGTTTGGATCCCATATATACATACTGCCAGTTGAAGAGACATTTGTTGCCGATATAGCTCCAGTGTTGGCATTACCGTGAGTCGTTACGGCCATTGAGTTATCTCCGAAGGAACTGCTTATAGTAGCAGTACTGGATGTCGGATTGTTCCCTGATAGGCGGTTATCTGAGGATTGTCCCTCATACACGTTGTCCATGTATCTCACTGTTATTAAAGCATGTGCATGGGGCATTCTCGGAAAAACTATTTCTTGAAGTTTTATCCATGTTTCGCCTCCATTAAGGATTTTCAATTGGTTAAGTCGTCGGTCTCTCTTCAAACCATCTTTATAATCGATATATTCGGGCGGATTATTGATGATTGCCACAATTGATTGTGTCTCCGGCAGATTTTCTCTTAATACCGCATCTTTCAACCAAGTCCACTCGGAATTCTCGTTCGACGCATCGTAGAATACATCGGCTGACACATCGATAAAATTTTTAATAGTCGATTTCAAGGCAGCCATTCGTGATACGGATAAATCTGGATTACTTTCGTAAGTCTCGTCAAATGACGTGTATCCGTCAATATCAATGCGTACTAATTCGGCAGTCGGATTAGTTTTCACATCGTTGAGAAAGTTGAATAGACGGGCTATTTCGAGATGATTGTCTCCTACCGAAAGCTCCAATTGTGATTGACCGGGCAAAAACAAAACATTAACATCATGCACGACTTCACGAGCATAAGTATTAAGGGCACAGCAAAATATTATCAATGAGAAAATATATTTTTTCATGTGGTCACGTTGAGTTTTATGAAAGTTAAAGCCTATCAAAAGAGTTACTATAAAAAACGGAAAGAGAATAAATGAGCCCGAGGAATTAAACAGATCGATTAGAAATTGAGACGGGTACAACTTGATGCTGAAAAAGAACGATGTTATTTGTAAAGGTAACGTTTAATGGAGCGTTTGGGCGTTTTTTCGAATTCGTTTTCCTGTATCTTAAACCCGGCAAGCTGTGAAAAAGATGGTAAGGCCTTGTTGGTTTCGGCCAAGATACGTTCAAGTTCTTTCGTCAGTAATTTATTATCATTGATGCCGTTGTCTTTTGCATAGTCATAATTGGGCACTATAAGAGCCTCCAACTTGCCATTGCGTTCACGCACCAAACTTTCACCGACCATCTGATAGTTGTTAAGGAGAGCCTCTATCTCTTCAGGATAGATATTTTGACCCGAAGGACCCAATATCATGTTTTTGTCACGGCCTCGGATATAAATGTATCCGTCCTGGTCCATCTGACATATATCCTCGGTATTAAGCCATCCGTCCTTGAGAACAGAGTTAGTGGCTTCAGGATTTTTATAATATCCGGCCATCACGTTATCACCTTTTACCCATAATACACCCGGGAGTGTAATCGGATCCGGACTGTCTATAATCGCTTCCATCCTATCAACGACCTTGCCGCAACTGCCTTGGCGCTGTGTGTTATGAGGACAATAGGATATCAGAGGACCGCATTCCGTCATGCCATAGCCAACGGTCACAGGAAAATTGATGCCACGCAAAAATTCCTCGACGTCTTTGGCAAGCCCAGCCCCTCCAATTATCATCTCTTGTAAATTTCCTCCGAATGCAGTCATGAGGTTTTGACGAACCTTCTCCATAACTTTTTTCTTTATTAAAGGAAGATGGGTCAAGATTCTCATCAACGGCTTGTGTAGTTTAGGGAATACACGAGTCTTGATTATCTTTTCTATAATTAAGGGCACTGCGATAATGAGCTTTGGCCGTACAACTGCGAAAGCCCCAAGAAGAATTTTTGGTGAAGGGGTTTTTCCAAGCAGATAGATGTGACAACCCTTCACAAGCGTATGGAGAACCTCCACCATAAGACCGTACATGTGAGCGAGCGGCAACAGGCAAAGCATCCCATCACCAGGGTGCAGGAAAGTCAAGCCATCAATGGTAAACTGTATGTTTGACCATAAAACTCTTTCGGATAACATTACCCCTTTTGAAAAGCCGGTTGAGCCGGCCGTATAATTTATTAGGACGATATCAGTCGGAGCTAAAGTCGGAAAATGTATATCCTCGCGAGTAAATCGTTCCGGGAACATTTTACCGAATTCTTCATTTAGATGCCGACGAGCGTAATCAACCTCTTCTTTTCGGCTAAGTAACAATTCATAATCGCTTATGCGCACGGCAGCGATAAGACCGTGCATTTCGTCTGCAGACAGGTGTTTCCATATTGACTCATCGACAAACAGCACTTTTGCGTCGGAATGATTGACAAGATGATGAATAGTGTTTGGAGTGAAATCGTTAAGTATAGGCACAGCCACACATCCACAATACATGACTGCCACAAAAGCGATTACCCATTCGGCACTGTTATGTCCGCAAATGGCAACTTTATCGCCGGGATGCAAGTTGCCTGATTCGAACATTATTTTTATTTTCACTATTTTACGTGCGATATCTCGATATAGATAAGTTTGTGCGTTCAGATTGGTCAATGCTTCCTTGTCCCAATTTTCGACAATGGCTTGTTGCAGATATGCGTTTAATGACGGTTGGTCTTTCATGATAAAAAAGGTTAGTTAATAATACAGCCTGATAGGTTAACGAAGAAAAGGATTATGCTTTTTTTCATCGCCCACTGTAGTCTGATCTCCATGTCCAGACAACAGCACTGTGTCATCGGGAAGAGACAACACCCGACTTTTCAATGCACCTATCAGTGTTTCATAATCACCCCCCTCCAGATCTGTTCTACCAATGGAACTGTTAAATATAGAATCGCCGACAAAAGCCACGCTGTTTTCTCGGCTATACAGAACGATGCCTCCCGGTGAATGACCTGGAACGTGAATCACCTCTAACTGGCTATTACCTATCTTTATTTTGTCTCCATCCTTTAAATTTACATCAAAAGACACATCTTCTTTAAGACATTTACCCATTCCGAATCGTCTTGCTTGCAAACAAAGAGTTTTAGCGAGAGGAGAGTCCCCGGAATGCGCTACAACGGGAATATTATATTTATCCTTAACGTAGTTAACGCCGAAACAATGATCAAGATGAGCATGCGTCAATATGACCTGTGTCAATTTAAGATTCGCCTCTTCGACAAATTTTTCAAAAGCGCGATACTCCTCCGGCATGAGCATACCCGGGTCGATAACTGCTGCTTGCCTCGTAGCGCTATCGGCGACAATATAAGTATTTTCTGAAAAATTATTAAAAACGAAGCGTGTGATATTCAACATATAAATTTGTCTATATTAATCGAGTTCTCTTAACTTCACCGATGTCTATTCGTAGACAGGTTGGCCAATGGCACATAGACTATCTCCTTTGAATCAAAGAAACTCTCGGTAAAAAATTCGTTGACTGGGAAAGTAAGAACTTGACCCGTAAAACGGCCACATTCTTCACTTATATCGCCGCCCTTAAGACATATCAAGCCGTTTGGATAACGATTGAAACAATGGTCATTAATATTTCGACGACAAATTTTTATCAATTCGTCGAGCGGCATGACAGCACGGCTTACAGCATAATCAAATTTTTCTTTGCACTCCCTCATGTCGCCGTGTTGAAAAGTGACATTTTCAAGACCTATTGTCTTAGCTATCTCATCAGCAACACGTAATTTTTTAACTATGCGGTCTACTAAATGAAAAGAGGCCTCAGGATAAAGTATAGCCAATGGTATTGCAGGGAAACCTCCGCCTGTACCAATGTCCACAAAGCGCGTATTGGGTTCGATGTCTCCTAAAAATGCCGCTATAGATAAAGAATGAAGAACGTGGTGTAAATAAAGGTTATCAATATCTTTACGAGATATGACGTTAATTTTACTATTCCAATCTCTATACAAATCACCTAACGCCTCGAATTGAGACAATTGCTGTTGATTTAAATTTGGAAAATATTTAACGATGCTGTCAGTGTTCATTCAAGAAGCAAAAAACGACGAATATGATATGAACTTTTTTCGTCGTGGTTTGTTATACTGGTAGCAAAATTACAATTTGTGTGCGTCATGTCCAAACAAAACGACCTAAAAGTGACCATTCCGTATTGTTTGCACTCCACTAAATTGAAATTTAGTGATTATATTTGCAAACTCGGAGATAAATCAAAAATATAGACACCTCTTTTTGCGATTATATTTCATATTTAATTTATTTTCAATGAAACAGATTCGCATACATTCTTTTTTTCGCAGTCATTTTCCCAAATATTCATTTTTTGTAATAACAAAGACACATGATACAGATTGGCAACTACAACACATTAATTATAGACCGTTTTGTTGAATTCGGTGCATACTTAAAAGAATCGTCCGACAGTTCGAAGGGAGAAGTACTCTTGCCACGACGTTATGTGGATGACGATATGCGTGAAGGTGATGAATTAACTGTTTTTGTTTATACCGATTCTGAAGATCGTCCTGTAGCCACCTTAGAGCAGCCTTATGCTCACGTGGGACAATTCGCTTTCTTACAGACCGCTCAGGTAAACCGAGTGGGAGCTTTTCTGGACTGGGGACTGCAAAAAAACTTGTTAGTACCGTTCAAGGAACAGAAAATAAAGATGTTTCCTGGAGGGATTTATCTTGTATATATTTATCTTGACCACAACTCGAAACGCGTCGTAGCCTCGGCTAAAATCGAAAAGTTTCTTGACAATGTCATTCCAACCTACAACAAGAACGATAAAGTAGATGCCCTTATAATCGGGCGTAATCCTTTGGGATACACGGCTATAGTTGACAATTTGCATCGTGGGCTCATATATGAAAACGAGATATATCAGCCTCTTGAGATAGGTAGCCACGTCACTGCTTTTGTAAAAAATGTACGTGATGAAGACGGTAAACTTGATCTAAGCCTCAACAACCCTGACACCCTCCTTCGTATAGAAAAGATAGGTGAAACTATTCTTGACATCCTGCATCGCGACACTTTCCGCATAAGCGAAAAAGCATCGGCAGACGTTATCAAAGAGATTTTCCATTGCTCAAAGAAAGATTTTAAAAAGGCCGTCGGTTTATTGTACCGAGAGCGAAAGATTGTCATTGATGATAAAGGCATAGTTGAACTCGCATAGTACCGCCTTACAAAATGAAGGCCTCTGCGAGAAAATTTTAACGCCCCTAAGATGCTGAAGTTTATTTAGAGCAGGTTCGGCTATAAGCGCTTTAAGACGTTTTTTATAATAAGTGTGACGGTTTGACGTTAGTAAGTTTGGGATTGTTTTGACAATTCGCAAAAAATTGCTATATTTGTAAACTATGCTCAAACATTGTCTCACATTAGGAATCATATTTTTTGTAAGCCTCACTGCGAAGAGCGCCATCGATATCGATGGTACGCGTTATGTTGACTTGACACCTGCTGCATCGACCGGCTTGGAAAAAGTCTTTGTAGTTGAGGACGGTCAGGTAGCCTCCATCACTTACACGGCTCAAAGCGTACAAGCTTCGTCTTCAGTGAAGTGGTATAAATTCAGTGCTTTGGGAGGTGGCTATGCCGAACCTGTCGCCGATGTCGAATATGTTAATAACAAAACGACAGTGCGAGGTCTTTCTTCCGACATTGGTTACATAGTAGAGGATGGCGGCAGACAAATAGCCTTTTGGGTAGTAAATTACGCCAATCATCACCCTACACTTACCTCGCTTACCATAAGTGCCAATAGCGAATGCGATCGCGTGACTTTCAATACCACGGGTTCGTTTGATCGCATTGTTTATTATTCAGTAAACGGCGCTCCAACTGAAGTGGATCGCGACATTACACTAACTTATAATGATCTGGAGTTTCATTCAATAGACGACGCTGACGGGTACTGGACAGTTTATGAACATCAAGTGCATTTTCCCTATATCACGAATGCCGTTTCAACACAAGCGCCTCTATGTAACACCGCATTCAAACTGTCAGGCGACATGTTTCTTAAAGCTTGGGGTGAACCCGTAGAGATAGAGACATCAGAATACATAACAAGCCGCGTGGAAGCTGTTACATCAGCACAGCAGCTATTGAGAGATAATGACAACGAACAACAAGATGCTAACTCCGGTTTGGGAGGCTCGGCACCTTGCGATATTACATTCAGCGCGATACCTACTGACGCAGCTTTGTTCCGCGAGTGGCAATTTTCAGAAACGGAAGATTTCATCGATGTCTTGTATAGATTCAACGAAGATGTATTCACGTACACTTTCACCGAAGCCGGAACTACATATGTTAAATATGTATGTGCCGACGCTATCGGGAACTGCACCTTTGAAGGAGATGTCTATACTGTTTCTATTGGCGAATCCAAACTATTGTGTCCCAATGCTTTCAGCCCTCATAATGAAGATGGTGTCAATGACTTGTGGAAAGTAAGCTATTCATCTCTAATTTCCTACGAATGCCACATATTCAACAGATGGGGCAAAGAGCTTTTCTCTTCGACAAATCCTGCGGAAGGTTGGGACGGTAGAATAGGCGGCAAGTTTGTTCCGTCTGGCGTGTATTTCTATGTCATCAAAGCCGAAGGAGCCGACGGCAAGAAATATAGCTTGAAGGGGGACATAAACATAGTCGGTTCTAAATTGAAACCTACGACCGGCGCTGAAGAATAAAACATCGCCACATATTTGATAATAATGAAGACCATAATTAAACATACTCTCCTTTTTTACATTATAATTATATTTTCAGCTGGCTGTTCAACCACGATGTATGCCCAGGACAGCGAGTCGACGATGACTCCAGCCCTATCGCCCGCAGTACCAGATGAGGTAACTTTCTGTGGTAAACCCATCAGTCTGGACAGAGCCGATATGTTCGAACGATTTGACCGAGAACTGACCTCTCTTGTTTACAGCCATTCGACCACGTTGCTTTTGCTTAAACGAGCCAATAAATATTTTCCCGTAATGGCCCCCATCCTCAAAGCAAATGGCATTCCTGAGGATTTCTTATATCTCGCATGTGTTGAGAGCAGCTTGAATCACCGCGCCCTCTCACCGGCAAAGGCTGCAGGATTTTGGCAATTCATTCCGGCTACCGCCAAAGAATACGGACTTGAAGTGAGCGATGATGTAGATGAACGATTCGATTTGGAAAAATCGACACTTGCTGCTTGCAAGTTTTTTAAAAAGGCATACGCCCGATACGGAGACTGGCCGACCGTAATGGCAGCTTTTAACGGCGGCATGGCACGCATAACAAAGGAACTCGGCAAACAACAACAGGACACCTCTTTTGATATATATCTTACCGAGGAGACCTCACGCTACGTTTTCCGAATCATGGCTTTAGAGTATCTTTTCTCCGACCCTGCACGTTTCGGCTTTATTTTAGCCCCAGAACAGCTATATCAACCTACCGATTGCGATATTGTTACTGTGGACGGACCTATAGAGGACTGGAGCACATGGGCACTTGAACATGGAGTGAGTTACGCCCAACTTAGAGAAGAAAATCCGTGGATAAGAGCAAAAGAAATGACAAACAAAGATAATAAGACATATACCGTCAAGATTCCCTCAAAAAATTCACTCTATCGAAGTACCAATAATATAAAAGTATTTAATGATAGATGGGTGAAAGAATGATGTTGGATATATAATATTATGAACGAACACATGAGTAAAAAAGACATACAAAAAAATACCGAAAAATCACCTCTTAACCCGGTGGATGGCTTTACAGAAACATCCAGGGTGCAGGATACATCCGGCGATGACGGTTCTGAAAGTATCGAAGTCATCGGAGCCAGGGTACACAACTTAAAAAATGTCGATGTATCAATACCACGCAATACTTTGACTGTCATAACCGGTCTAAGCGGAAGTGGCAAATCAAGTCTGGCCTTTGACACGATATTCGCTGAAGGCCAAAGAAGATATATCGAAACATTCTCGAGCTATGCACGCAACCTGCTTGGGACTATGGAGCGTCCGGACGTTGACAAAATCACCGGTCTAAGTCCCGTTATAGCTATAGAACAGAAAACTACAAATCGAAATCCACGTTCGACGATAGGCACTACCACAGAGATATATGATTTCTTGAGATTGCTTTATGCGAAAGCTGCCACACCGCGAAGCTACATCACGGGTAAAGCCATGATAAAATATACGCGCGAAAAAATCATATCGTTGGTGCTTGAAAAATATGCCAACAAGAAAATTTTGATTCTTGCGCCCTTAGTGCATAACCGTAAAGGACACTATAAGGAACTTTTCGAGACACTATTGAAAAAGGGTTATCTAAATGTGCGTGTTGACGGCGAGATGCGTGAAATAGTTCCGGGAATGAAACTGGAACGATACAAGAACCACTCGATAGAGCTTGTAATAGACAAACTCAAGGTTACAGAAAAAGACGAGGAACGTTTACGTTCTACAGTTGAAACCGCACTTACGCAGGGAGACAAACAGATGCTGATTTATGACATTGAAGCAGATGTTATATCACATTTCTCCCAATCACTTATGGATCCGGAAACGGGTCTTTCTTACCGCGAGCCTGCACCTCACAATTTTTCTTTTAACTCGCCTCTTGGAGCGTGTCCTACTTGTAACGGCCTGGGATATGTGAACGTTATAGACCGCGAAAAAGTAATTCCCGACACGAGCATCAGTATTCATAACGGCGGAATTGCACCATTAGGTAAGTATAAAAATACAATGATTTTCTGGCAAATAGACGCTATATGCCAGAAATACGGTTTTTCAATAAACACCCCAATAGCTGAACTGTCTGAAGAATGCCTTAATGCGATACTTAACGGAACCACCGACAGACTGACTATCAAGAACGAGACACTTTCGACTTATAATTATTTTTCGACCTACGAAGGCATTTTTAAATATCTTGAAATGCAACAGGACGAAGATGCAGGAGCGACAGCAAAAAAATGGGTAGACCAATATTATTCTCGTTCGGTGTGTCCTGCCTGTCATGGCGACCGATTAAACAAAGAAGCTCTGCATTTCTTCATCGGAGACAAGAATATAGCTGATTTGACCTCAATGGACATTTCGGCACTCTATGAATGGACAAAAACGGCAAGTGATTTGATCGATCCCCAACTCAAAACTGTGGGAGATGAAATATTTAAGGAGATTAATCATCGATTAAAGTTTTTATGTGATGTCGGTCTTGATTACCTGCAACTGAATCGCGGTTCTGCAACTCTTTCAGGAGGTGAAAGCCAACGCATCCGTTTGGCAACCCAAATGGGCTCTGAACTGGTCAACGTGCTTTACATACTTGACGAACCGAGTATCGGACTGCATCAAAAAGACAATCGGCGATTGATTGATTCTCTGAAAAGACTTAAGGAAGCCGACAATTCGGTCATTGTAGTGGAACACGATAAAGATATCATGCTTGACGCCGATTATATAGTTGACGTAGGTCCACGCGCTGGTCGATTCGGCGGAAATATAGTATTCCAAGGCACCCCCACACAACTCCTGAAAGCCGACACACTGACAGCCCAATATCTTAAAGGCGAAAAAAATATCGAAGTGCCTCCCACAAGAAGAGCCGGAAACGGTAAAACACTGAAGCTCACCGGCGCCACAGGACATAACCTCCGGGATGTGACTTTAGAACTGCCATTGGGTACGCTGACCTGCATCAGCGGAGTTTCCGGAAGTGGTAAATCAAGTTTGATAAACGGCACATTGGTTCCTGCTCTATCCAAACATTTTTATCGATCGATTGCAGAACCGCTGCCTTATAAGAGTTTGGATGGGCTTGATAATATTGACAAAATAATCACTGTCGATCAGTCTCCTCTCGGCAAGACTCCCCGTTCTAACCCGGCTACTTATACCGGAGTGTTTAGCGATATACGTTCGTTGTTTGTAGGTCTGCCCGAGTCTAAAATACGTGGATACAAACCCGGCAGATTCTCGTTCAATGTTAACGGCGGCCGATGTGAGGCTTGTAACGGCAACGGTTATCGAACTATAGAGATGAATTTTTTGCCCGATGTATTGGTTCCCTGCGAGGTATGTCACGGCAAGCGATATAATCGCGAAACCCTTGAGGTGCGATTCAAAGGCAAGTCGATTGCCGATGTTCTGGATATGACCATTGACAGAGCCGTAGAGTTTTTTGAGAATGTCCCGCAAATCCTTAAGAAACTAAAAGTTCTCCAAGAAATAGGATTGGGATATATAAAGCTGGGACAACCATCCTCAACCTTGTCAGGAGGAGAAAACCAACGCGTCAAACTTGCCACAGAACTGGCAAAAAAAGATACCGGCAAGACATTGTTTGTCTTGGACGAACCCACAACAGGTCTTCATTTCGAGGATATTCGTACGCTCTTGTCCATTCTTCAACGACTTGTTGAGAGAGGCAACACGGTACTTGTCATTGAGCACAATTTGGATGTGATTAAAAGCGCCGATTACCTTATAGACATGGGACCCGGTGGAGGCTGCCACGGTGGCACTATTGTGAATGCCGGCACTCCCGAACAAATAGCTGAGTCAGAGTCACCCACCGCTCCTTTCCTAAGACAGGAGCTTAATTAGACCTTTTGCAGAGATAATAGTGAACACACCATCCCAGAGATGAAACTTGTTGTCTCGATGATAAGTTATGATTAGCGGAATATAATGCGGCTTTTTTATTGCGGTTTGCCGAACCAAAAAAAATAGTTAACTTTGTAAGCGACAAAAAGCAAACGCCGTAATATATTCCAATGTAAATCATGAAGTTGAATATATCATTAAAGAATATTTTGAAACGGACATCCCGACAGGTGTTTGTGCTTGTAATTTTATTTATCTCTCTTCATGTATATGGTCAGAAGCAATGGAGCCGCGACATCGAACAGTCCGTATTTGTTCCAAAAGGCCAATGGATTACAGGGGTCAGCGTGAGCTATTCTGTTTCTAATCAAGATCACTATCAATTTATCGTCTTTGAAAACATCAACGGAGACACCTATTCTTTCAAGGTGAGTCCGATGGTGATGTATTGTTTCAAAGATAATTTAGCCGCAGGAGCACGAATAGCTTATTCACGCAGCCGAACATCGCTTGACGGAGCTTCTGTAGTATTAGGTTCTGACACCAATTATGATATTGACAATTTGTTTTCCATATCGCAGGATTGGTATGGCACAGCAGCGTTCCGCAACTATATCAATTTAGGGAACTCGACTCGTTTCGGCTTGTTCAACGAGTGTCAGATACAGGTTGGCGGCGGTCAATCAAAATTGGTAAGTGGAGTTGGAGAAAGCCTTTCGGGTACTTATGAAAAAAACGTGTCGCTTAATATCGGCCTGTCACCCGGTTTGGTAATGTTCCTTAACAATTATTCGGCCATAGAGGTAAATGTCGGTGTTCTCGGGTTTAATTACTCGCATACACGCTCGACAACCGACCAAATATATATCGCCAACCGATCGACAAAGTCGGCTAACTTTAAAGTCAATCTTTTCTCAATAATGTTTGGTGCTACTTTTTATTTGTAAACGGCCATGAAAAAGTTACTGATATTATTGATAGCAATCCTTGCTTGCACAACGGGACTCGATGCTCGACAGATTGTACTTAAAAGCGAACGTTCGTCTTCGGAATTGACCGAAGAAGACGAAAAGGTGATAGTTGACGGCGATACAGTAAGCATGATATTGCCTGAACGTAATCTTGGACGTTATGACCGTGGACTTTACAATTACCTTTTTATACCTCGCGGTCGATGGGCATTCGGATTGACAGCCTCGTACGGCGAATTGAACACCGAGGACATCCAGATTCTGAACATGCTTAAAAACTTTGATTTTAACGGAAAAATATATTCCCTAAATCCCACTATAAGTTATTTCATAAAGCATAATCAATCGGTTGGACTCCGCTTTACTTATTCGCGTGGCGACGCAGGATTGGCTAATTTATCAGTGGATATCGACGAGGATATGAATTTTTCGATTCGCGACGTATCATATATAACTGAAACATTTGCAGCCGGAGTTTTTTACCGAAACTATGTCGGATTAGGCAAGTCAAAACGTTTTGGGGTTTTCAATGAAGTGGATTTGAACTTTCAGACAGGTAACAACCGCTTTTCCCGTATATACAACGAAGAACTGAAGGAAACACATACTGAGGTTGTTCAAGCATCGCTTAATTTCAGTCCCGGTGTTGCAGTCTTTATTCAAGATTATGTGGCGTTCAACGTATCCTTTGGCATATTTGGTCTGAAATGGAGAAAAGAGCATCAGTTGACCGACGGCGTGGATGAAGGCTCTCGATTTTCGAGCGGAGCTAATTTCCGTTTCAATATTTTTAATATCAATTTTGGCTTAATGGTCGTAATATGAAACTGAAGATAACATTAATATCGGTTGCGGCTGTTTTGGTTTTTGTCATTAGCGGCTGTATAAAAAACGACATACCTTACGCCAGAATCCAAGCCAATCTGCTTGAAATTGAAGCTGAAGGTCAGACATCGGGAGCGGTGATAGATTCATTGAACCGCACGGTAATTTTTTATTTTCCCGAAGTAATAGATATCGGACATGTAATTATCTCCTCTTATAAACTGGCCGAAGGTGTTGTGGATGTCGGCGACTCTTTATCCATGCCTATTGATATGAGCACACCTGCCACTATCACACTCAGGTTATATCAGGACTATCAGTGGACACTCATTGCTAACCAGACCATTGATCGTTATTTCAGCATCGAAGGACAGATAGGCACGTCGACAATTGATGTGCCGGCTCGACGAGTAATTGCATATATCAATGAGAACGCCGACATAAAAAATGTGTTGGTGGAAAGTTGCAAACTTGGACCCGAAGGATGGACCGAAACCCCTGAACTTGAAGGTCAAACCGTTGATTTCACCCACGCAGTTGGAGTCATAGTAGATTATTATGGGACGCCTCAGATATGGCAGATTTACGTTGAACCTACTGAAAGCAAAGTGACTACAACGACTGTTGATGCATGGACCAATGTGGCGTGGGTTTACGGAGAAGGAGAAGCCGGATTGGATTTCGGCTTTGAGTACCGCATAGCAGGCGATACTCAATGGACACAGGTTCCCGACGAATGGCTGACAGTAGATGGGGGCAAATTTCAAGCGTGTCTTCGTCACTTGTCGGCATCGACGACCTATGAAGTACGAGCTTTCAGCGGAGAAGATTATGGAGCCGCGCTCGAATTCACCACCGGCGTCAATGAGCAGATGCCAAACGAGTCGTTTGATTCTTGGTGGCTTGACGGCAAAGTCTGGAATCCATGGTCCGAGGGAGGAATACAGTTCTGGGATACCGGAAACAAAGGAGCCACTACACTGGGGCCGAGCAACTCGGTACCAACTGAGGATACGTCCTCCGGAACAGGATACGCTGCGATGCTCCAGACCAAATTTGTCGGAATAGGAAGTCTTGGCAAACTTGCAGCCGGCAATATTTATGTGGGCAACTTTGTCAGAACTGACGGTACTAACGGCATATTAAGCATGGGCAAACCGTTTACCCAACGTCCTACAAAACTGAAAGGGTATCTCAAATATCAGACAGCGCCCATAAGTTCGACGTCCGCCGGTTTTGAAGACTTTAAAGGACGACCGGACACATGTATTGTTTGGTTGTCGCTGATTGATTCGACCGAACCCTTCGAAATTCGCACTAACCCAAAAAACAGACAGCTTTTCGATCCGGACGGCGATTATGTTGTAGCGTATGGAAAGATTGAATATGGAGAAAATATCGAAAATTATATTCCTTTTGAATTTGATCTCAAGTACAAATCGACGTCTCGTGTTCCAACCTACATTTTATGCACATGTTCGGCAAGCAAATATGGCGACTATTTCACCGGAGGCAACGGAGCGGTGCTATATGTAGACGACCTTGAATTGCTTTACGATTATTGATATGGCTCGTAAAAAGAAACAATTGCCTTTGTTGCATAATTTTGAAATTACCGGTGTCGCGGCCGAAGGCAATGCAATAGGTAAACTTGAAACCGAATCAGGACGACTCGCCGTGTTCATACCCTACGGAGCACCTGGAGATATTGCAGATGTTCAGTTAGTTCGTAAGAAACACAGTTATGCCGAAGGTCGCATAGTTGACATCGTTACCCCCTCCCCAATTAGAATCGCTCCACGTTGCGACCATTACGGAGTATGCGGAGGCTGCCGCTGGCAACATATTCCCTACCCCGATCAGTTACGATTCAAACAACAACATGTCGAGGATGCTTTACAGCGTATCGCCAAAGTGGAATTGCCCGAAACATCCCCTATCATTGGTTCGCCCGACGCATGGGAATATCGAAACAAGATGGAATACACTTTTTCGAACAAAAAATGGCTTACTTTTGAAGAACTTGCTACCGGAGAGGAGTTTTCGGATCGCGATTGCGCAGGTTTTCATATCCCGGGAGCCTTTGATAAAGTTCTGGACGTTGAGAGATGTTATCTGCAGAAAGATTTGGGTAATCAAATCAGAAATTTCGTCAAAAATTACGGCAAAGAACATAATCTGTCATTTTACGATTTAAAAAACAACGCTGGTTTTCTACGTACCATGATGGTCAGACTGTCATCGGCCGGCGAGTCTATGTTAGTGATGGTTTTTGGTGAAGACACGCCAGACATGATAAAAGAGGTCATGGATGCAATCCGACAAAAGTACCCCGAAATCACATCATTACTATATGTTGTCAATACAAAACTGAACGATACAATAGCTGATTTGCCCATCCACCTACATTCAGGAAGAGAATTTATATATGAAAGAATGGAAGGACTGACTTTCCGCATTGGTCCAAAGTCATTCTATCAGACAAACTCGGCCGGAGCCTACCAGCTCTACAAGGTGGTTCGCAAACTTGCTGACATTAAAGGTAACGAACTGGTATATGACTTATATACCGGAACGGGTACCATTGCAAATTTCGTAAGCAAAAATGCTCGTAAGGTCATAGGTATAGAGTATGTAGAAGACGCCATAAAAGACGCTCGCATAAACAGTGCTGACAATAACATAGACAATACACTGTTTTTTGCTGGAGACATGAAGGATGTTTTGACAGAAGAATTCATTTCAGAGCATGGTCGCCCCGATATAATAATTACCGATCCTCCACGCGCCGGGATGCACGAAAATGTGATAAAAGTGATTCTGGAGGCAGCCCCCGAGAAGATAGTGTACGTAAGTTGCAATCCGGCCACACAGGCGCGCGATATTGCGTTGCTCGATTCGCATTATCAAGTCATGGCGGTACAACCTGTAGACATGTTTCCGCATACGCATCATGTCGAAAACGTCGCTTTATTGACCAGACGTCAGTCAGTTAAGGAAGGTACTTGTTGAGCTATAACCAGACTGCTGTTGAAGTATCTTACATCGTTTGTGACCTCACGTCCGATAAAATCCGGAAGATGTATTTTGGTGTTTTCATCTTCAAACTCAATCTCAGCCAATATGAGACCCTTTAAGTTGCCTTCAAACACATCGACCTCCCACGTCAGGCCATCGTATGCCACATAATATCGTAGTTTAGTTATTTGACGTACCCCGGGCATACTCAGCATCTCCTCGGCATCAATTAAGGGAATTTGATATTCCCACTCATGTCTCATAACGCCGACAGTGCGTGATTTGATTGTCAAAAAAGCCTTATCACCTGCAATTCTGACTCTAACAATGCCCGATTCATTATCTGAAAGATAACCTTGCACAATACGGACACTCGAGACAGCGTTTTTCAAAAAACCAGTCTCTTTGACTAAAAATTTTCGTTCTATTTCTAAAGACATCTAAGATATATCATAAATTACAATTCAAAGATAGTGTTTTTTTGTCACAAGCGTCATATCATTTTGTTTTTTTTCTGGGTAGTGGCATCACTCAACGTGATATTAGGCGCTTCGACAGATTATTTTATACGTGGCATAGTGCGTGACTCCATTACAGACGAAAGTATCCCGAACGCTTTTGTCTCTGTAACAGGCACATCCTTAAATGTGATGACAGACGGACAGGGAATATTCGAAATGACCATCCCCGATAAAACCCATTCCCTTACTATAAAAAGTCAAGGATATGCCACACAAATCTTGCCGATAACAAAAAACCGCGTAAATGTCTATGCCGTTTATCTTAAACCGGAGGCGATTACTCTTGATGAATTGGTTGTAAAGAAACAAAAATACAGCAAAAAAGATAATCCCGCTGTCGAATTAATGCGACATATTCGTCGAACCGCCTCTATCCAAGATCCTACGCGGCAGCCCTATTTCAACCAAAAAACTTATCAGCGCATCTCGCTTGCATTAGACAATATCGATGCCAGCGGTGAAAAAGGGCTACTGGCTCGTTTTCCTTTTCTAATAGACCATCTTGACACATCGCTTATTTCAGGGAAACCTATCCTGCCTGTTTCGGTACGCGAACAATCGGCAGACATATATTATAGGTCAAATCCTCAAGGACGACATGTTGTTGTGACAGGAAAACGTAGTAGCGGAATAGATGAAATGCTTGATCAAGAATCGATGGATGTGTTTATGAACGATATCTTCGGCCCCGTCGATATTTATGCTCGTGATATCGTTTTACTTCAAAACAGGTTCGTCAGTCCTCTGTCGCCAATAGCCGACGATTTTTACAAGTTTTTCATAACCGATTCGTTGACAGACACCAACGGGCAGAAATTTTATGTCCTCAGTTTTTATCCTCACAATAAAGCCTCATTCGGTTTCAACGGAAGTATGGAGGTGACCGTAACGGATAGTACAGCATTTGTCCGTAATGTCAATATGAGGGTGCCGGGCGATATCAATCTTAATTTCATAGAAAATCTCAACATATCGCAGAAATTTGGACAGACTCCCGATGGTTTGCGCCTTATTGAGAAAGACGAAATGATCATTGAGGCACAATTGTTGCCTGGTACTCAAGGATTATATGCTCACCGCATTATAGAGTACAACGATTATGATTTTGAACCTCCTAAAGATGAAATCAGGATTTTCAAGCCCCGCGTCCCCGTCACCACAATGACCGACGCCGCTTCTCGCGACTCTGTGTTTTGGCACCTCGTCAATCCCGGAGGTCTTCCAACTGCGCAGGCAAAAGTAGGTACACTTCTTGACAAATTTCGACAAAACAAGGTCTTTTACTGGGGAGAGAAGTTCATCAAGATACTCGTTACTGGATATGTGGCTACTGACGGTTCGAAGTCTAAGTTCGATGTCGGGCCTATGAACACCACCATCAGCGCCAATCCTTTGGAAGGATTGCGATTGCGAGCCGGCGGTATCACCACTGCCAACCTCAATCCGCATTGGTTTGCCCGCTTCTATGGCGCATACGGTTTCAAAGACCATAGATGGAAATATGGTCTGGAGCTTGAATATTCCATAAACGCCAAGCAGCGACACACGCGGGAGTTTCCGGTTCATTCGTTAAGGTTGACAAGCACATACGATGTTGACAGACCCGGTCAGCAGTATGCGTTTACCAATCCCGACAACGTTTTCCTGTCATTGCATCGTCCAGGCATAGATCCAATGACATACCACAGGTTAAACAGCCTGCTCTATACCCTCGAACTCGAAACGCATTTCTCAGTCAAAATGTTGCTGTGTAATGAGAGACAATATGAGTCAAATCAGATGAGATTCAATCTTTCCGGAGGAGGCCATATACCGTTTTTCGATGAAACCTATGCCAGTCTGGAACTGAGATTCGCCCCGGAAGAAAAATTTTATCAGACCACATCCAATCGCTTCCCGGTTAATCTGGATCGGCCTGTGTTTGCAATCACCCAGACCTTAGCACCAAAAAGCTTTGGGAACTTCGGGAGTATCAATGCCACTCAAGCCATGTACCGGCAAAGGTTTTGGTTCAGTGCTTTCGGCTATCTCGATGTGATGGCCAAAGCAGGACATGTTTGGAGCAAACACACACCTTTCAATCACCTCTTCATTGCCAACACAAACCTCAGTTATACCATTCAACCTGAGAGTTTTTCGCTTACAGCGCCTATGGAGTTGGTTGCCGATTCGTTCGGTAACCTTGACTTGACATATTGGGCAAACGGTGCGATTTTGAACTATGTCCCTGTCATAAAGAAACTCAAGTTGCGAGAGGTCTTTTCTGTGCAAGGCTTCTACGGACATTTGTCGGCAGCGAACAATCCTGCCGTTACACCCGGTCTCATCGTCTGGCCTGGCTATGAAACCACAGCAAAACGACTAAACACACCATATCTTGAGGCTTCCGTGGGACTTGATAATATATTGCGTTGTCTGCGAGTTGATTACGTTTGGCGTCTAACCCACCGCCATGACATGGTTGATGGCGCCAATCGTTGGGGAATCCGCGTACAGTTCCACGTTACATTCTGATTTGGATAAACACTGCATTATCATAGCCATATTTGATTTATGAAAGTATTGTATCCGGTATCAGGATACTGCTTAGATGTGATTTTGTGGATTGAAAAAAATGGAGTAATTTTGTGACATAAAACAAATGAACGTTCTCCCATATCAAATGGATATCAATACGACTAACAAACACACTACTGACGCATATCCTGAAATCTTTGAGGACATCGCTCCATATACCAACAGCCAGTACCGGGAAGGTATGACCAAGCTGTCGAACGAAGCGGGCTTCGAACACGCAATGCGTTTCATTATGCCTGAAATTGATTACGAAGCCTTTAAGGCAACGCTTCTTTCGGTTGACAACATAGATGTCTTTCAGAAACAAATAGCAGGAGCCTTCCTTGAATACCTTGCCAAGAAAACCACCGGAGGAGTGAGCTATGAAGGTATGGAACATGTAAAGGACGGCAAGAACTACACTTTTATATCGAACCATCGAGATATAGTGCTCGACGCATCTTTTCTTAATCTTTGTTTCATAAGGGCAGACAAACCTATCACCCAAATAGCCATTGGTAATAACCTCTTGATTTACGAATGGATTCGCGACTTGGTACGTATAAACCGCTGTTTCATAGTGAAACGTGATGTCAAGCCATTGCAAGCCCTACAGGCTGCTCGCCAGTTGTCCGAATACATACATTACGTCATCAATCAGCGCCGCGAATCGGTGTGGATAGCTCAACGCGAAGGTCGCGCAAAGGATTCGAACGACGTCACGCAGGAAAGCCTTTTAAAGATGCTTACTTTGGGTTGCGATTCCAATTCTTTGGAGGCCTTGAAGGAACTCAATATACTTCCGGTTTCGATATCGTATGAATATGACCCCAATGACTATTTGAAAGTGCGAGAATTCCTTTTGAGACGAAGGGATCCGGATTTTAAAAAGAGTCAACATGACGACCTTTTCAGCATGGAGACCGGTATTCTTAGCTATAAAGGCAAAGTGCATTTCACTATTAATCCACCTATAAATAATCAATTGGAAAACTGCGATTCAACGAGTCGCAATGATGTGGTACGCTCTGCTCGAACTATAATAGATAACGAAATACACGGCGGTTACAAGATTTATCCTATAAACTATGTGGCTTTCGATTTGCTTAACGGCGTTTCGAAGTTCAGCAATCACTATGACAGCGAGACTGTGTTAGAGGTAAACGAATACTTTAAGAAACAATCCGAACTTATTGGCATTGAAAATCTTAGTGATGAAGAAGAGCGTTTTGTACATGAGATGTTTCTTACTATGTATGCCAATCCCCTTATCAACAAATTGGATTCAGAATAACATTTTAAGTCGGAATAACTTACTAATAAGATTCGTGTAATGCGCATTCCTTATACTGCTCTTTTATTAGTGATACTGCTGAACGGAGCGGTGGATTATTGCATTTACCGTTGGCTCAAAAAGCAATCTCGCGGCAGAATACCTGCCAACATTCAACTCTGGTCGGCCATAGTGCTTCTTTTAGGGCTATTATCGTTACTCGTTCTCCCTGTTCAGTCCACGACCGACAACGTTTTGCGGGCGCTGATGTGGGTGATATTCTTTTACATCTCAATATATGTCCCAAAATATATCTTTGTATTGTTTTATGGGATTTCATTGATTCCGAAACTATGGCATTCACCCAGAATAAAAGGAGTAACAGCCACCGGAGGAGTTTTGGGCATCATTCTATTCATTACGCTTTGGTGGGGTGCTCTCATTAACCGTTATAATATCACTGTCAACGAAGTGACAGTTCCGGTTAAGGCTTGGCCTATAGGATTCGATGGATTTCGCATAGTTCAGATTTCAGACTTGCATCTGGGCACATACGGAACAGACACGACATTTGTTCACAGACTCGTCGAAAGGATTAACGCTCTGAATCCCGATATTATAGTGTTTACGGGAGATATTGTTAATCGCCATACAGACGAACTTATTCCTTTCTCTAAGGTATTATCGCACCTTAACGCCCCCTATGGTATATATTCCATATTAGGCAATCACGATTATGGAGATTACTACGCATGGAAAGATTCATCCGCATATGACCTCAACAACAAAAAAATGGAGGTGATACAGAAAGAAATGGGGTGGAATCTTTTAAAAAACGAACACCGTTTCATAACTTCCCAAGGCGATTCGTTAGCAATTATCGGTGTGGAGAATATCGGCGATCCTCCCTTTCACGTATATGGCAACCTACATGCCGCCTATGAGACACCTGAAGACGAATACCCAAAGATGCTGCTTACTCATAATCCTGCACATTGGGTCGACGAAGTTTCAGACAGCAACAACAATATCGCCCTTACTATGGCAGGTCATACACATGCCATGCAGATAGAATTGTTCGGATGGTCGCCGGCTGTTTTCCGATATAAGACGTGGGGCGGTCTCTATCACGACAAATCGGAGACTCATTATCTTTATGTCAATACCGGTACGGGGACAGTAGGTTTTCCGGCTCGCATAGGGGCGGCTCCGGAAATAACGTTGCTAACCCTAAAGAGCAATTAAGGAGTTCATGTTCATGTCTATCACTCCGCTCAATCCTTCACATCAGGTTTTCATCTCTGTCGGCTCGAATACTCCCGACAAAGATGAGCGCATGCGTGAAGCTCTTAGAACTTTAACAGGGCTGTTTCCCGATTTAATCTCATCGGATATATATTCGACGCCCTGTTACCGTGGTGAAGGTGAGGATTACTTGAATGCCGTCGCATGTTTCACAACTGCGAAAGACCTTGCAGAGATAGAAAGTATATGCAAGGATATGGAAGACAAAGCCGGTAGAACAAAGATTAATTGCAACATCGTGTCGCTTGACCTAGACATCGTGGTGTTTGACGGTAAAGTGCTTCGACTCAGAGATTTTGACCGTAAATATTTCATCAAAGGATATTTTCAGCTCACCAATCCCGGAAAGACCGCAATCGCCGACTATCAATATTCCCTACCCGATTCACGTATAGCGAATCATCCATTGGGACAAAGAGACGGATGCAAATTACTGGTTATTGAAAGAAATGGAGATATCTTTGATACGTTTTTCAATAAAATTGGAGATTTTCTTCCCTCAAATTCGATACTAATATACAACAATACCCGTGTTATCAACGCACGACTGCGGTTTTGCAAGCCTTCCGGTGCCCAAATCGAGATTTTCTGCCTTGAACCAGTAGCTCCTGCAGACTACCAATTAAACTTAAGCTCTTGTCATCCTGTAAGATGGAAATGCCTTGTGGGCAATTCAAAACGCTGGAAAGAGGGGACACTGTCATTAAAGGTAACAATAGGCAACACATCCACCCAGCTTAATGCAACGCGTATTGTCAATATGGGTAACGACTCGATTATAGAATTCTCTTGGGATGATGACCAAATATCTTTTTCTGAAATAATCGAATCAGCAGGCAACCTCCCTATTCCACCTTATCTCAATCGTGAGACAGAAACCAGTGACCTTGAAGATTATCAAACGGTATATGGAGTTTCTGAAGGGTCGGTAGCTGCACCCACAGCGGGTTTACATTTCACCACAGAACTTTTGGACAGACTACGGAAAGAAGGAATAGAAACGCGCGATGTGACGTTACATGTTGGTGCGGGCACATTTCAACCTGTCAAATCCTTAAGAATGGATGACCACCCGATGCATGCCGAACTTATTGATGTCGAATTAAGCCTGATAGAAGAACTGGCACAGACCCGGCGCCCGGTAACTGCTGTAGGCACAACCACCGTACGAACACTCGAAAGTCTGTATTATATAGGGTGCGCCATAGCCGAAAATCGTTGGAATGGACAATTGGAGCAATGGGCACCTTATAATCCTGAATATCACAGATTAAGCGTGAAAGAGGCATTGAGTAATTTGGCGGATTACCTAAAAAGACAAGGACAGACTCGATTGATTGCAACTACCAGTATCATTATCGCACCTTCATATAAATATAAAATAGTGGATAATCTCATTACCAATTTCCATCAACCGGGATCCACGCTTCTTCTTTTGGTGGCTGCTATTACAGGTGAAAGATGGAGGGAGATTTATCGTCATGCTTTAGAAAACGACTACCGTTTTCTAAGCTATGGCGATGCTTGTCTATTCAGAGACATAAAAAACTGATTTTGCTCAAACTCCAAAAGTTTCTTTTTAAGTTCTAATCCAAAAGCATAGCCACCTAAGCCGTTTTTTGCCAGAACCCGATGACAAGGGATAATTACAGGCAGGGGATTCTTGCCTAAAGCTGACGCAACCGCCCTTATTGCTTTGGGACAGCCGGCCATCTGAGCAAGTTGACCATAAGTTATTGTTTTGCCGTAACCCACATCACACACAGTACGAAGGACATTTTGCACGAACGGCGACAAATGGATCGTGGCTAAATTAAAATCCTCTTCCGAAAGGTGTACTTCATCGCCTCGACAATAATTGTCTAATAAATTTAAGTAGCGTAGTGGAAAAGATTCAAACTCTGTTAACAATGACTCAACATTCACGGCAAATGACATAAATGTTTATCTTCACAAAGGAGCACATGAGCCGGGAATTGATCGACTAAAGAATGATTATGAGTTGAAATAATTACACCTTTACCGAGAGAAGCGATGTTTGCCAAAGTTTCGAAAATCTGATATCCCGTTTCGGGGTCGAGATTACCGGTAGGTTCGTCTGCAAGGATTATTTTGGGGTCATTGAGCAATGCACGTGCGATGGCCACGCGCTGTTGTTCGCCTCCAGATAGCTCAAACGGCATCTTATAGCTTTTGTTCTCCATCCCTACACTTTTGAGAACTTGATCTATCCGTTCGTACCGCTCATCTTTTTTCTTCCAACCGGTTGCACGTAAGACAAACTCCAAATTGTCATGCACTGAACGGTCGTTTAACAAACGAAAATCCTGGAAAACCATACCGATATGCCGTCTTAAATAAGGGATTTTTTTACGATGGATGCCATTGAGTTCGAAATCAAGCACAGTCGCCCTCCCTTTATCTATAGGTACTTCTGCATATATCGATTGCATTAGCGACGATTTGCCGCTGCCAACTTTGCCCACTATATAAGTTAACTGTCCTTCTTTCAGGTCAAAGCTGACATTTTCAAGAACGATGAAACTTTCGCGAGTTATTTCAACGTCTGAGTATTGTATCAAGATTTTCTCTGTCATAGCACAAAGATAATACATTTTCTTTGTACCACAAAAATTTGTCAAGCTACATCATACAACCAATTTTCTTTTCCAAAATAATGAGTAAATTTGTAACCATAATGAGTTTCAGCTTCAAACAATTTCATATTGATGACACGAACTGTGCAATGAAAGTGGGCACAGACGCTGTTATTCTTGGCGCGTGGAGCAATATCACTCATTCTCGCCATATCCTTGACGTAGGAGCCGGTAGTGGCGTAATATCGCTGATTATAGCTTCACGAATGCCTAATGACTTTAATATCATTGCCGTCGAGAAAGATGAAGGCGCAGTGCATGACTGTCTCCAGAACTTTTTACAATCGCCATGGAGCATAAAGCTCAAAGTGATAAACTCTGATTTTGCAGATCTTGATGGTCAATATGATATGATTATCTCCAATCCTCCTTTTTTTTGCGGCAGCCTGTCATCAAATACGAAGAAGAGAACAATGGCGCGACAAGGCGATACGCTCAATTATTTTTCGTTGTTAGATTATGCCGCATCGCATCTGACCGAGGATGGCAATTTGACTTTTATCAGTGATATCAGATATGAGAAAGAAATCCTGTTTTCCGCGACAGTCAAAGGCTTTATACTTGTCAGACAGTGTCAGGTATACCCTAAAAAAGACAGGCCTGCGTCCAGAATCATTTGGGAGTTCCATCGCGTCAAGCATGAAAGGAAAGATATTGAAATCCAACGTGAGGTCATCTATATTAAGAATGCTGACGGTAGCTGGCATGATGATTATATTAAATTAACTAAGAATCTATATATGAAAGAATTATAGCATATGAATAACTATTTTAATGAAAAAGGGATAAGCTTCACATTACCTCTCGCCAAACGACTTTTTTTATTTCTTTGCGTGACAGTTTTATGCTTCGTATTGGCCGGTGCGTTTAACTCTTTCATCGTATATTTCAAAGGAACCACTCCTGCCACCATGCGTATAGCGGCAGTCATACAGGATATATTTGCATTTATAATTCCAGCAATACTGACCGCAATATTAATAACACGACTGCCGGCACGATTCTTGTGTGTGGATAAGTTACCCTCAGTAAGCAGTATATTGTTGGCTTGCTTCGTACTCTTGGCTTCTGTACCCGCTATGAATGCTCTCGTGACATGGAACGAATCGATAAATCTTCCGGAATCTTTATCTTCTCTCGAACAATGGATGCGAGATTCGGAAGAAAGCAGTAGAGCTACTATCAATATGGTTTTGGGAACCGACTCAATAAGTGCGTTGCTACTTAGCATAGCTATTGTGGGGATATTTGCCGGACTGAGCGAAGAATTGTTTTTTAGAGGGGCTTTCCAACGACTTTTAAGCACAGGTCGACTCAATTCGCATTTAGCGATATGGATTGTAGCTTTTGTATTCAGTGCAAGTCATTTACAGTTTTATGGGTTTTTCGGGAGACTTTTGCTCGGTGCCTTTTTCGGTTATCTTCTGTTTTGGTTCAAAAGTTTGTGGCTTCCAATTATTATACATGTAATAAACAATACACTTTATATCCTGTCAATTTATTTTGCAGGCGAGAGTTCCGATGCAGTAGATCTTAACAATGTAGGTGTAGACAGTCCTTGGATAATTGTTTTAAGTGTATTGTTAACTGCGGGTGGGCTCGCGTTGCTTCGTTTTCGTTATGCCACAAGGGCTTCGCACTCTATATCAAATATAAACATCAAAGAGGAATAAGGATAGACCATTTCATAACCCAACGAGAGAACTTGCGAAGCCGGCATTCTCAAAGACAGTCTTGCCCCATAATAAAAAACAGGGTATCAAGTTTAGGTGTCAGTTCTCTCGTTTTGGAGAGCTTTCAATTCATTATATAGCTTGTTGACCGGTAACCCCATGACATTATAAAAACAACCTTCGACACTTTTGATTCCCCTACAACCTATCCATTCTTGTATTCCGTATGCTCCGGCTTTATCATAGGGCTCATATTCCTCGACATACTGTAAGATTTCATCATCGGGAACGTTGTCAAAATGCACCTTTGTAACGCAAGAAAATGTCTTAGTCATTTTATCAGTGGTAAGAGTTACGCCGGAAACGACTTTGTGAAATCGCCCGGAAAGATGTTTCAGCATGGTGACGGCTTCGTCAAACGAATGTGGTTTTCCTAATATTTTTCCTTCAACAATAACAACCGTATCTGCTGTTATCAATAAAGAGTTATCATTAACCAGATCAGAGTATCCACAAGCCTTCTTATAAGATACATAGGGTGCTACTTCTTCGGGTGGTGTCTCTGGCGGAAAGCTCTCGTCAATATCTCGTACGGGCGCAATTTCGAAATCAGGAATCAACATGGCCAGTAATTCACGACGACGAGGTGAATTTGAGGCGAGTATAATTCGTTTGCTGACAGGACTTTTCATAACTTACTATTTGCCGTTTGCATCAGCTTTTAAACGCCAGAGGCCTTTCACTTTAAGTAGCTGTTCCAGGAGTTCGCGCGCCACCCCGTGACCGCCATCGGCCTTGGTGACATAATGAGCAACTTGTTTGACTTCTTGAGCGGCATCACAGGGAACCACAGACAGACCACATGCGTTTAAACATTCATAATCCGGAATATCATCGCCGACATAAGCTACCTCGTTTGATGACAGATTATTGTCTGACATCCATTTTTGAAAAATATCAAGTTTTGACCCCGAAGTAAAAAAAATATCCTTTACTCCGAGTGCTTCAAATCGGCCACGTATTGCCGGGTCGTTAGCTCCGGTTATTATAGCAATTTTTATGTTTTGCTTTATGGCAAGTTGGATTGCATATCCATCACGTAAATTAGCCATGCGTCGTGGAATCCCTTTTTCATCCATCGGAATACAAGTGGGTGACAAGACACCGTCTACATCAAAAACGACGGCCTTTATCATTGTCAAGTCATAGGGAATGCTGCTCATAACTATATTTTTTTGTTATTTGTTATTTGCTATTATCTTTTCAGACAGGAACTTATATGTTTCCGCTACTTCCTGAGGCAACATCTTTAAATGAGCCTCGATGGTCTGTTTATCGCCTCTAGCCGCGGGGCCTGTCTGCGCGTTACGCGGATTCATATCTATCGCCTTTTGTAGAGTTTCCTTCAATAATGGTTCAAGAATTTTAAAATCAAGCCCGACCTTATCCTCAAGGTATTCAGACGCCATGACCCACATGAAATTTGTAAAGTTATTTGCAAAAACCGCTGCAAGGTGTATATGTCTCCTTTTATCTGAATCTGCAACGATGACTTTGTCGCTAATCAAGCGTCCAAGATTGATTAATTCTTCGGCGGTTTGCTCGTTATCGCCTTCTATCAGGAGGGGTATATCGAGGGTGTCTAAATGACGGTTTTTTGAAAAAGTCTGAAGAGGATAAAAAACCCCTGTTCCGCGTTTAGAATCACATTCGTTCAACGCAGACAATGATACAGAACCGGATGTATGAACCACGACACCTTCGACAGATGGCATGCGTTTGGCTACTGAAGCTATAGAATCGTCGGTTGTGGCGATGATATATATGTCTGCATCGCGAACTATATCTTCAATATTTTCAACTGCCACACAATCATGCAACTGGAGAGCCAGTGACTTGCTATGCTCTATATTACGGGACCACACATTGACTATGTCGCATTTTTGACTAAGCGCTTTAGCCAGGTGCGTGGCAACATTTCCCCCACCGAGAAAAACAATTTTTATTCTGTTGTCCCTAAGTCTTTCCACGTACCGATATGAATTTTTTCCCACAGCAATTTATCAGGATCGACAGGCTTTCGGCTTTCGGCAGAGTAACCGAAAGTTATTATACATTCGACCGGCAGATATTGCGGAATATCCAAGAGTTGCTGAACCATAACTTCAGCCGGCTCACCGTCTTCGCTGAAACGATTTCTAATCTGAATCCAACATGAGCCAATTCCTAAAGCGGCAGCTTGAAGTTGCATAAAGACAGCCGCTATAGAAGTGTCTTCAATGAAGACATCGCTGAGCTCAGGATTTGATACAACAACAACCGCCAGTTTCGCACCCGCTATCGGATGAGAGGCTATTTTTTTCGCTTTAGACAATTTCGCCAGGACATCGGCATCCTCTACTACAATAAACTGCCACGGCCGTTTTGACTTACTTGAAGGAGCAAGCAAAGCAGCCTCGAGTATAGTTTTCACATCGTCGCTGTCTATTGGTTGGTCGGTATAACGACGAATTGAATGTCTCTCAAGCAAAAGATTGTGGAAGTCCATGGGGATATATTTTGTAATCAATTAATATAAAGACAAGAGATCAGCGGCGCGCAACCCATGCATCGGCGAACAATGCAGAAAATTGTTCCTTTTGGCTTTCGTTATATGCTTCATGTCGTGTAGCACCGGTAGCTGCATAGATACGATAATTTGAGCCGGATTGTACATAAGACACCTTGAGGTGATGTTTTGTATTCATCTCTTCGATATATTTCTCGGCATCTACTAAATTGGATAACGAAGCAATAACTACAACGTAATCGTCCGAATCCGACATGTGAAGAGTATTCAGCGTATCGCCGTCAACATCGGCTTCAGTTATTTTCTCTTCTTGACATAAGGCTTCTTGAGAGTTTTCTTCATCTCCAAAATCTTTCGCCACAAATTCAGAATCAGGAGATTCATTCAGGAATTGTGACTCAGGAAGCGTCACTCGCTGCGGTGCTGTAATTGGCGGAACAGTGGATGCCAAATATGTGTTTTCGACCGCTACCGGAGTAGAGACTATCAAAGCTATAAATATAGCCGCCACCGCACCTGCTGCTGCTCTGAAATAATCACTGAATCGGTGACTGCGTACAATATCGGTAAGGTAGTCATCATGAATTTCCTTTTTGCCTAAACAATCGTCGTTACTTGCTCCTAAGTTCAGTTTAGGCAACCAATATTGCAGAGGATTTAGAAGTTCATCGACATGTGGAACAAAACTTATTATACCCGAATCATTTAGTTCGAGCCTTCCAACATGCATAAAAGTGAATTCCCCTTGGTTATGCAAGATTGAGATAATGGTTTGGACACAGTCCCCGATAAGTCGGGATGCAGAAGCGTAATCAATCTCAAGGCCTCGTGAAACAGAGGAAATTAATAGACCGTCTGACTCGGTAAGATCCGAGTTAAAAGTATATGTTCTGTAGGGAGGAAGGTAAATGTGACGCTCGTCGTCATACAAAGCAGGATGTCTTGAGGCAATAAAAGCGCCAAGACCGGGTATTATCACACAGTCATGACAACTCAAAAGATATTCGATATGGCGCAAGACGATTTTCACGAACGCAAATATACAAATTGTTTATCATTTTATGAAGTCAGATTTGAGCGTTTTCACGATAAGTTTTCAACATTTTGTTGATAATTTCACTAACTTTTTCCTAACTCGTTGTGCCTCATAGAGGTTGAAAAGATTGTTAAAAAACATTAAGACAAAACTTAATTTTTCACAAAGATTTGCAAACCGTCATAGGCTAAAAAGACGTTCTCGGGCAATATCGGCGAGACATCCTCATGTCTGCCAAGCTGGTGACTCACATGCGTTAAATAAGCCACACGAGGGTGAATTTTTTCGATAACTCTAAGTGCTTCTGCCAAAGATTGATGAGATGGATGTGGTTTTATCCTCAGAGCATTAATAATCAAGGTATCAATACCTTTTAAAGTTTGAATTGTTCGATTTGGAAGAGTTTTGCAATCAGTAATATAGGCCAAATTTTCAATTTTAAAACCTAAAATAGGTTTGTGATGCATGACCTCCAGCGGTGTTATGCAGACCTCCCCAATATGAAATGGGACATACGGATCAACGTACGTAATGTCGAATGTGGGCACGCCGGGATAAAGCTTTTTAGCAAAGCAATACGGCACCCGTGTTCTTAAATCGTGGGCTACGTCATTCTGACAATAAACAGGGAATGAACCATTTTTACAGTAAGGGCGTAAGTCATCGATGCCTCCGACATGATCATAATGACTATGGGTGAGTAGCGCAGCTTGCAGAGCAGGAGAGTTTTGTCCAAGTATCTGATGGTAAAAATCGGGGCCGCAATCAATAAGGATATTGAGCCCTGTATCAGTTTCAACCAACACTGAAGATCTTGTTCGTTTATCTCGAGCGTCCGGGCTGACACATACGCTACAGTCACATCCAATCTGAGGGACACCGGTCGAAGTGCCGGTTCCGAGAAAAGTCACTTTCATGTTTTTACAATAAGATATTCGCATCACAGAATGCGAATATCACACAAATTCAAAAGTTATGTTATGCCGGTTGTAGCAATAATCACCATTTACATTATGCCTTTTTCGCGCAATTTTAATTGCCATCGCCAGGCATTTCTCATTGTTTCTTCCAAGGGCACCTCTGCTTTCCACCCTAATACTTTATTGGCCTTTTCGGGATTTGCCCATACCTGAATGATATCTCCGGCTCTACGTTCTGTTATTACATAAGGCACATCCACTCCGGTAGCATTTACAAAGGTATGGAGAAGCTCCAATACCGAGACACCGCGTCCGGTACCAAGGTTGAAGATTTCAACCGGTTCGTCCATTTTGTCATCCACGATTCTTGCGACCGCCATAACATGGGCGCGTGCCAAATCCACAACATCAATAAAATCGCGTATGCACGATCCGTCAGGCGTTGGATAATCATCACCGAAAACACTAAGTTGTTTGCGCACACCTATTGCAGTCTGAGTGAGAAAAGGTATGAGATTTTGGGGAACTCCGTTCGGCAACTCTCCCACACATGCCGATGGATGCGCTCCCACCGGATTGAAATAACGCAAAATCACCGATTTGAAAGGAGCACCCGACTTAATGGTGTCCGTGATAATCTCTTCACTTATCTGTTTGGTATTTCCATAGGGCGATGTCGCAGTCTTAAACGGTGTCGATTCAGTAACAGGATTGATGTCAGGTTCTCCATACACTGTACATGATGATGAGAAAACAATGCCTTTAACTTTATACTGAGGCATCAGTTCCAGTAAGTTAAGCAATGACACAAGGTTGTTGCGATAGTATAAGAGGGGCTTTTCCACTGACTCGCCAACAGCTTTGCTTGCGGCAAAATTTATTATGCCTTTGATGTCAGGATATGTCTCAAAAAGTTTTCTGAGCACTTCTACATCTGTTACATCACCTTTGACAAAGGCGGGTCGTGTACCGGTTACGGCTTCGATTCCATCAAGAACTTCTATGTTGCTGTTGGAAAGATTGTCTATAATTATTACTTCATAACCAGCCTGTTGAAGCTCTATAACTGTGTGTGAACCGATATAACCGGTTCCTCCTGTGACAAGAATACGCTTTTTTGACATACTGCAATTATTTATCGTTTTAAATTAGTTATGCAAATTTACTAAAGAGTTATGACATTTTCACAGAATAACTTCGAAATTAAAAGTAAAAAATTTGTGATAGAATGTCAAGGAGGCGTGGGCATCTTAGATAATTAATCAAAACAATTTATGACAATCAATGTCAATGGCAGCTCGGCAAGATTTCCTTCCCTTGACTATAAAACACTGAAGGGAAGAGCTGCCTGGCATTATAGTGACTCGCCATGACATGTCCATAGGCGCCGGCGCTATCAATCGACACTATATCTCCGCGTTTTGGATTTGCTATTACATAATCGCAGCCGAAGCAATCAGAGCTTTCGCATACAGGTCCAACTATATCGACTTGTCGTGGTGCGTCCTTCCTCAAATCGCCGGTGATATTACGTATCGGATGTCTTGCTCCATAAAGTGCGGGTCTTATTAGTTCGGTCATACCGGCATCGAGAATGACAAATGTCCTCTGGACACCTTCCTTTACAAAAAGTATTCGACTGATCAGATGTCCGCATACTCCGACAATGGCGCGTCCAGGTTCAAAAATGACTTCTTGTATATGAGAAGTATCTAAATATCTGTTAATAGTCGAAAAGAAATGCGACAACTGAGCAATTTCATTTTTCGATGTGTCGTCGTATTCAATTCCGAAGCCTCCACCGAGGTCAATGCTTTCGAGGTTTATTCCTCTTTCGAAAAGCTGTGCGACTATAGCATTAATTTTTTGGCATAACAAGACAAAAGGTTCCACTATTGTAATTTGGCTGCCTATGTGAAAATGCAGACCTACCAAATCAATATTAGGACTCGATAGGGACTTTGCGATAGCTTCATCCAACTGGCACAGATTGATACCGAACTTATTTTCAGCCAATCCGGTGGTAATATAATGATGAGTATGAGCGTCTATTTCGGGATTGACTCGAAGGGCTATATGAGCTTTGACATCTTTCTGACTTGCCAACTGGGATATGACTTCCAATTCCGGTAAAGATTCAACATTAAAGCACCCAATCTGCAAGTCAAGTGCAAGGTTTATCTCTTCGTCTGTCTTCCCTACCCCGGCAAAAATGATTTGTGATGGCTTGAATCCATGATCAATAGCTTTAAGAATCTCACCTCCGCTAACTGCATCTATTCCAAATCCGGCTCGTTGTATTTTGTGTAAAACCGGCGATTCATAACATGCTTTCATAGCATAATGAATCCGGAATTTTGGATTGACCGAGACCGTCTTTTTTAATTCCGAGATAGTTTTATCAAGGACATCCATATCATACAGATAAAAAGGAGTCCTATGCGAGGAGGAGATTTGCTGTATTTCGGACTGAGTCATCAGTTAAACAAGCTTTCGCTTAATTGTTTAAGGGCTTTTACTTTATCGTCCGATTTGACCACAAAAGAAATATTTCGGTTTGAGCCTCCATAGCTTATCATTCGCACAGGAATGTCTCGCATAGCCTCGACTGTTTTAGACTCAAAGCCAGTGTTATGCCAGTCCATATCACCAACAACACAGATTATAGTCATATCGCTATCTGTAGTGACAGTGGAGAATTTCATAAGGTCGTTTACAATGTCCGCAAGACGGTTGACATTATCTATTGTCACTGTGACACCAACCTCACTTGTAGCCATCATATCGATGGGGGTGCGATATTTCTCGAAAGTCTCGAACACCTTATGTAAAAACCCGTATGCCACCAACGATCTCCCGGATTTAATATTGATTACCGTAATACCGTCTTTAGCTGCAACTGCCTTTATGGTCTTCGTTGACGCCATATTATAAATCAACGTACCGGGTTTATGGGGCTCCATGGTGTTAAGCAACCGAATCGGAATGTTGCTTAAACGGGCGGGTAGAACACAAGAGGGATGTAGAATTTTGGCACCGAAATATGCCAGTTCGGCAGCTTCGTCAAAATGCAGCTCACTTACCGGTTTAGTATTTTCGACGAAACGGGGGTCGTTGTTATGCATGCCATCAATGTCTGTCCATATCTCAATCTCTTCAGCATTAATGGCCGCGCCGATTAGAGATGCTGTATAATCACTGCCGCCTCGTTGCAGGTTGTCTATCTCACCATGACTGTTGCGACATATATATCCTTGGGTTATGTAAAGGTCATAGTCGTTTTTCATATCGAACAGTCGTTTAAGACGAGTGGTTATATAGCGCATGTCCGGTTCTGAGTCGGCATCAATGCGCATAAAATCAAGAGCGGACAACAAGACAACCCTAATGCCTTGCATGCGCAGATATTCAGTCATCATGGCTGTTGACATCAACTCACCTTGTGCCAGAATTTCTTTCTCGTCGGCTTCTGTGAAATCGATGCCTATCATTGAATATAAAGTATCGAAAACGGACTCTATGGCAGCTGTAGCTTTGGCTTTGGCTGTAACAGCTGCTGCATGTATCATCGCCCCTCCTCGGGTTCCTTCACTTGCAGACCTGGTATCAAAAAGTTCGTCAAGAACGTCTATATATTTCGCCTTCAGCTTATTTATAGATTCCAAAGAGCCGGCACTATTGCCTTTTGAAAGATAATTGCTTATTTCCACCAGGTGGTTTGTCGTGCCCGCCATTGCAGACAACACAATAATATTACGGCCACGGCTACTTATTAATTCAGCAACATTTTTTATTCGTTGGGCACTACCAACCGACGTTCCTCCAAACTTTAATACCTTCATTTTATACTCTATTAAGACACAAGAAGCATTAACGATAAAAAGACTTTAATCGTTGGCTTTTTCCTTGTTGGCCTGACGATCGTTATCAGAAAGATTTGAATTGATTTCGGAAACTATTTTTTGTAAATCTTTGTTGAAATCGCTTTTCAATTTATCATAAGCTGCTTTTACATATAATGTACGTGCTTTATTATAAGCATGCTTGTTGGCGAAATCACGACGAGAGTGATCAAAACTGAATGACACTTTCGAGAGTGCGCCACTTTGCAAAACAGCAAGTTGTACAACGGCTTTATGCGCTATTTCGACCGGTAAATCCTGTAGAACCTCAACAGCGGCCTGTCCGCATACTCTGTGAATATGTTTTTTTAACGATCTTTTGTTTGACATACCTTTCATTTTATTTATTAGTTTTCTCAATGATTATTTCACGTAAACTGGAATAAACGGGTTTAATTCGCTGACGGTAATCGGGTCTACCCATAAACTTGTTTAATTGCAGTGGAAGTTCAAGAGGTCTGCCTGTTATCGCAGACATTGCTGTCAGACTTTTAGCAGGATGAGCCGTGGCTAAAATGAGGCCTGTTTGGTCGTGACGGATATTCTGATTCAAACCGTAATATGCTAAAGCCGTATGAGGATCCAAAAGATAATCGTAACGCGAATAACACTCATTAATAGCTTCGATAATTCCTGCATCTGAAACCGTCACAGGTTTGACATCCGCAAGTAGCTGTTCAACATCGTCTTTATAAAGATCGAAGAGACGTTCGATATTGGTGGGGACTGATTTATCGGCAGCGTACGCCAAGGTAGGTTGAGCTGCATGGGGTACAAAATCGTCATTCAATAGAGCTCGCGACAGATAATTATTGGCGTTCTCACAGGCTATAAAATGATTAATGTCGAGCCCCATTCGTTTTGCAAGAATTCCGGCGGTCAGATTGCCCAGATTACCTGCCGGTAAAGACACTACTACCTGACGTCCTTTTCTTTCACGAGCCATCATACGTGACACACCATAAAAATAATACACGGTTTGTCCAATCAACCTTGCTATATTGCCAGAACTGACGGACAACATTACGCTACGCTCGTTTAACTCCATGTCACTCATAGCCGTAACTACAAGAGTGTGACAAGAGTCTATTGATCCACTTACTTCAATGGGATAGATATTGCCTCCTCGCGTGGTAAATTGACTTTCGAGAGCTCTTGTAGCAGTACCACGAGGGAAGACGACGAAGACGTTCATGTTCGGGACACCGGCCAAAGCGTTAGCAATAGCGCTACCGGTATTGCCTGTCGTGGCAATAAGGATATTGACAGGTTTATCTCCATGCCTCGCGGTAGTCATTCGAAGCAGACCTGCTATTGCGCGAGCTCCGAAATCTTTAAAGGCCAACGTGGGTCCTTCAAAAAGTTCGAGAACTGACATTTGATTGTTCAACTCGACCATGGGAGCCGGGAAGCTGTAAACCTCTTCCGAAAATTTTTTGATTGCAACAGAAGTGAACTCTTCTCCCAGAAGTGCCTTGAAAACTACATATCCTATTTCGGCCATACTCATTTCGGCCATATTGTCAAGAACAGCCTTGGGCAATTCGGGCACAGATTCAGGCAAATACAAACCGTTGTCAGGAGCCAATGGATGCCATAAAGCTTCTATGAGTCCAACCGACGGAGAATTATGTCGAGTGCTTATATATTTCATGAATAATGTGAGCGTGAATGGATGTGCAAAATTAGAAAAAAAATCCTTAACTTTGCGGTGCTTTTTTGCAAATAAAACGTAAAAATACCCATCCTTATTATTTTCCGACTCCGACTTGTTTCAACACGCTTTTTTTAGCCGTCATTTAATGCTCGGAGATATTCGTTTTTATGATAATGATTAAAGTCTCTTAATTGTATGGATACTATCAAAAATGCGGAATTTGAAGGCGAACGACCTTTATTTGCCCGGCACGATTTATTGCTTGAAAATGTCAGTATAGGAGTTGGCGAATCGGCATTGAAAAGATGTAAAAACATAATTGCCGAAAAATGCACCTTTAACGGCAAATACCCATTTTGGCATTGTGACGGTTTTACAGTAAGGCAATGTATATTTAACGAAGGTGCCCGCGCAGCGTTATGGTACAGCAGAGGCTGCAAAATGATTGATTGCACCGTTACTGCCCCTAAGATGTTTCGCGAGATCGAAGATGTGGAAGTTAAAAACACTGATTTTCCCGACGGTCAGGAGATGTTTTGGCATTGTCGCCACGTCAAACTTAACAAGGTGAGCATACATAACTGCGATTATCTTTTCATGCATTCTTCAGATATCACTATTGAGGATTATGAACAGCACGGAAACTATTCTTTCCAGTATGCGAGAAATGTTGAGATTCGCAACGCTTTGATTCACAGCAAGGATGCGTTTTGGAACACAGAAAATGTTACTGTCCGCGACAGTGAGCTCCATGGTGAATATTTAGGATGGCATTCCCACAACCTTACTCTTATCAATTGCCATATTACAGGTACCCAACCCTTATGCTACGCTCACAACCTCAAAATCATAGATTGTACATTTGGGCAAGATGCCGATTTAGCTTTTGAGGAAAGTGAACTCGACGCAAAAATAGTATCGCCGATGGTAAGTATCAAGAATCCCACCACCGGTCAAATTCGCGTCCCGAAGGTTGGACAGATCATCCTTGACGAAAATATACAACAACCTGCTGACTGCAAGATTATTCTTGAGTAACATCTACCTTTAGGAGTTGTGAGTAAAAGTGACCTTAATTTAGCTGAGAAATTTAATTCCGAGCATATAAACGCTCTGAGTTCGAAGTTAATACTGGTTGCCAAACTCAGTTGGCCGGCCATTATGGCTCAGTTGTCGACCATCCTCATGGAATATATCGATGCGTCTATGGTAGGACAATTAGGCGCAGGTCCGGCAGCTTCCATCGGATTGATGGCAACCACGACATGGCTTTTTTGGGGTATCGGCACAGCCACGGCTACAGGTTATGCTGTACAAGTTGCGCATCTTATCGGTGGTGGCCGGAATGAAGAAGCCCGTTCTGTTTTACGACAGTCCATAATAATAGTTTTAGGGCTTGCATGTCTGTTGGCTATCATCGGCTTGGTGATAGCGCCACATTTACCGCATTGGCTGGGCGGCAATGACGATATTATAGCCGGGAGTGTCTCATACTTCAGTATTTTCGCACTTTCCTTACCTGTCATGTTCATGGCCTACCTGTCATCTTCAATGTTACGCTGTAGCGGCAACATGCTCATTCCAGGCATCTTTAATGTAGTAATGTGCGTTCTTGACGTCCTGTTTAACATGCTGATGATTTTTCCATCGCGCGACGTGAACCTATTAGGATTTCAGATTTTTTTGCCCGGTGCCGGTCTCGGAGTGACAGGAGCTGCTCTTGGAACACTTTTCGCTGAGATAGTAGCGGGTGGCATCATGATATATTATATGTTATTCCGCTCGGACAAGTTAAGTCATCCTGCCCGGAACATACGTAAATGGTGGTCACTAAAGAAGACTACCATAAAACGCGCATGCATCATTTCATGGCCATTGGCTATAGAACGCGTGGTGATGTGTAGCGCTCAAATCTTGGTGACGGCCATCGTGGCACCACTTGGAACAGCGGCTATTGCGGCAAACGCTTTCGGGGTGACAGCCGAAGGCTTGTGTTATATGCCTGGTTATGGCATAAGCGACGCTGCCACTACTCTGGTAGGACAAAGCTTTGGAGCCGGGAAGAAACATCTTGCCAAAAGTTTCGGACGTATAACTATTGTCCTTGGCATAGGCGTGATGGCCGTACTCGGCATAGTTATGTGGCTGCTGGCTGCGGAAATGATGTCTTTCTTTACCCCGGACAGCGAAGTCATCGCTTTGGGTACTATGGCATTAAGAACTGAAGCATGGGCTGAACCTATGTTTGGAGCTGCTATTGTAACTTATGGAGTCTTTATAGGTGCCGGATACACTGTTACTCCGGCCGTCATTAACTTTTCGTGCATATGGGGTGTGCGTATCACCCTGTCTCTCTTGCTTGCCTCTTCGCTGGGTCTGTTCGGTGTATGGCTTGCAATGGCCATCGAGTTGAGTGTAAGAGGCCTTATTTTCCTGTTTGTTTTCTGTCGAGGCCGGTGGATTAACAAAGCATTGAAGATAACTCCGGATAACATGGTAAGCGTTCAGGAGATTGAACAACCTGACGAATTTATACTCTAAAGAAATAATTATAACCAATCTAAATATTTAGTCATGAAAACAAAATTTGATTTCGACACGCCCGTTAACCGTCGTAACACCGATTCTCTAAAATGGGATGACTGCCCTGACTGCGAGGTTCTACCGCTTTGGGTCGCTGACATGGATTTTCGCACATCTCCCGCCATTATCGATGCCATCGAAAAAAGAGCGGCGCATGGCATTTTCGGATACACTCATCCCGGCAAAGTTTATTACCAGGCAGTTCGCGACTGGTTTAACCGCAGACATAATTGGGATATACCGTCTGAAAACATAATATATACGACCGGAGTAGTGCCTGCCACATCGTCCGTCATAAAAGGTCTTACAAAACCTGGTGACGGAGTTGTCATCATGACTCCCGTATATAACTGTTTTTACTCTTCAATCCGCAACAATGAGTGTCAGACAATAGGCTCGCCATTGATTATTGAGAATGGCCTGTATAAAATTGATTTTTCTGATCTGGAAAATAAATTGGCTCTCCCCGAAGCCAAGATATTGTTGTTATGCAACCCTCATAACCCAGGTGGACGTGTTTGGACAAAAGAAGAGTTGGCGCATGTCAACGAATTGTGTGTAAAACACAATATCATTGTCTTGTCCGACGAGATACATAACGAGATTGTAATGCCGGGATATAAGTACACACCTTTTGCCCATGTGGCCACCGGCGAATATGTTTCAATGGTCTCAGCCAGCAAATCCTTTAACACTGCCGGTTTGCATATTGCCAACATCGTGACTCCGTTTGAGCAGCTTCGAGAAAAAATCAAACGAGCAGTCAATGTAAACGAGACTTGCGACGTGGGACCTTTTGGCGTTGTCGCTACAATAGCCGCTTATAATGAAAGCGAAGACTGGCTCAACGCTATGATTGACTATGTGCACGAGAACTATAAGTATCTGTGCAATGAGCTTAAAGAATTCCCGCAAATAAAAGTTTTGCCATTAGAGGGTTCTTATCTTGCCTGGGTCGATGTAAGGGCATTGGGTAAGCCTGTTGCGGAAATCTCAGAACGTTTACGTTCACAAGCAAAAGTATGGTTTACGGCCGGAACAACGTATGGACCCGAAGGTGAAGGATACATTCGCATAAATATGGCCACCGCTCATGTCACTTTCGCCGAGGCAATAAATCGCTTCAAAAAATGGCTTAAGGATAATATATAATTTTCAACAAGCACTCTAATCATTATTATGTGCAAAGATTGAATATGTATATAAACCTGTGATTACAGGCAAAAAATATAGTTGTACATTTCCACTCTTGTACCACTCATTGCCTTGAATTGTATAAACACTTCATCCCGTCCCTATTCATCTTTGTTGATGCTCAGGACGGGATGAAATTTTGTTCGTACGTGACATCCGAAGATATGTATGCAAGCATACGAACTTATGCGTAGATAGTGAAGGTTTAAAGTTTTAGAAGTTCTTCAGCCTTCTCCACAAGGGTGTCAAACGATTGTGAGCCCGCTAAACGTATGTCTGTCTTCTTGCCATTTTTGAAAAAAAGGATGGTAGGAAGAGACATGATACGATTGGAGGAGGCGAAGTCGTTTTCTTCATCGCAGTTGTATTTTCCAACTTCTATCTGTCCTTCAAACTTCTCGGCAAGTTTGTCTATAGCAGGAGCCATGGCTTTGCACGGTCCGCACCATGTTGCCCAAAAATCAACAATGACTGGTTTGCCTGTCGCAATGATTTCGTCAATGTTACTGTCAGTAAATGTTTGTGCCATAATAGCGATTTTTATGTGGTTTAAAAAATGATTAAGCTGTATATGTCTCTACATTAAACTCAATCTCATTCTCTTCGAGCATCTCAATGAATTTTCGAGAAAGATTGATTTTTATGGATGAGGTCAGTAAAACGGATCGGTTAAAGGTCGGATCATAAAGATTTATATTCAAGCCGGACGAACTCAATTCGTCGTTGGCATCCGAATTTTCAGAAACTAAATGCTCTTCGAGCAACGACTGCAGTCGGTTATCGGCTTCTTTACTGCTTACGTTTAAGGTCAGGCTCTTTATGAGTTTGCCTTTGATATGCTCCAACGGTTGAATGTTTTTGACCTCAAGTGAAATGTCAGTGCTTTTGAAGCGTCGTTTAAATTCGCATGTTATCAGGACAGGCGTACCGGGTATGCCATAGTTCCCGAATTTAAAGACATTATCACCAAACAATCTTACATCGTACGACCCAGAAATATCCTCGATACGCATGACACCGTATCGATTATTGTTTTTTGACAATTTGGTCTCGTAGGAAGTTACCATGCCTCCAAACACTACCTCAGCACCTTCTACCGGCTCTAACTCATCTATTTCTGAAAGTCGGGCTGTGGTTCCGTAAGTCAGTTCCATATAGTAAGGATCGAGCGGATGTTCCGAGAGATACATTCCGACATATTCTTTTTCTTTCGCGAGCCTATCGGGCGCAGCCCACTGAACTGCGGGTTTGATTGGTGGTCGAGCATCTTTAGTTAAATCTATCGAATCGTCAAAGTCGAACAACGATGCCTCATTGTTGCGAGAATGAGCTTGATAGTTATTGCCATATCGCAATAAAATCTCGGCCATGGATTCATCACGACTGTTGACAGCGAAAAAGTCCTCGCGTTTGGTACCTTCAAAACAGTCAAACGCTCCCGACAACGCCAAGGCTTCGAATGTACGGCGATTAAGGACTCCAGTCGGAACTCGCTCCACAAAATCATATATATCCTTAAACGGTTCGGAAGAACGAGCTTTGACTATAGCATCCACTACATTCTTTCCAACTCCCTTGATAGCACTCAATCCAAAACGTATGTCACCGCGAGAGTTCACACCAAACTTGCTGAAGGATTCGTTCACATCAGGACCAAGTACGGCTATTCGCATGGCGCGACACTCGTCCATAAAGAATGTCAGTTTAGTAAGGTCATTAAGATTTCGTGAAAGCACGGCAGCCATATATTCCGAGGGATAATGAGCCTTGAGATAAGCAGTTTGGAAAGCTATCCACGAATAACACGTAGCATGACTTTTGTTGAAAGCGTAACTTGCGAACTTTTCCCAGTCAGCCCAAATCTTTTCCAGGACTTGCTGGTTATGTCCGTTAGCCTGTCCGCCGGCAAGGAATTTTGCTTTCAAAGCATTCATCTTGTCGATAAGTTTCTTACCCATGGCTTTACGCAATGTATCCGATTCGCCTCGGGTAAAATTTGCCAATAGTCTTGACAGGAGCATGACCTGTTCTTGATACACTGTTATGCCATAAGTATCCTTAAGGTACTTTTCCATCTCAGGTATATCATAGACTATAGGGCTCTCTCCATGCTTACGTTTGATAAAATCGGGGATATAATCCATAGGACCGGGTCGGTACAGGGCGTTCATTGCTATCAAATCTTCGAATTTTGAAGGTTTGAGTTCCTTAAGATATTTCTGCATGCCGGCCGATTCGAACTGGAAAGTTCCAATAGTGCGTCCTTCGGTAAACAGTTCGTATGTTTTTTTATCGTCAAGCGGTATATTATCCAGGTCGATATCAATGCCTTTGTTGAGTTTGATGTTGTGTACCGCGTCTTTCAATATAGACAAGGTTTTCAAACCCAAAAAGTCCATTTTGATAAGACCGGTCTCTTCGATTATACTGCCTTCATATTGAGTCACCAACAATTTGCCCTCCTCTTTGTCGGTAGCAGTCGACACAGGTACCCAATCTGTTATGTCATCGCGACATATTATCACACCGCAAGCATGAACACCTACGTTGCGCACGTTACCCTCAAGTGCTTTAGCATATTTCAATGTTTCGCGCACTATCGGGTCGGGATTTGACAATTCAACCTTAAATGCGTCCACATACTCATAACAATTTTTAAGATTCTGTTTAAGAGCTTTCCCGTTGACCTCGGGCATGCGACCAGGTACGAGCTTGCTTAGTCTGTTGGATTCTGACAAAGGGAGTTGTTCCACACGGGCAACATCCTTGATGGCACTTTTCGCAGCCATGGTGCCGTATGTGATGATATGTGCTACTTTTTCCTCCCCATATTTATGAGTTACATATTTCAAGACGTCTCCTCGGCCGTCATCATCAAAGTCTATATCTATATCGGGCAATGAGATACGATCGGGATTAAGAAAACGTTCGAAGAGCAAGTCATACTTGATTGGGTCAATTTGTGTGATACCCAGACAATACGCCACACATGAACCTGCTGCTGATCCGCGACCGGGTCCGACGCTTACGCCGAGTTGTTGACGCGCAGCGTTGATAAAGTCTTGTACAATGAGGAAATAACCCGGAAAACCCATTGTCTTCATTATATATAATTCGAAATTGATTCGTTCTTTCAATTCTTCTGACAATGGCGTTCCATATCTTCGCTCCGCCCCGTCATAAGCCAGTTTGGAAAGATAGTCGGCTTCGAATTTTATTCGATATAATTTTTCGTAACCGCCAAGATTGGCTATCTTCTTTTCAGCTTCTTCCCGGCTCAATACCACGTTCCCGTTTTCGTCACGAGTAAACTCGTTGAACAAATCTTCATGAGTGAGCCGTTTGCGCAAATCTTCCTCCGTGCCGAAACTTGCGGGAATTTCGAAGTTAGGCATGATCGGGGCATGATCAATGGTGTATTCTTCTATTTTATCTGCAACTTCCTGCGTGGTTGCAAGAACTTCGGGCATGTCAGCGAAAAGCTCATACATTTCGGACTTTGTCTTCATCCATTCCTGCTTGGAATACAACATACGCGATTCATCAGCGAGGAATTTGTTGGTCGAAAGACAAATAAGTCGGTCGTGGGCTTCTGCATCTTCTTCTTCGACAAAATGCACATCATTGGTAGCCAACACCTTTACGTTGTGCTTTGCAGCCAATTCAAGCAGTTGCTTCTCGATACTCATCTGAAGACGATATGTTTCGTGGTTGGCTCTTGGCACTGTGGCCTTATGCCGTTGCAACTCGATATAATAATCGTCCCCCATAAGGTCTTTCCACCATTTAACGGCCTTGTCCGCCTCAGCATAATTACCTGAAATCAGCAACCGGGGCACTTCACCCCCCAGACACGCCGAACACACAATCAATCCTTCCTTATGTCGGGCTATCGCTTGTTTGTCTGTACGGGGATGACTATAAAAGCCCTCTGTCCAGGCTTGTGACACAATTTTTATAAGATTGTGATAACCGACAGAGTTCTTAGCTAATAAAATAAGGTGTCGACCTTTATCATTTTTATCGGAACGGTCAGTAAGGCTGTTATTGGCCACATACACCTCGCATCCCAGAATGGGTTTTAAATATTTCTTTTGAGCTTCTGTCAATTCTTTTTCTGCCATACTCAATGCTTCGGCATCATTGGCATTGCGAGCCTCCTCCAAAGCGGCTTTTGCTTTTTTAATAGCTTCTTTTGTTGCCTTGTTCTTCTTGGCTGTATAATTAAAGAACTCCTTTATGCCGTACATAGTGCCGTGATCCGTAAGAGCAAGGGCACCTTGACCATCCGCAATGGCTTTATCCACGAGGGAAGCAACAGGAGCTTGGCCGTCTAACAACGAGTATTGAGAATGTACATGCAAATGCACAAAGGGCTGCTTCATATTTTTTATATATAAATATATTTTATTGTCGTACAGGAATTTAAGCGTATTTTTCATGGGCTCAACAACGAAACTTTTCCTGTTCGATTTGTTTTTTCCATGACGAACGCCACTTTTGCAAAGTTAATTAAATTTCTATGTTTGACAAAACGTTTTTTTGAACCAAATTTTATAAATTATGTTTAAAAAGTAGGTATTTCATTGATTGATATGAATTCATCCATTTAACGCTTATGATTCTTTTAAAAGTTATTCCGACCCACACCGTAGCATCATGGTTGCTCAATACCATAGATGGCATGTTAAACCATCTTGGCCTAAGTCATTATGAGCATCTTGAAGATATTATCTACATAGTGATAATCAGTCTATTATCGGTGCTGATTGGAATTCTTTTAAAAAAGCTCATATTATTTATCACTCGTAAAGCTGTTTCGGTCAAACAAAGTGGAATTGCTTATGACTTGCACACGCACGAGGTATTTACCAAGTGTTCGCATATCATACCCCCACTGGTATTTTTGGCTTTGATACCTTTCGCCTTTGAGTCGGGATCCACACAATTACATTGGATAATGCGAATCGTTGGTGTTTATATCCTTATCACTTTCGCTATGGGCATCAATGCAGTGATATCGTTCATGTTTGACCGTTTCAATGCCAAGGACAACCGGAAAAACCTACCCTTAAAAGGAGTCAGGAATGTAGCCATAGGTATTGTTTGGATTGTCATCGTCATCCTTGCAGTCTGTATCTTGTTGGATAAATCACCGGCGACTCTTCTGGCAGGCTTGGGCGCTTTTGCCGCTGCCCTTATGCTTATTTTCAAAGACAGCATACTGGGTTTTGTCGCCGGAATTCAGATGAGTGACAATGACATGATTCATGTCGGCGACTGGATCATTGTTCCCGGGACACCTGCAAACGGTATCGTTCAGGACGTTTCGCTCTCGACGGTCAAAATACAAAACTGGGACTTTACGACTGTAATGGTACCTCCTTACACCCTTGTATCTACATCTTTCCAGAATTACAAAAGCATGTACGACCTTAATGTGCGTCGCATCATGAATTCCTTCATCGTAGATATCCTGTCGATTAAAACTATTGATGATGCTTTCATTTCGGATATATGCACCAAATATCCCGTGATGACCGATTTTGTAACCAAACTGCGAAATCAAGGGACTTTGGTGCAATCCGATCCCGGATTGAAACCGGAAAACGGTACTTTAGAGACCAACCTGGGTCTTTTCAGAGCCTATGTCGGTATATATCTGTGTTCACATCCTAAAATCTCACAAGATCAGCGCATAATGGTGAGATTGTTGCAAGGCTCGGACATGGGGATACCTTTGCAGATATGGTGTTTCACCGCACTTACCAATTGGGACGAGTATGAAGGTATCCAAAGCGAGATTATGGAACATATAGCCGCTGCCGCCAACGATTTCGGTGGTTTAAGAATATATTCGGCAAATCATATCGGCATTAATTCACCCGAGAATGGAGATGTCAAGACAGAATTGAACAATACCGCCCAAACCTCCTCCGTTCAATAAGAAGCGTTCAGATATTTGTCAACAAAAGATTATATAGTTCGTATGTTAACATTATGAAATCACAATGTCAACATACGAACTTCTGTATAAACATATTTTATGAACGTCATATTACGTTTAATAAGAGAGTAAAATGTGTGTAAAAAGCTTTGAAAAGCGCTTAAAAACTTGCTAAAAAACAATTGTAGTACAGTTTTTTTGAAAAAAAATTATTACCTTTGTGCGGTTAAAAAGTCGCGATTCATGTAATTTACCATGCATCGAGGCCTTAAGTTTATGAGTATAACCAACTTGACAAGTAAAAATATAAACCAAACACAATAACAAAAATGGCAGTTTTAGAAAAAATCAGAAAGCGTTCAGTGCTTTTGTTCATCATTATCATTGGTGCACTGCTTGCTTTCATTCTTGGCGACTTCCTTAATTCAGGACGTTCACTCTTTGGCCCCGGCGACACTATCGCCTCAGTGGGTAAAACAAAAGTTTCGCAGATGGATTTAAACGCCACAAGCGAACAGTTGGAAAACAATCTTAAACAAGCTCGTGCTACCGGTCAATCTGTTCCGGCCGAATACGCCGATCCCGATTATCGTTATTCGCAAGCTGTGGATGCTGCCCTTTATGATAAACTCATGGCGACCGAGTGTGAACGCTTGGGCATTGAAGTTACCGACGAGTTCCTTTCACAATTTGTGGCAAATCCCGGTACGGCAGGCTATGTATGGCAAACGCTGATAAGCGAAGTCGGCGGTAACCCCAACGAGACAATGGGCTATCTTCAGTCGGTTGGTATCGTTGAACCCGAAACTTATCTTGACGCCATCAAAAACCCGGCTCGTTACCGTCTCGAACCGCAAATGGCAGCCGGTTTAACCGCAGCATGGCAGAATATGGAAACAAACGTTGCCAAAAACGTCCAGTATCAACTCTACAATCAAATGCTTGGCGCTCTTGTTCAACCCAACAAAGCCGATGCAAAAGGATATTTTGAAGATCATAATAACTTGAGTCGCGTTAAGGTAGCCAGCGTGCCCTTTAGCACTGTCAATGTGGCCGACCTCACCATCGAGGATGCTGACTATGAAGCGATCTATAACGAGTCGAAAGATGCTTATCGCATTTTGGACGAAAACCGCGAAGTAGCCTTTATAATCGTTCCCATCGCCGCTTCTGACGAAGATTATCAATTGGCTGAAAATGAAGCTGCCGCGTTGAAAGCTGAACTCGCACTTTCTGAAGGCATCGAAGCAGTGCTCGACCATAAGGGATTCTCACAGCAAACCCTTATGCTGACAGATGAAGACTTGTCAAATAACGCTCAGTACACTTCAATGCGTCTTGACAGCGCAGGCATTTCGAAAGGCTCGGTTCATGAACTTTTCGCTCCGCGCGGCAAAAAGACCCTTGCTAAAGTTCTTGACGTTACTACAGGCATCAATAAAGTTGTATTCGACATGATGCCAGTGGAAAACGAAGTTCAAGCCGACTCGCTCTTTGCTGTTAAGACACCCGAGGCTGTTGACTCGGTTATTCGCGCTCTTACTGGCGGCCAGTTCGCTGATGTCAACATGAGCCTTATAAACCCCAACCCCAACTTTGCCGTATTGACGAATTCGCCAAAGTTTAATGAAATGCTCACATCAGGTCCGGTGAACGAGTATGTTCTGGTTACAGACACTCTGCAGGGTCAGCCCATGACCATGGCATTCCTCGTCAAAGAACGCGAAGCAGCAGTTCCCGCTTATCAGATAGCTATCATGAACTATGACGTATATCCTTCGGAAAGAACACGTCAGAACTTGGCACAGCAACTGCATAATTATGTGGCTAACCATCCCACTGCCGAACAATTCGTCAACGACAGTACCGGTACATACAACGCACTGTACAGCATTATCTCGCCCAACAGCACCACTATTTATTCTCCCCAAATGACACCTGCCACTCGCTCGGTTGTAAAATGGGCTATGGATGCTAAAAAAGGTGCTGTTTCGCCCGTCTTTACACGTCAGAAACAAATTTACGGTCGAAACGGACAGCCCGATGAATCGCAGGATTATCTTATAGCTGTAGCAGTCACCGATGTATTTGACAATTACGTACCCGCTTCGAGCTATCAGGTACACGCTAACTTGGTTCCTCAGGCCATAGCTAACAAACAGGCTCAAAGCATCATTGAGAAATATAGCGGTAAAGGCAATAATGTTGATGAGTATGCCACAGCGATGGGTGTAACTCCTCAGACCATGAATGTCGCCTTTGCAGCCGGTACCGTAGGCGATGAGGCACAGGGTAAATTGGCTGCTGCAAACAAGGGTACATTTGTTGGCCCGGTTAAAGGTAATAACGCCGTTTACGTATTCGAGGTTGAGGAAGTGACCACACCCGATTTCGATGCAGTTCCTCTTAAGACACGTCTTGATGAGGTCGCATCTAATATTCGCACACCTCAAACCGGTTTGGATCTACTTATCGGCAATCGCAAGGTGAAAAACAACAGCCTGTTGTTCACTGCTGACGCTACCGAATAATTTGTATTGACAATTACTTTGCATAATAAAATTAAGGGAGAGCCGTTGGAGCTCTCCCTTAATTTTATTTATCGACAAATAACTGAGGTAAAATATAAAAAGCGACAAATAGTAGGGGGTTTAATGTAACTCTACCCTTATTTAATGAATCACAAATAAGGTATCACATCCTTGCAACGGACGATTGTCTAAAACAAAAAGGTGTGTCGTGTGGGTCGTGACGGCCGAGGTATAAAACCGGATTTTATTCTTTTAGAAAGAAATTATTGCTTTAGAAGCAATATGACCGTTATGGCAAGGTCGAACAAAACGATCCTTGTATTGGCATTTCCCCTGATATCTACAATAGCTTGAGATACCGCTTCATATAGGCCTATAACATTACGTTCGTTAACGAAACGCGCAAAGTTTTTACTGAAGTTAGACTCTGCAGGCATCATAAGAGTGAATGATGCATCGTGTAAATTGGATATAAAGTTTTCTCGAAGCATACGAGCCATATATTCCAAATATCCAACGATGTAATCACGTTTTTCACCTCCGGTCTCATTCGCCCATTCTTTCAGCGCATGGATATCGCGTTGATATGCCAACCTCATCAGACTGATAAACTTTTCGAGGTATCGCTCAGTGTCGTTACGCTTTTCAACCAGTTGAATAGCTTGCAGGAAACTCCCTCTGGCCAAAGGAGCCAGACTGACAGCCATGTTGACATCTGTGTCAGTTGTTGTCATAATGAAATTGGCCACCTCTTCATCGGCATGCCGTGGCACCTTTATGCGCTGTACTCGCGAATAGACAGTGGGCAAAATATTCATGGGTTCGCTCGATGTCATCACGATGATAGCCTGTCCCGGAGGCTCTTCAATAAGTTTGAGCAACTTATTGGCTGCCGTATCGTTAAGCTTATCTGCCTGCCAAATTATTACGCTCTTATAACGTGAAGAATGTGGCGCATAACTTAACTTGCGAATAAGTTCGGTTGCTTCGTCAACATATATGACCGGTTTGGTATTCGGATTGCCAAGTTTTATTGCCCACTTGGTAGTATCCATATATGGACTATCATTCACAAAATCTATGAAATCGCGCAAATAGTCATCACACACATAAGTCTTTGATGAAGCGGGCTTTACATACGGAAAAGTATAGATAGTGTCAATATGCTGGAGCGCCGCATGTTGTACGCAAGCGGGGCAAACTCCGCACGAATCGCCATTACGCCTATTGCTACATGTGACGTACTGAATGAAAGCGCGCGCCAAAGCATGTTTTCCGATACCTTCCGGTCCTTCAAGCAAAAGGGCATGAGGTATTCGGCCGCTATCAACAAGTTGCCGTAACTGTGCCTTTATCTCTTTATGTCCGGGAATATCGCTGAATCTCATCGCCAGGATAACGTCTTTGATATGAAGGTAGCCTATTTCTTTTGCATCACATCGCGACGCGCGGCTCCGTGGGCTGTGCGGCCGTTCTTAAGAATGTATTCCTTAACCTCCTGAAACAAGTCAGTGGCAAACACGAAATCATTCAGCGCCTCGTTGGCTGTTCCAAATATTTTATGCATATCCCCTACCCACTCTCGGTGTCCCTTATCAATGAAAATGATATTTTCACCAATACCAAGGACAGAGTTCATATCATGGGTATTGATTACCGTCGTAATATTATACTCATGCGTAATGTCATGGAGCAATTCATCGATAAGAATCGATGTACGAGGGTCTAATCCAGAATTGGGCTCATCACAAAAAAGATACTTAGGATTTAATGCAATTGCACGGGCAATGGCGACACGTTTTTGCATTCCTCCTGAAATTTCGCTTGGATATTTGTTTTCTGCTCCGACAAGGTTGACACGTTCAAGACAGAATTCAGCACGTTCCCTCATCTCGGCTTTATTCATGTCAGAAAACATGATGAGAGGAAACATGACATTGCCAAGAACAGTTTCGGAGTCAAAAAGAGCCGACCCCTGAAAAAGCATACCTATTTCGCGACGAAGATTTTTACGTTGTTCGGTTGACATACGCATCATATCGCGACCATCGAAAAGTATCTCTCCTTCTTCGGGTGTCAACAAGCCGACCAGCGACTTCATAAGCACGGTCTTTCCCGAACCGCTTTGTCCAATAATGAGGTTTGTTTTGCCGGTATAAAAGGTGGCGTTAATATCAAACAGAACGGTGCGTCCGTCAAACGACTTAGTTACATTCTTTACTTCTATCATTGCAACAACAACTTGGTTAAAAGTAAGTCTGAAAGAAGGATAAATATAGAGCTTGAAACCACTCCGTTCGTACTGGCTTTACCAACGTCAAGTGCACCACCCTTTACATAGTAGCCATAGAAAGAAGCAACAGAGGCTATAATAAAGGCGAAAACCAACGATTTTATTAACGCGTACCAAACGTACCACTCAACAAAAAGCGCCTGCAAACCGTACACATATCTCGAAACGGTAATGATGTCCGTGAACACTGCGACCAGATAACCGCCTGCCAAGGACGTAAACATACATAAGACAACCAGAACAGGCATAAAGAATACAAATCCAGTAATCTTTGGCAATACAAGATAACACCGACTGTTAACACCCATTATCTCCAATGCGTCTATCTGTTCGGTCACCCTCATTGTGCCAATTTCAGAAGCTATGTTCGAACCGACCTTACCTGCAAGGATAAGGCACAGAATAGAATTAGAGAACTCAAGCAGCACAATGTCGCGCGTTGCAAGTCCCACTGAGTAACTCGGTATGAGCGGAGATGTTATGTTAAGCTGCATTTGAATGGCTATAACTGCTCCAATAAACACAGAAATTATCAAGACCAGGGAAATCGAACCGACTCCGAGCTTATTTATTTCGCCAACTGTCCGCTTAAAGAAAATGCCCCACTTCTCCGGTACGGAAAAGACACGTTTCATAAACAGACAATAGCGACCGAAAGTCGCGATGGATGAGGCTATTATCATAGCAACTTAATGTTTATGTAGCGTTTGGGATTCTTTTTGATGTCAATAAACAACGAGTCGAGACTCTGTACGGTGTTGTTGAGGTTTTCGTAAAGTGCCGGATCGTTCATAAGACGGCCAAGCGTTGATTCGGGATTGTTCAAATCTTGTTTAAGCTGCTGGGTAAGATCCTGAAGATTTTGGATTGTACCATTGAGCGCTCCTACTATACTGTCAATAGGCAAATCATTTATTTCGCCTGTCAGTTTATTGATGTTGTTTGATGTCTGGACAAAATTACCGGTAATATCTTTGATATCAGTGGTAATCGGGGGCAATGTAGCCACCACAGCGTTTAAACGGTTTGTCGTCGCAACCAGGTTAGCGGTCAAAACATCCAACCGTTCTACCGACTGCCTTACGGCGGGGTCACCTACAAGACCGTTTATTGTGGTGAGCAATGTGTCAACTTTTGGAAAGATAGAAGAAATTGTAGGCATCAAATCGTTTGAAACCTTATCCAACATACCTGACGGCACTACCCCTGGTAATTCCGATCCGGGTTTGATATACTGTGCACCTTCACCGAGCTGAAGAGTTATATTGGCCGTGCCTAACAAATCGGAAGAAAGAATGGCCAACGTGCCTTCGGGCAGATGCATGTTGTCATCGATGTCAATATCAACACGCACGTGACCGGGGTTATCGTATTCGTATGCTATATCTCTGACCAATCCTACTTTATAACCGTTGACTGTCACAGGAGCAGATACAGCCAAACCTTCCACACTTGTATAAGAAATATGATAGGTATTTTCTTTCTGAAAAACATTTACGCCTTTCAGAAAATCTATGCCGACAACAAGTACGGCGATAGCCAAAATTACCAATAGACCGATTAAGACTTCTTTTGAAAAAATACGTTTCATATTGTGTCGAGTTTTAATTTGCTTATCTCTATTTATTAAAATATTCTTTTACAGCGTTGAACAGAGCATCAGCACAGGATTCTCTTCCCTGGTTGGAATTCAGGAATGTCTCGCTGCCGGGATTACATATAAAATCAAGCTCAACAAGCACGGCGGGCATACGTGTGGCCCACAAGACCCAGAAACCATCCTGGCGAACACCTTTGTCGGCTCGGCCTGCATCTTTGATAAGATGATTCTGAGTCAACGTGGCGAAATCAATGCTCTGTCGCATGTGCGCATTTTGGTTAAGCTCAAAAATGATATACGATTCTGTCGAATTAGGATCAAAACCTTTATAAGTACCGGTATAATCCTCCTCCAATTCCATCACAGAGTTTTCTCGCATGGCCACATTAAGGTTATTCTGCGATTTATCCGGTCCCAATGTATAAACCGAGGCGCCATGCACGTTTTTTCGTCCGGGGGTCTTATAGTCGACAGAGTTTACATGTATGCTAATAAACAAGTCTCCGTTATTCTGGTTTGCTATGTTTGCTCGTTGCTGCAAAGTAAGGAAACGGTCGGTGTCTCGTGTCAATATTGCTTTGACTCCCGGAAGGTTCTCATTAATTTTCTTAGCCAGTCTTTTGGATACGTCAAGGGTAATATCTTTTTCGCGCGCTTTTGTTCCGACACATCCGGCGTCATGGCCGCCGTGACCCGCGTCAACAACTATAACGATGTCTGATGCCGCGACGGGCACAGTCCACATACATAAGAGAATAACTACAATTATTCCCGTTATTTGAGCTTTCATTTTCCTCATAAACTTCGGGCAATGAGCTACTGTATTGTTATACTTTAATTTGATAACTTATATATTTAATGCAAAAATACGAATTTTCATTGAGCCATAAAACATATTAGCATATTTTATAACTTATTTGCTATCTCCAATCAGAATCAAATCCGAATTGTGTTATTTTTGAAAGATTAAACCATCGTTTTGCCAACAATATGATTTTTCAAGGATTAGATGAATCGTTGAGTGTAGTAGGATTTGAATGTGCCGGATAAAACTGAAGAAATCAATTATTTTTGTTCCACTGATTTTTCTGCTTTTTTATAACGCGTGTAAGCATTGGCCATTTTTGTATGGTAACCTCTTTTGGCATAAGAAGGGCCATTATACCCTCTTGCGAAAGCAGCCCAGTTTTTATTTTGAAGATGTTTCAGCAGTCCCGTATTACGTATAAATGCAGCAAATAATTCAAGCTGGTCGCGCTCAGAACGGCTCATCAATTCCACAAATTCATCGGGATTTGAGGTTCCGCATTTTTTCCAATTAAACCCGCCTATTTGAAACATTCCCCAGAATGTGCCTTCTATTGCCGATAGGTCATCGACCGTTCGAGCCGCATCCAACCGCGCTTGTTGCCCAGCTTGCTGACTGCCATATTTTGAAATATTTGGTCTTGCGAATATTACAGGATGGGTTTTGGCTGCCTCGGAGAGAGAAACTTTATTTTTTGCCGCCATTTTTCTGAACATCTTTAAATCGAAGTTAATCAGCGGTTTGTGTTCAGACCAAAAGCCATTATGACTTTTTCCGGCTTCTATCTCAACTACTGCTTTTATGGCAGCGGTCTCCACCCCCAGTTCTTCTGCCACTTCCTTAAAATCTTGTTCGGTCAGTCTTCCGCTTCTCCGAGCCGGTTCAATACTCAGATACACGGTATCGCCCTTTTCACTAATGATATAGTTTAAGGTATCGGTCGGCTCTATAACCTCAAAAGTCGACTCAATAGAGGTCTCTTCTACGACATCCGAAGCGGACGAATATGCCCTGAAAAAGCTGCAGAGCATAAGAACAAAAACTACAAGATATTTCATGGAATTTGTTGGCTACTCTAAAAACAATTGACAGAGGATGAATGCTTCAGTCGGCGCTTCATCCTCTGTGCAATAGAAGTTAATTTATAAAAGGCATCATTCTATTTTTTCAAGTCTGCCACTTTTTCAATGGTTCTGCGTAATTGATGCCAGAAACGATCTACAGCGGGTATAAACATTCGTTCACTGGGAGAGTGAACGTTCTGGAGAGTCGGGCCGAAGGACACCATGTCGAGATAAGGATATTTCTGTAAGAACAGACCACATTCGAGACCGGCATGTATAGCCTTAATGGCAGGCTGAATTCCGTATAGTTCGTTATAAGCCTCACCGGCAATTTTCATGATTGTCGAATTCATGTTAGGAGCCCAACCGGGATAGCCATCACCATGGGTAACGGTGGCACCAGCGAGTTTAAACAAAGCTTCCACCCGGTGAGCGATATCCCATTTACGGGATTCTACAGACGAGCGCTGGCTTGTTGTCACAAGTATTTGATTATCTTGAGGCATTTTGACGCTTGCAAGATTGGTTGATGTCTCAACAAGACCTTCCAGATCGCGACTCATTGATATGACTCCGTGAGGAGCTGCATAAAGAGCACCCAACACTCTGGCTGTTGTGTCGTGATCTATGGCGAAAGACGGGCGCTCACATGTTTCGAGAGTCAACTCCAATGTAGGTTCAACACCGGAATATTCATTTTCAACATCTGCAGCAAAACGATTGAACGCAGCCATTATTTCATCGCGTTTCTCTGTATCCACACCAAATATAGCATTCGCTGCGCGAGGAATGGCGTTACGAAGATTACCGCCGTCTATCTCGCATAACGAAATCTCGTGTTTTTGCGAGAGCGCCCACATAAAGCGAGCAAGCAATTGTACGGCGTTGGCACGTCCGGCGTTAATATCGCTTCCGGAATGGCCGCCTTGACCTTTACTTATATCAAATTTAAAATAATGGAAATCGGTCGGCGCAACTGAGCGTTTATAAGTGAAAGTACATGTTGTGTCAACGCCTCCGGCACATCCTACAAAAATTTCCGCGTCGTCTTCGCTGTCGAGATTAAGAAGAATAGACCCATGTATCATGTCGTCGCCAAGGTTATTGGCTCCGGTCAGTCCTGTTTCCTCATCGACGGTTATCAGCACCTCGAGCGGACCGTGAGTTAGGGTATCGTCGGTAAGAGCCGCCAACGCACCCGCCATACCAATACCATTGTCAGCGCCCAGAGTAGTTCCGTCTGCGCGTACCCAGTCACCGTCGACTATGGTGGTTATGCCGTTATTTTCAAAATCGAACGATTTATCGTTACTCTCGCAAACCATATCCATGTGAGCTTGCATGATAATTCCGGGAGCGTCTTCGTGACCGGGAGTGGCAGGTTTTGACATCACCACGTTGCCGATGGCATCTGTCTTTACAGCCAAATTATTTTTTTTCGCAAAATCAAGCAGCCATTCACGAATTTTTTCTTCCTTTTTCGAGGGACGAGGAACTTTTGTAATTTCATCGAAGATAGCGAACACTTTTTTAGGTTCGAGGTCTTTCATCTGCATATTTCGGATATTTTAAATATGATTAATAAAAATAATATTTTAGGCAATTAATATTGAGTGTTCATGGTATGGCTCTTAAATATTCTTACATAGTCAAAAACTTTGTTAAATACAGCCACAATTCGCCCACTAAATTACAAAATAAATTTTATTTCAAGTCAAAAATTCTAATTACTTTTATATATTTGCACCACAAAAGGTCTTATTAGGCTTTTTCTTATTTTATGCCGACTGAGATTATTACTATTCTGTTAGCTGTCGTTTTATTGCTCATTGTCATTTTGGCTATGAGTTTTAGGATTTTATTGTTTAAAAACGGCCGCTTTCCGGATGGACATGCATGTCAAAAGGACAATAATCATGCTTTAAACGTCGGCGCCTCAAAGCAAAATAAATACCATAATAATAACTAAAACGAACTTTAAAAATGAAAAAACCTGTTTTCTCGGTTTTATGCTTCTTAGGAATTGCCTCACTGGTTATGACACTTAATTCATGCGGCAACTCGGACAACAACGAATCCAAAGACAACAACGAGGGCGTTGAGCTGACACCCGGCGATACCACCAAGGTCGATCACGAAGCTTTTGTTCCCTCCATCAATATACGTTATGTTGACATGAATCTCATTCTGGAGAAATACGAATATGCGGCTCAAGAAACAAAAAAGATGCAGCAGAAGGCACTTGAGCTCCAGCAACTTCAAAACAAATTGTCAGCAGACTTGCAGAAAAAGCAGAATGACATTCAGCAAAAAGCGCAGAGCAATCTTTATCTGAGTCAGGAAAGCTACGAAAAAGACATGCGTGACCTCCAGGCCGACATCCAGGCTTCTGAAAACAAATACGCCAAACGCGCCCAGGATTTTGACGCCGAAGCTACCCGCGTTCAACAGGCTCTTATTCAGACCATTGACAACTTTATTGTCAAGTATAATCAAGACAAACATTACGACGCTATCCTTCATAAGGATGCGGGCGCTTATTTCAATCCCGCTCTCGACATCACACAGGAAATCATAGACGGTTTGAATGCCCAGTCTGAATCAGCACCCGCCACTACTCCCGCGCCTGCAGCTGAATAAGGATTTTTAATCCTATACTTTATTTTTTCTAACTTTGCAAATTCGTTCCATATCAATGCATACAGCAGACAAATCCGTTTGCGACACTCTCGTCATTATACCGACATATAACGAGAAGGAAAACATTGCGGCGATTATTGACGCTGTAATGGAGCTTGATGGAAATCTGTTTGATGTCTTGGTTGTCGATGACAATTCGCCTGACGGTACGGCCGACATTGTAAAAGAACGAATGACAGTTTATCCCGACAGGGTTCATATCCTTGAACGCTCCGGAAAACTGGGTTTGGGAACGGCTTATATTGCGGGGTTTAAATGGGCTTTGCAACGTCACTACGCGTATATATGCGAGATGGACGCTGATTTTTCGCACGATCCGAAAGATTTGCTCCGATTACGTCAGGCAGTGGCCGAACATATTGGTGACGTGGCAGTAGGTTCGCGATATGTCAGTGGTGTCAACGTCGTCAATTGGCCGATTGGTCGCGTGCTGATGTCATATTTCGCCTCCGCTTATGTGCGTTTGATAACTGGAATGAAAGTCCACGACACGACTGCCGGTTTCGTATGTTACTCACGAGATGTGCTCGAAAACATGGATCTTGATGAAATACGGTTTAAGGGATATGCTTTTCAGATAGAAATGAAGTTTACAGCCTATCAAAAGAAATACCGTGTTGTTGAGATTCCGATTGTTTTTGTTAACCGGCGTCTGGGAACCAGTAAAATGAGTTCCGGAATTTTTGAAGAAGCCTTTTTTGGAGTTATTCGTTTGCGATGGAATTCTCTTTTCAAGAAACAGAAAAGCGTTCCTAAGCAATAAACGTCAGCCAATACTACGGCAAACCCTTTTCTAAGACCGAAATGATGGTATGGAATTTAAATTAAATTCTCCGTATTCGCCAACAGGCGACCAGCCCGAAGCCATTTCGCAGCTTGTGGACGGCATCAACGCCGGTGAGCCGGCACAGGTCTTATTGGGTGTGACCGGTTCCGGTAAAACCTTTACTATGGCAAATGTCATAGAGAAAGTACGGAAACCCACTTTGATTCTTAGTCATAACAAGACTCTTGCCGCACAGTTGTACAGCGAAATGAAAGGATTTTTTCCTGAAAATTCCGTACAATATTTTGTCAGTTATTACGACTACTACCAGCCCGAGGCTTATATCCCCTCCCAGGACAAATACATTGAGAAAGACCTCATGATCAATGAGGAGATAGACAGGCTGCGTCTTGCCACTACTTCGGCTTTGCTGTCGGGCAGACGCGATGTCATTGTAGTCTCTTCCGTATCTTGCCTCTATGGTATAGGCAACCCAGAAGATTTTCACGCCAATGTCATTAAAGTCGCCGTCGGTGATAAAATAGCTCGTAATGTTTTTTTGCGCAAGTTGGTCGCGGCGCTCTACTCACGTACAGAGACAGAACTTACTCGCGGAACCTTTCGTGTAAAAGGTGACACTGTCGACATTAGGCTTGCCTACGAAGATATAGTATTGAGGGTCACTTTTTGGGGAGATGAAATAGAAGACATCCGCACTTACCATCCCGACGATATGGTTAGCCTTGGCAAGCATGACAGTTTTAACATCTATCCTGCCAACATCTTTGTGACTTCTCCAGCACGTCAGGCCGCGGCTGTCGCTCAGATACAACTCGATTTAGGCCTTTCGGTGGATGCCTTTAACAACGACGGCAAACTGCTTGAGGCTCAGCGTCTTTATGAGCGCACCACCTACGATGTTGAAATGATAAAAGAGATTGGGCATTGCAGTGGAATCGAGAACTACAGCCGTTATTTCGACGGACGCGAACCCGGGATGAGGCCGTTTTGCCTACTTGATTATTTTCCGAAAGATTATCTGACAATCATCGACGAGAGTCATGTCACCTTGCCTCAGATAAGAGCTATGTACGGAGGGGATTTCTCTCGGAAATCCAATCTTGTCACATACGGTTTTCGATTGCCTGCCGCTCTTGACAATAGGCCATTGAAATTCGAGGAGTTCGAAAGCCTGACACCTCAAACCATTTATGTATCAGCCACACCGGCCGATTACGAGCTTGAGCGAAGCGAAGGTGTCGTTGTGGAACAAATCATTCGACCCACAGGTTTGCTCGACCCCGAAATTGTAGTCTTGCCCACTCGCAATCAGATAGACGTTTTACTCGAAGAAATTCAACAGAATGTAGAACGAGGCGAACGCACCTTGGTCACAACGTTGACAAAACGAATGGCCGAAGAGCTTAACGACTATTTAATGAAGATGGATATTCGCTCCGCTTACATACACAGCGAGGTTGAGACTATGGATCGTATCAAGATTCTGGACGACCTTCGAGCCGGTGTATATGATGTATTGGTCGGGGTTAATCTGTTACGCGAAGGCTTGGATTTGCCGGAAGTATCATTAGTCGCTATTCTTGACGCAGACAAAGAAGGGTTCCTGCGCAATCGCCGGTCACTTATACAGACCATTGGGCGAGCCGCGCGTAATTTAAATGGTCGTGTTATCATGTTCGCTGACAATATCACCGAATCGATGCAGGCAGCTATCGACCAGACAGAGGACAGACGTCGACGTCAGCAGTTGTATAACGAGGAACACGGCATTACGCCAACAGCTATCATAAAAGCCCGAAACGCCATTGTCGGACATGAAAGTGACGATGACGTGCGTGAGATTGGAGGCAGACCACTTACCGCCAAAGAAAAACGGTCACAAAAAGAAAACAGCCGTAAATCTGTCCCCTATTATTCTGAATATGACAGTATCGGCGACATCGCCGCTGATCCTGTTGTCGAATATATGTCCAAACCAAAACTTGAAGCTTATATCAAGGAGAAACGAGCCCAGATGGTAAAAGCCGCCAAGGAGATGGAATTTATGGAAGCTGCCAGACTACGCGACGAGATTATAAAACTGGAGTTGCGACTGGAATCATTTAAGTGAACATACACTGCTTATATCCCATTGTTTTAGCAAAATGAGCGCAGAACTAAAAGATTTCTTACCTACCTCGGTCAAAGAGATGAAAGCTTTAGGCTGGGATAGTGTGGACATTGTTCTGTTCTCGGGCGACGCATACGTAGACCACCCCGGTTTTGGAGCAGCTGTTATCGGCCGTACTCTCCAAGCCGCCGGTTACAGAGTGGCTATAGTCCCCCAGCCCAACTGGCAGGATGATTTACGCGACTTTAAAAAATTCGGTGTTCCGAGACTTTTTTTCGGAGTATCTCCGGGGGCTATGGATTCTATGGTCAACCATTATACAGCCAACAGACGGCGCCGCAGTGATGACGCATACACCCCCGATGCGCGACATGGCGCCCGACCCGATTATCCGTCTATTGTATATAGCAATATACTGAAAGACTTGTATCCTGACACGCCTGTTATTGTCGGTGGCATTGAAGCTTCTCTCAGACGCTTGTCTCATTACGATTATTGGCAGGATAAGTTACGGCCGTCACTGCTGTGCGACAGCCGCGCTGATATGATAATATATGGCATGGGCGAGAAAGCCATTTTGGAAATAGCATCACGCCTCGACAACAACGAATCCATTTCGACTATCACTGATGTCAGACAGACTGTCGTAAGAGCTCCGCTTACAGCAATCCCTGACAGTAAAGATGATAAGCGGCACATCATTCTTTCCGACTGGGATACTGTCAAAAATGACCCGAAGGAACAATCAAAGAATTTCCGCTTTATCGAGAGCGAATCGAACGCGCGCGACGGAGGAGCCACACTTTGGCAGGCATATCCCGATTTTGCCGTTAAAGTCAATCCCATGTATCCGGCTATGTCCACGGGCGAGATTGACGCATCCTTTGATTTGCCATACACGCGAGTACCACATCCGCGTTACAAGGGCAAGCGCATTCCGGCTTACGAGATGATTCGGCATTCGGTCAATTTGCACCGCGGATGTTTCGGAGGATGTGCCTTCTGCACCATTTCGGCGCATCAGGGCAAATTCATTTCATCGCGTTCCGAAAAATCCATTTTAAACGAAGTGAAACAGGTTACGGCCATGGACGACTTCAAAGGTTACATCTCGGATTTGGGTGGGCCGTCAGCCAATATGTACCGAATGGAGGGAAAAGACCTCACTCTTTGCGACAAATGCCACCGTCCCTCATGCCTTTTCCCAGCCGTTTGTCCCAATCTTGACACCAACCACCGCCCGTTGCTTGACATATACGATAAAGTCGATGCCATTCCCGCGATAAAGAAATCATTTATTGGGAGCGGAGTACGGTATGACCTTGCTATGCATAAGACGGCCAATCCACAGATAGACCGCAATAATCAGGAATACATAAAAAGCTTAATAACAAAGCATGTCAGCGGCCGCTTGAAGGTAGCTCCGGAACATACTGAGGACAATGTTCTGAAGATTATGCGTAAGCCATCGTTTGATGTCTTTTATGGATTTAAAAAAATCTTCGACGACATCAATGACCGTTACGGGCTCAACCAGCAACTCATCCCTTATTTCATCTCCAGTCATCCCGGTTGCAGACTGGAGGATATGGCTGAACTGGCATGCAAAACGAAAAATCTCAACTTCAAGCTTGAACAGGTGCAGGATTTCACACCCACTCCCATGACATTGGCTTCAGAGATTTATTATAGCGGAATTCATCCCTACACCGGAGAAAAAATATACACAGCAACGACACGGGACGAGAAGCTTGCACAGCGCATGTATTTTTTCTGGTATGACAGTGCATACCGCAGCGATATTATCGCGTCGTTAAAACATATAGGCCGAAACGACCTGATAGACCGGCTTTTCGAACCGCGAAAACGCAATTACAGCGTGCAAATAGCCAAACCTAAACACAACCGACCCAATCAAAAAAAACACTCAGATAAACATAAATAATCATGCAAAAATCAATCATCGCCATGGGTGCCACAGCGCTACTCACCTGTGGAATTACAAGTTGTAACTCCGCAAATGAAGAATCAGATCAAAACATCATCGAGGCCACCGATTTTAAATCGGAAGACGGCATTTTCAGCATTGAGGCCATGGAGGCACTCGGTCGTGTGAATGCTCCCGTCATCTCGCCCGACTCAAAGCAAATACTTTTTGGCATAGGCTACGAAAGCGTTCAGCAAAACAAGTCGAACACCGATTTGTATGTCGCCGATATAAACGGTGAGAACATGCATCGAATAACTAAGACTGCAAAGAGCGAGTCGGGTTACGCATGGATTGAGGACGGTCAACGTATAGCTTATCTGTACCCTGACAAAGAAGGTAAGCCTCAGGTTTGGGTAATGGATACCGACGGAAAGAACAGCAAACAAATCACGTCTGTCGAAAAAGGTGTCGAAGGTTTCTTATTCTCACCCGACGGCAACAAGATACTGCTGATTGGAACAGTAAAGTACAGCAGATCGGCGTCTGATTTATACCCCGATCTTCCTGACGCCACTGGTAAGATAATCGATGATTTGATGTACAAGCACTGGGATGAATGGGTGACTGAAATACCCCACCCCTTCATAGGAAGTTATGACGGCGAGCAAGTAACCGACATTAAGGATATAATGATAGACGAGCCTTACGAAGCTCCTATGCGTCCTTTCGGCGGCATCGAGTCTTTTGCATGGACTCCCGACTCCAAGTCTGTCGTATATGTCTCACGCAAAAAGACAGGCAAAGATTACGCTTTGTCTACCAACAGCGACCTATATCTCTATGACATTGCCGAGGAGACAACTCGCAATCTCACTGAAGGCATGATGGGTTACGACACCAATCCCTATTTTTCACCTGACGGAAAATATCTTGCATGGCTGTCGATGGAGCACGACGGTTACGAAAGCGACAAAAACCGTCTTTTTGTCATGGATTGGCAAACGGGTGTCAAGACCGATTTAACGGAAGAATGGGACTATACGGTTGACCAGTTCGTATGGCGTCCCGACTCCAAAGGCCTTTTCTTTATCGCTTATTATCAAGGAGGAGCACCTGTTTTCAATATTGACGTTGAATCAAAACAAGTTGCCACTGTCGACGAAGGTCAGTATGACTATGCCAGCCTGGCAGCGGTAGACAACAACAGCGTCCTGGCTCTTAGACATTCCATGGTTCGCGCAAACGAAATATACATGGTAAGCACCGAGGCCGAGCCCAAAGCTATCACAGACATAAACGGTTCTATATTTGACCAACTCAAAATGCCCGAAGTCAAAGCTCACTGGGTAGAAACTACCAACGGCGAGAAGATGTTGACATGGGTTGTCTTACCACCGGACTTCGACGAAAACGCCGTGGCAAAATATCCTGCCATACTGTACTGCCAAGGTGGTCCCCAAAGCGCAGTCAGCCAGTTCTGGAGCTATCGCTGGAACTTAGCCCTGATGGCAAGCCACGGTTACGTAGTCATAGCTCCCAACCGTCACGGACTGCCTGGCTTCGGACAAGCTTGGCTCGAACAGATATCCAAGGACTATCCGGGTCAGAACATGCAGGACTACCTTACCGCTGTCGATTATGCTAAAGCAAATATCCCTGCCATAGACGGAACACGCATCGGAGCCACTGGCGCAAGCTACGGAGGATTCTCAATATACTATCTGGCCGGTATTCACAATCATCGGTTCGCCGCTCTCTTAGCCCACGCCGGCATATTCAACCTCGAAGCCCAGTATCTCGAAACCGAAGAGATGTTCTTCGCGAACTGGGATTTAGGAGGCGCGTTCTGGGAAAAGGACAACGCTGCCGCACAGCGCACCTATGCCAATTCTCCTCACAAGCTTGTCGACAAATGGGATACCCCCATCATGATTTCGCACGGCGAACTCGATTACCGTATCCTGGCATCGCAAGGCATGGCCGCTTTCAATGCCGCGAAACTTCGCGGTGTACCTGCCGAAATGGTCATTTTCCCCGATGAAAACCACTGGATATTAAAACCTCAGAATGCGGTTCTGTGGCAGCGTCTCTTCTTCCGTTGGTTCGACAAATGGCTCAAAAAATAACAGCACATTCCGTTAAGAATAATGTCTAAAGCCAAACTGAAAAAGGAGTTGGACAAGCTGGATAAAGAACAGCTTGTCCAACTTGTTCTTGATTTTTATACAGTCAACAAAACAGCAAAAGACTACTTTGAGTTTTTCTTAGACCCCGATATCTCAAAATTGCGAGAAAAATACACCGCAGTTATCGATAAAGAAATTGTCAGGAAAAAATGGGGAAACACTAAAGCTCGTTTTACCGTTATTCGGAAAGCAGTGCGCGATTTCGAGTCATACGGCGTAGGTCCCGAACATGTTGTCAAACTTATGATTCATGCTTTACAGGCCGGTCTGACTGCTGAATATATTCTCCATGCCACATCAGCGTTTGTCAACGGCATGGAGAAACTTGTTACTGATATCATCAAATACGGGGATAAAAACGAAATATACAGTACAGCCTTATCGCAACTCGACACCACATTGACAGAAGCTCACGGCACCAAGAGGTTTGTGAAACACCTTCGCGCCGTCGCAGGTCTCGATTAAGAGCCGATTCCACTGCCCTGTTTCACCTTTGCATGCTTATCATTGTAGATATGAAGCAGAAATATTGACGGAGGCACTTTGCACAAAATAAACCAAGCGCAAAGTGCCTCCGTCAATGATTACTCATCTATATTCGGAAGTATCGTCAGATAGCTACACGGAAAACACGTCCGTCAGCCACTACGACATAATGTCCGGATGTCGGGAGTGCGAACAGGTCGATGTTAGCTCCTTCATAAACCAACATACCGGAAAGGCCATACACACGGCAGGAAGACACTGTCTTATTAAAGGAAACCGTATTTCCGCTAACGCTCATTGTTAAGTCCGAAGCAGTTACAGAATCAAGAGATGCCGAGTTGTCAGTCAGTTTATATGCGGCTATACCATTACCAACGGCATAAACATATATCCTTGCCGAACCGTTGTCGTCCTTCACTACTGATATCGGTGTCGACGCCGTACTTGAATTGAGAGCACCCAATCCGCACTGCGGAACACAAGCCATTAATGCCGCGTTGGCAAAGGTGTCGTTTTCGCTGCGAACAATATTAAATGTGAAACCGTTGGAGCCACGATGGTCTGTGGCAGGGAAAATAAAGTATGAATACTCACCCATCGTAAAATAGTCGATACCGTTTGCCACCGTGACATCGGCGTCATACTCGGTACAGTTTCCAGCATTGTCCGTCATAGCTTTTGTGTCCAAATCATAACGCATAAGCCCTGTCGAACCTCCGTTTACAAAGACATCGTTCTCAGTGACCTGCTTAATAAAAGGCGCTATGCCGAAATTTGAAAGACCGGTAGGAAAGAATTCATTCACTGCGAAAATCTTCGTTTCGGAAAGCGACCCATTCACATACGTTAAGCGAACAATATTGGCTGTCGAGGAGAGAGTAAAGAAGAGCAGGAAATTACCGGCCGCCATATCGCCCAGCACATTGACATGGTCGACACGAGCGCTCTCAAGACCACTGAGCTGAATCTTCGCCACTTCGGTTACATCGCCACTGCCGGTATCGACAAGGTGAAGGTAAACCGGTGTTGTGGTCGCATTTAACGACAGATTGGCCACTGCTAAATTTCCGGCTTCGTCACGCACAACAGTATTCAGCGGAAAATAAGGTTTTCGGGCTTCATCGCCAAGTTCAATAGAGACCACGTGTTCACCTGTCAGGCCATCGTATTTTTCAAGAAACAGAAGAGCCCCTTCTGAGTTCTCCGAACGGCGTGTCAAATATACATAGTCACCTGCGGCAACCATACTGCGTTCCATCATTCCGTTGTTTTCAAACGTAATATTATTGAAATCGCCGTTGTTGGCACGCACCCACAAATTTTCGACAGTGACGCCGTCAACCGAGGGATATATAGCTGCATCTTGCTTGATGGTATAACCTGGTTCGGTCTCGCCGATGGATATTGACGATATGGTGAATGACCTTGTAGCGGAAAGTGCGTCGTAGGTAAATGGAGCGTTGCCTTTCACTCGCCAGAAAAACTTGCCTCTGCCCAGCAGGGAGGGAATTATCGAAACAGTGGTGTCAGCTGTCGTACGGGTTAAAACGACATTATCGAACGATTCGTCTGTCGCAATTTCAAGAGTGTATGTGACCATAGGTGTTTCCGGAGTCCAGCTGAAAGAGAGATTATCACCGAAATCAGCGCCTTCTTCGGGCGACACCAATGTTATTGCGGGAGCTGCAATGTAATCCCGGGTGGTGCAGCTTCTTACCTCGGACGGTGTCCCGGGACGACCGGGTTCATAACATATCACGTTCCAGAAATATTTTGTTTCAGGTTTGAGTGAACTAAGGTCGGGTGAATACTTATTGTCTTCAATACGATCGCTCGTCAGCACGATGTCACTGAATTTTTCGTCCTTTGCCAGTCTGAAAACATATTTGGCAGCAGCTATACCGCTCCATTCGAAAGTCTCATCCCACCCTATGGAAGCGTTATCCGCCGGTGACACCAACTCCACTTTCTGACTTGGGTCTGTAGAATAGTTGACAATGGCGGGAGCATATTCATTACCCAATCCGTCATAGGCACAAACAGCAAACCAATAGCCGTCACGTTTGTCTGCCGGGAGTTCAAAAGTGGTCGAATAGGATACTTTCAACAAATAATCGTTGGATATGCCGTCACCGCTTTCTTCCATAGCCTCGTCTGTCGAGATGTCAATGGGAACAGCATATACGGTGTATCTCATTATCGACCGCGGAGCTTCTATCGCATCCCATTTAAGATTGGTTCCGTCGAAAATTAAATTCTCGGGAGCTTCGAACGAAGGAACTTTTTTCCAAGTCACGACAGGCACGAGGGCTTTCGTCTGGTTGACAGTATTCAAAAGGTGGTCGCCAAGCCCCGAAAGAGCCGGTCCATAGAAATATTTCGAGCTGTAATAGATAGTGCCGGGAGCGTTAAGTGTTGTGGGCTCGGCGTACTGGCGGTTTAATCGTACTTCGGTGGTCACTTCATTCCAACTCTGCACATTGTTTGCACTTGTGAAGAAGTACACATTCTGACTCGAATAGAAATGACGGCCGTAAAGGTCGGCAATATAGCTCCACCACTGACAAAGGGGTTCGTAAGGCGCAGTGGCATGATAGGTCTGCCAATAAATCTGAGGTGAAATAAAGTCAATGGAGCCTTCGCTCACCCATGCCAACGGATCGCTGTATATCGTGCTGTACTGCCAGTCGGAAGCAGCCACCGGATTGGGGGTAACACCATATTTGCCTGCCGAGGTATTGGCATCGCCGGCGACACCTGCCGGGCTGATACCGAAACGCATGTCGGGATGCGCCTCTTCTATCATCTTTTGAAAATCGCGTACAAAGATATTGATGTTTTCACGACGCCAGTCGCCTATGCTCATTGTGGTGCCGCTGCTCTTATACAAATCCCAGTCGCCGGCGCTACTGTTTTCGGGTATGTTGTTGGGATAGAAATAATCGTCGAACAATACGCCGTCGATGGCATAGTTGTCAACTATCTCTTTACAAACCTTCAGAATGTGTTCGCGAGCTTCGGGAATGGCCGGATTCAGCACATAATAGCCGCCATAACTCAATACCCATCCTTTATCCTTCACTTCTTTATCCTGAGGGGTGTTGTAGTCAGTGCCTGTAGACCAACGGAAGGGGTTTATCCATGCATAGCATTCGAGCCCTCGTTCGTGACACTGGTCGATACAGAACTGCAAGGGATCCCACCCGGGATCTAAACCGCGCGTTCCCGTAAGGACTGCCGACCAGGGCTCGTAACTTGACTTATAAACCGCGTCACACTGCGCCCTTACTTGAAAACAGGCTCCGTTAAGATTCATCCGTTCGAAGCCTTCGATATATGATATCATATCGGCTTTCTGCTTGGCTATTGCAGTTTCAGAAGTACCTTTGTTCTGTGGCCAGTCTATGTTGACATGGGTTGTGAACCAGGTCGAGCGAAATTCGCGTTTAGGTGTCTGTGTACCGGCTGAAGCGGTAACAGCGGCAAATACAGTGACTGTCGCAGCTACGACGAATTGTTTTTTTGAAATCATGATATTATTTTTCAGGTCTTTAGGTTGGTTATTAATTTAGTAAGTCTAAGTGCGAAATGTCCTCCAAAATGCGAGAAACTATCCACATTTATTGTCGAACCGGCTCTTAGTGATTGGAAAAATACAAATTGATAAGTTCGTATAATACCGGGTACATGTTGTTAGCAAATTCAGTGAAGCCCAGATCGGTAAGGTGGTAGTTGTCGACAGTTCCTTCTCTGTTAGTCAGAACCCGGTCACCATGATAGTAGAACAGGTTGGGGTCTTTGGTCACTAAGCCATCGTAAATATCCTTGAGGGTCTGATTTTTTTGAGTAATTGTCTCAAGTGTCTCCATGTTCCATTTCATTATTGGGAAAATGGGGCTTTCAACCATCAGAATCGGCACATCGGGGTGTACCTGTCTAATCACTTCATAAAAAGGAATAAGGCGTTCCTGCAACTGCTCCTTGGTGCAGTTTGGCAACATATCCAAAACAATAACCGAGGGGTCGGACTGGGCGATAAGATGCGCCACGTCAATATCGAGTTGGGCGTTGCCGCTGAAACCAAGGTTTATCACCTCCCTGTTGAGCATTCGTCCCAATATTGAGGTATGCACCATACCCGCACGTGTCGCACAACCGCCCTGCAATATACTCGTGCCATACATTACGATAGGTTTTTGGCGTACGGGCAGATTGACATCAGGTGCCAACAGGACTGCGGCCGAATCGACTCCCACATATATCGAATCGATACCGTCATACAAAGGTAAATAAAGCATGTACTCGCGCATTACCGGCTTCATATCTGTGATAGCCACAGTGGTTGTGTTATGGCTGTTCAACAGCGGACGCACCGAAGTTACTGTCTCCCATGTTTTGCCGTCGTCATCAAGTGCGTACAAGTCCATACCGCGTATACCGGTAGGTGTCATGTGGTTCATATTGAACTTGTTGAGTGCTTTCCATTTAAAACCTAACGCCGAGGCATCACTACGGAAACGAATTGCAAGTCCGGCAGAATTTTTTCCAAGTGCCCACAACTCCGGTCGAAGCCTTGTCTCCAACGAATCGGGGAAACGTGAGTAAGGTTGGGAAGCGTCGGGTGCCAATGTCCCGTAAAGCGGTAAAGTGTCCGCACTGTGCCATTTGAGTTGGTCGGCTTTGAGCGCATAAACTTGGGTCAGAGCGCATAGAGCAAGACCGACAGCAAGAAATCTTTTTATCTGTTTCAAAATCTAAAAGTTTTTTAGTTTAGAGAATCAATTTAATGCAAATATACGCATAATTTTTTGAAACGCGCCATATACCTATTTTTGGGTATTTTTATCATTAAAATGCATGTTTTATCTTTTTTAATACTATTATTGGACAGAAATGCCGAAATTTGCCACCGAAACAAAGCCAATTTCAAAAGGAATGCGACTATCGGATCTCCAAACCGGTCAAACAGGAATAATATCCAAGGTATTAGGCCACGGCTCGTTCAGAAAACGCGTCATGGAGATGGGTTTTGTACGCGGTCGCACCGTAACGGCTTTGTTGACGGCTCCTTTGCAGGATCCCATCAAATACTCGCTTATGGGTTACGAGGTGTCTTTACGTCGTTCGGAAGCCAACCTTATCGAGATAGTGCTTCAACCTGTAGACAAGGAGTCAGCCGGTTCTGTCCAGCAAAACTTGAATCACCCCGTCCACACTGCCCTGCTGTCAGAGAACGAGACTGCCCAAGATAAATCACATGGGCATTCAAACGCCATCGAAAATCATGCCAATATCATCAATGTCGCCCTGGTAGGAAATCCGAATTGCGGAAAGACGTCGCTCTTCAACATAGCATGTAAAGCCAGCGAACATGTGGGTAACTACAGCGGTGTCACCGTCGATGCAAAAACCGGTCATTTGCGATACGGCTCGTTTTTGTTTAATATCATCGACTTGCCGGGCACATACTCCCTGTCCTCATATTCTCCCGAGGAAAAATATGTTCGCAATTATCTGCGCAACGAGGCGGTAGATGTCATTGTCAATGTTGTGGACGCCACCAATCTGGAGCGCAATCTGTATCTCACCACCGAGCTGATTGACATGGACCGCTCGATGGTGATAGCGCTAAACATGTACGACGAGGTAAAGCGTGACGGCACCAAACTTGATTACAGTCTGCTTGGCGACATGATCGGCGTGCCTATCGTTCCGACGATATCGCGTACCGGCGAGGGTATAGACAATTTGTTTGACACTGTCATTAGTGTCTTTGAAGGCAATAACACAAGTGTCCGACATATCCATATCAATCTGGGAAACGAGCTCGAAAACGCCATTCAGCAACTACGCAACCGCCTGAAGGACGCTTTTGTTGACAGCCACCAGATTTCTACCCGTTTTATCGCCATCAAATTACTCGAAAACGACCAGGAATTCAACACTGTCGTTGAAGCACTCCCCACAGGAAAAGACATACTCGAACTACGCGACCGTCTTGTGGAAGAGCTGCATAAACGCACCACGGACGATATCAACGAGACAATAGCTTCGGAGAAATACGGATTTATAGCCGGTGCCTTAGCCGAGACTCTCAGTGTTGGCGAAAGCAGTCGCCACACGCGCACTACTATCATAGATTCAGTGGTGACGAGCCGAGTGTTCGGTTATCCCCTCTTCCTTATAGCCATGTTCGTTACCTTCTGGCTGACATTTGCTGTCGGTAAGTACCCCATGGATTGGTTGCAATCTGGAATCGACTGGCTAAGCAGTTTTGTTTCAGACACGCTTCCCGACGGTATCCTCAAAGACATGATAGCCGACGGTATTATTGGCGGTGTGGGAGGCGTCATCGTATTTTTACCCAATATCCTTATACTCTATTTCTGTCTGTCGTTGATGGAGGATACGGGCTATATGGCTCGCGCCGCTTTTATCATGGACAAACTCATGCATCGAATCGGTTTGCACGGCAAATCGTTTATACCCTTAATCATGGGGTTCGGTTGCAATGTCCCGGCAATCATGGCCACTCGCACTATAGAGAGCCGCTCGAGCCGCATCATAACCATACTCATCAATCCTTTCATGTCATGCTCGGCTCGAGTCCCACTTTATGTCCTGCTGGTAGGCACTTTCTTCGAGGCTCATGCCGCTTTGGTGTTTTTCGCCATTTATATAGCCGGCATTCTTGTGGCCATCCTTTCCGCCAAACTTCTTCGACGTTTCCTTTTCAGAAAGGATGAGACACCGTTTGTCATGGAATTGCCTCCATACCGAGTACCCACCTGGCCTAATTTATTACGCCACTCATGGACAAAAGGAGTACAATATCTGCGAAAGATGAGCGGCCTAATTTTGGTGGCATCCATTATCGTGTGGGCTCTGAATTATTTCCCACGGCCTGTCAGCACTCCCGAAACTCAACCGTTACAGCAACAGACCGTCCAGACGGATTCCTATCTTAAAATGGCGGGAAAAGCTATCAATCCAGTCATGGAACCTTTAGGATTTTCGTGGCAAGCCACTGTTGCGGCTCTCGCAGGAGTGCCGGCCAAAGAAATCGTCGTGTCCACTTTGGGAGTCCTTTACACCGGCAACGAAGCCGTTAACGACACTTCATTGGGCGTGCGTCTCCAAGAGATTAATCCGGTGACCGACCGTCCCGACTTTACTGCGGCAACGGCTCTTTCGTTCATGATTTTCATTCTGCTTTACTGTCCTTGCCTTGCAACGGTGATAGCCATAGTACGCGAGACTCGCCATATCAAATATGGTGTCTTCGCCGTCGTTTACAACACTATTCTGGCGTGGCTCGTTGCATTCGGCACCTATCACGTGGCACTGCTGTTCCAGTGATTACCGACATGCTTCAGCGCTTCTTGGGTTGGATATTCAGTCTATACTGTACCGATAGCATGACGTAACGCGGTATTGTATTGACATACGAAACTGTACGTCCCGAAGCGGTAACAGCATAATTGACATTGGATAATTGCTGTAATATATCGAAGCCGTCCAGCATAAATATCCAGTGTTTGTTATTAACGGGCGCATAGCTTACCCTGAGATTCCATACCGGGTCGGTCGTGTCCAGATAATCGCTACCGTAGCCGCGGCGGGTGTAACACATGAAGTCTGTGCTCATGCTGAAGCCGGCCGGCAGGATGAAGGTGCCGTTTATGCCATAATTTAGATGAGTGGCATTGAGCGTATTGAAACCGGGCTGTTGGGAGGTGGTATGACGAGTTGTCACATCACAGCGCAGTCCGATGTTTTGCGAACCTATCTGCCATCCTAATTTCAGATTTTCAGTAAGTGTGTTGTTATGTACGGTGACTCGCTGCGGCTGTGACATGTTAACACCTATCATATCGTTATAGGTGGCAAGAATACCGTCGGTATTCGAGCTCAGAGTGAATTGCTTTGTCGAACCGAACTGCCATTTCAGCTCATTGGTGACAGCCCATGTGCGGTTTCCGTTAACGTTATACATTTTGTTGTATCGCACGCCAGTCGAGGTATCGTAAGTGTAACCGCGTGTCAACGAATTGGATGCGTGCGTATAGCTGAAATACAGTATATTCATAAATGTTGGATGCGAGAGGGGCGTGTACTGCCAGCGGAACAAATGACGATGGCGCCATGCAGTCTTCAAGTCAGGGTTTCCCATGTATATATTCAGAGGGTCGGAATCGTTGACAACATCCACCATGTCGAACAGGTCGGGAAGTGTCGGAGTGACACTGTAGCTGTAACGAAGCGAGTTTCGGAATTTCTTTTGTCTGCCTTCGCCTGTGCCGTTAAAATCATACTGTAGCATAGCTCCGGTGTAACCCTGGATATTGATTGTCGCGAATGATTTCGACAGTCGGTAGTCGGTGTTGTTGGTGTTGTATGCGAACTTGCGATGTTCGAGGGACAACGTGGGCTGCAGAGTAAGAGTAAGGTTGGATTCGCCCAATGTGGTGTAATATGTCAGTATCGGCATAAGACTGTGGTTATTGATCACAGTGTTTGAGCTGTAACTGTTTTTGGGATCGAGCGCCAACAAATAATCGACAGGCAAGGTGCCGTAGATACCGCTGTCGTTGAGTCTGTCTAAGGCGTAAAGATACGAGTCGCGGGTCTTTTCACTGAATTCGTAATCATATTTTAACAACGCAAAATAATGGGCTCCTGCCGACGAATACTGTACTGATCCACCCAGATCGGTCTGATGATTGGGTTGGCCGTTGGTGAATTGTCTTAGCTTTTGAGTGAGCGGATTGAGGCCTCCATAATTTATCTCGTAGTCGCGCCAAAGCTCCGATTTTTCATTGTTATAGCCTACATGTCCCACGACGACAATAACGTCGTTGCTTTTTGGAAGATTGAAGCGTAGATAAGGATAAAGGTAGAAATTATTACTGCGGTTCCAGGTATCCGATTGGTTCCTGGAGCGATTAAGCAGGCTCCCGAGCAGTTCTTCCGAACCGGACGAATATATCGCGTCCAGAATCTCGCGTGACATCTCGCCCGGGTCGTGCGAAAACGCTCCGCTTAAGTTGGACGAATTCATTTTTCCGTACGTATAACTGTATGAAGTGTTCACACCCAGCGACATCGATTTGTTTAGTTCGAAGTTTAACATGTGTGCCGTTCTAAAGGACGATACGCGGCTGTGAGAATTGGAGTAAGAATTTTCGTAATTGTCACCGTCAGGCAAAAAATTTATCCGGTCGGTGGTCTGCTGCACGTTATCGATGCTTTGTGTGAAGTTTGCTGTTCCTTCGGCATAAACCTTGCTTTCGGGATGCTCGTAGTTGTAGTTGATGGCACCGGTGGCGTACTGCTTCGTGCCGTCTGGCATCTCATCTGGAGTCCAGGTGTCGTCACGACCGGGGGTTCGGTTTGAGTTCAGGTTGTTGACATTGGCAACAGCGCTGATACGTGTCGTGGGATTGAACCACGACAGAAAGGCTTTGCCGAGATAGCGGTCGCTCGTTCCGTATCCGGCCTGGGTGTTCACCAGCCATCCTATGTTATACTCTTTTTTGAGTTGAATGTTCATGGTAAGCACTTTGGTGGCTTCATTTCCCATCAAAACGTTTTGTTTGGTAGGTGCCTCATAAACCTTGATATCTTTGACGGTATAAGCGGCAATATTCTCTAACATGAGGTTGTTGTTGCCGTCAAAAAACTGTTTTCCGTCAAGCAACAACGACTCCACGAATTCGCCATTCACTTTTATCTGACCGTCCGTATTAAGTTCCACTCCCGGGAGCTGGGCTATCAAAGCATCAAGCATAGACCCTTCGGCAAGATTGAAGGCGTCGGCGTTATATACAAGTGTGTCGCCGTCATTGTAAAATTTGATTTTTGAGCTGGTGACAGTCACCTCTTTCAACATAACCGGGGCGCGTTCCATGTAAATCACACCCATGTCGCGAGCCCTTTCTCGCTTACCTATCTTATCAACCGTTTGGGTCATCGTCAACGGTTTGTATCCTTCGCAGGTCACTTCGAAGACGTATGTCGAGTCGACACGCGGCACTTTAATATAGAAATACGACATCGTGTCGACGGCTCCGGCCTTCCATACAACTCCCATGTTTGAGGTCACCGAATCGCTCGCATTGCCTTCGGCATCCATCAAAAAAACCTTAGCGTGGATTAAGTCGGTCTTAGCAAACGATTCCTTGACACGACCTGCCAGGAAGAAATCGTCATCTGCACCATAGAAGACAATAACGGAAACAAGGAGAAAAAAGGTGAGCAGGAGCTTTTTCATATCAGTTATGCGATTGATGTTCGGTCTATAAATTGATGTTCTTTCTTTAAATATGACGCAAAATTACGGTTTTTGTGACATTGCAAAGTTTGAAAAAATGTTAAAAATGGGGGGGGGTGTTAAATAGTATTAAGAAACCGGCTCTAACAAACGCTCTTTGGATTAGGTGTCGATAAACAGCCTTGCAATTGTATCATCGCTGAGAAGCCATTGCCGTTCGGGTATTGTGATGACATTGCCCTGACGCACGAGACGCCCGTAAGGAACTGTCTCAATGTTGGACAACAAAACACCACGGAAGCGCTCGGGAATATCATCGAGGTCAAGTCCGGCCGCTGTGCGAAGCCGTGTCATGATGATGTCGTTGACAATATTGGTATCGGTTTCTTTTTCGACCTGACATGGCAAACTGCTTCGTTCTAACGCTACCAACCATTGGTTTATGTTCGAGGGGTTAAAGCGACGCGCTTTTCCGTCAAACGAATGCGCTGAGGGACCAAGTCCCAGATAAGGGGTATTGTTCCAATATGAAGAATTGTGTTTCGACGAAAATCCCGGCAACGCAAAATTTGATATCTCATAATGTTTGTAACCCGCATCGCTTAACATGCTGCATGTCATGTGGTACATCTGCTCAATCAATTCGTCTGATGCTTCGCTGACAATACCTTTGTCGCGCCAGACAGACAATCGTGTGCCGGCTTCGTATGACAATATATACACCGAGAGATGTTGGGGTTTCAGACAGATGATTTCCGTCAATGTTTGCTCAAGAGACTGCAGTGACTGGCCGGGCAGTCCGAGAATGATGTCCAGGCTGATGTTTTCAAAATGGTCTTTGAGTTTATGAGCAGCGTGGATAGCTCGCGCGCCGTCATGACGTCTTCCGATAGTCTTTAACTCCGCGTCATTTAACGACTGCACTCCCATGCTGACTCTGTTCACGCCGAGGCGGAGCCATTGCTCGATGAGCTCTTCTTCAACGTCATCGGGATTGACCTCGATGGTAAATTCATTAACCCGATTGCTTACGGGCAACCAACGGCCTAACTCGGCAAGCGCTTCGGGACTTAAAACCGACGGTGTGCCTCCGCCTATGTAAATAGTGCCTATATCGTCCACCTCGCCGCGTCTCATGTGCCATTCCACGCTGAGAGCTTTCAAATAACGCGCCATGTAGTCATTAATGCGCGGCAAGGAATAAAAGTCGCAATAGGCACATTTCGACTTACAGAACGGGACGTGTATATACAGACCTGACATAGGACTTATGACTTGGATTAAAAGTCGGCACTAATTAATAATCTCCGCGTCTCGGCCGCAAATGTTTTTGAACTGACAGAAACAACAGTTATCCGGGTTTTCGGTCTGGGCGAAGGGTACATCAGGATTAAAAATATCCGAAATGAGAGCGCGTAACCTGTCAGGAAAAGCCTTAACGACCTCATCGTCATGATATATCAGTTCGATATCGCCAATGAACGGATTATGTGCTACTGATTCCTCGGGGTCGGTAACCTTGGTAATTTCGAGACGTATGTTTTTTTCCTCAGGTTTGCCCAAACTTGCCATCAACTCATTGTAAGCGAAGGCATACGTCAACAACTGAAACAGGGCTTTGTTGGTTTCGGGGTATTGGTCGTTTTCAGATTTATCCCAAAACAGCGAATCGAAATTTTCTGCGGATATCGGGTCTCTGCCGGTCTTGTAATCAACGAAGCGGAGGGTGTTGTCGTCAAGTCGATCCACACGGTCTATCTTAAACTTAAAACGCACGGACAAATCGGGAGTGACAGGAAGATTAAACCAGTCTTTTTCCTTTGTGAACCGTCGCGGAGACATTTCGCAGCATTCCACGGTATAAGGAGGCCTTTGCCTTTCCAGTTCGATAATCTTGGATATCTGTGCGCTATAATATTGGACATGCATCCAGGCTTCGTGAGGCAATTCTGCAGCATGACGGAAACTGCCTCCATACCGGCATGCGGAGAACTCGTTGGCAACCATCTGGGATATTGCTGTCAAACTAATCTCAAAAGAGCTGTCCATCCTGTTGTCATTGAGCAGTTTCACGTTTTCGAAGATTTTCTGCAACACATTGTGCACAACCGTACCCTGTGTGGCGTCATCGATGGAGTCCTCGGGCTTCTGTGCTTCGGCTACCCTTCGCACGGTGGACAGATAAAAGCGCAAAGGACACTGACCGTACTGTTCGAGAGCGGACACCGAAAGGTTACGCGAACCTCCGGCCTTAAACTCCGAGAGCTCCTGCAAAACCTTGTCTGTTTTTAATACAAGTATTTCATTGGGATGCGTCAGTGCTCCTTCGGGCAAGATATTGATTAATCGAGGATTGGGCTTATTGTAGATATACAGGGTCTGAAACAGGTAACGAGACATGCCGCCTTGACCGCGTGCCTCGGCCGCCGAGTTATAGAGAATGTAGGCATTCTTGCACCGGCTCACCAGGTTGGCATATATCCAGGCGTACTGCAGTTCTTTTTCTTCGGCCATCGTCAAACCGAAGCCCGCTCGCACCGAAGCCGGGATTAGTGTCCTGATGATGTTGCGCGGAGGAAAGGTCTTTTCGTTCATCGAAAGCATCACCACGTTTTCGAAATCAAGCGAGCGTGTTTCCAACACTCCCATTATCTGTACGCCGGAAAGAGGTGAACCGAACATGTTAAGCTTGATGTGAAAAAGTTCTTTCTCGATAAGCCTTATGAACGACAGGCGTTTCATCTCTTCCAGACAGATGTACTGCGAATGGCGTTCTATTATATCCACAAGCTTGTCTACGGCCACCCCTATAGCGTCCATAACCTTGAACTCATGAAGGCTGGTTTGGTCGGCGGAGGCCGAGGGATGCGAAAGCATATACGATTCCAGCAGATGTTTCAACCCCTCGATGATATTAAGGACAGACTGCTTGGCCTTGAGCGCGGAAGCAGTGCTTTCAAGCGGCTCGAAGAGGAAAGCGAGTGCCGGAGATTGCTTTTGGAGGCCGCGGGCAGAAACAAAGTACCGGTTTTCTTTTTCAATATACTCTCTTAGGAGGGCAGTGTCTTTTTGGGCGGGGACGACAAGTGACGAATGCGACAATATCTGCATCACATTCTGCGTGAGAAAAACAACCTCACCTTGATAGTCGGTTCGCGCCGACATGTTCATCCTGATGACCAGACTGAACAGTGTGGCGAACGGCGTATGTCGCAAAGGCACGCCCATGGTGACGTTGACAGCATCCACGGTGACCGAGTGCAGCAAAGGCATCAGCAGCGCTGTGTCAGGCAAAACGACGGCGGTAGAATCCGCCCTTTTGAAATTGGCGCCTATGTTGTTCTCAAGGTCGTAGAGTATATTACCGGCAACTTTTGCCTGATAAGCGTTGGCCGGCACACTTATAATCTCGATATTCGGAGAGGTAGCTGCCGATGGGCGATTGTAGTGTGGTGGCATCGGGAAGAATCCCGTCAGTTTTTCTATATAGCGTGTCAGGGGGGAGCGATAATCCTGAAACTCGGGAGGCAGATCGCGCGACAGCATGTCGGGAATGTCCCAAAAGAACTCGGCCAGTCCTTGGTTCTTGAGCAACTTGAAAATCTCTCGCTCGCTGCGCTTCAAGGTGCTGAAGCCCACTATGGCGAAGCGGTCATAATTCTGCAATAAGCTTACCCGGGCTGAATCCTCCCTTTCAAGGATGTTGACGGCATTGCGAGCGGTTAAGCCTCGACGCGACAATCCGGACTCCTGAAGTTTGCTATTGAACAGTTCGTATATGGGCAAAAGCAACTCGGTAAGCCGGCAGAATTCATCAAAAATGATGTCGTCGGAATCCTTGGCATGGCGGTTGCTTCTGAATCCTTCGAAACTGGCGGGCTCATAACCCCACAGCTCTTTGGCCACTTGTCGCTGGTCTTCGTTGAGAAAATCGGTTTGTATCTCCTCGAGTCTTTTCACGTTGGTAAAAACATCGACAGGATTGGCAAGTTGCAAATCGAGGTCTTCAAAGTCTTCAAGCATTATCTCGCCCCAAAAACGGAAACGGTCAAAGTCTTGGTGCGTTCCGTTAATACTGTCCGACACCTCGCAGTAAGCATCATAGAGGGTGAAGAGCTGTTCGGCGGCCGACGCTTCCTCCAAACCGGTCAACGACCACATGAACGAACCCAGCGTTTTCATGTCGGGCATAAAGACCGAAGTCTTGGCCTGTCGCTTAAAATAGCGTTTCATGAAAATAGCTGAACGCTTGTTTGGCACAAGAATCAAAGTTCGGCGATGGTCGGAAGTGTCGCTAAGAAGATAGTCGACCACACTTTCGAGAAAGGTTACTGGCTTTGACATGGTTGAATGATGCTGGCTCCGGATTTTAACCGGTTACTATTTTTGATACTGTTTTACCGTCTCGCGGATTTCGGACTCGGACAATTAACACTGTGTTACGGGGCAGACCTTCTGTTGCAACCGGGCGTCCCGAAATGTCGTAAACGTTGATGTCGGGATGTTCCACTCCCGGCCAAAACACTGTTAAACTGCCGTTGGCAATATGGATAAAAGGCTCGGAGTCATCGGCAATAAACGAATCCTCGATGCCTTCCTGGCGCATTTGCTCTTCAATTTTTTCCAGTCCGGCGAAAGCATCTATGGCACCTGCGCCCCACCGCGGGTCGTCGATATCGGCAAAATTGCGGTTGGCTGTTTGCCGGGCAACCTCGACGAGGTCGTGTACATCGAGGCGCGGATTAACACTCAGCCATAACGCGAAGACTCCGGCAGTAAACGGCGACGCCATGGAGGTGCCACCGGTAGCGAAATATTTGTTTCCGCTATGCTCGAAAGCCACATACTCTGCCTCGCCTTTGTCTCCTTCCGTCATACTGTGCGGATGACTGAGCGCTCCCACAAGGACGTTGCCGGGTGCGCAGAAATGCGGCAGTTTGCGTAGGTCTCCGCTCGTCCCCCACGATGAGTACGGGGTGACGCAATCGATGTTATGGGCAATCGTTCTTTCATCATCCGGCCACAACGGTACCTTGTTACGCGAGTTCCATCCTCCGACGCAAACAACGTCGGGGCCGCTCGCAAGATTACTTACAGTGCCGTTCGATGTACCTCTCAAAGCCCCTTCCATGCCATGGCCATGAAGAAAGGAGTCTATGCCGTCGGAATAGACATCGACATGAGTGCCGGGATACAGTTTGCGTATATGGAATCCTACCGCATAACGAGCCCAAGGACCCGCTGTGTCAATGTCCTCGGTGGAATAATCGTATTCGAAGGAAAAGGCGTAGCGGTTGTTATGCTCATACACCCCCCACTCCATCCAAACTCCACCGTCGGTAAACCATGGAGTGGCGGCCAGATCGAGATAGTACTCGTGAGTGTCGCCATCTTCTTGGGCGGCGTCTGTTGACGGGTGACTATCGCCTCCTATCCAGTCTGTCTGATATACGAATTTTTTGTCAGTGGCATCCCAGACACACAAGCGCACCTGAAAAGGGGTGTCATCCCTACCCCAAATGTCGGTACCACCGTCTACCGTAAAGCCTACCCAGTCTGTTCCGCACCATGCAGAACCGGTGTAGTCGTAGTCGTCAAGGTCGAGCGACAGGCTGTTGGAACGTTGTCCGAAGTTACCTGCGGAAAAACAAATGACAGCATCCTTAGCCAACTCAGCGAGATAACGTCCCACCAAGTCGGTGCCGTCATGGGGTCCCAAATAGCTGCCGGCCGAGATATTGACCACTACCGGTTTGCCTGCTGACTTGCCGTGGGCAATGACATCCTCGATGCCACTGCATATACCTACATAAGACAACGAACTCGTCGTGGCGACAAAGTCCGAGAAAGGGGCGACCCCGTAGTACGGTATATCGGGGTTGTATCCACACAATATGTTACCCACATGGGTGGCGTGGGTGTACTCGATGTTGTCGGTCGAAGGAGCGTTATGTATTATGTTCTCGTAACCGTCATATGCCTCTCTCCGGCCATGGTATTCGTCATAAATAACCCATTTTTTGAGACAGTCGCGAAAGACCTCGTGCGAGGGGTCGAACCCGATGTCACAAATCCCGGTAACTATCTTACCGGGAGAATATGCGCCTTGTGTTCCTGAACCTGTCACACCCAGACGCTGATGAACAACGTCGACACCCGCCGCATTGCGAGCAACGTCAAGCGAAGCCGTCATGGGGTCGTTAAGCTGAAATGAGTTGACGCCTCCATAATGCGGAATTTTTTCCAGATTGTCAATCGGTATGCTCGTAAGATAGATGTTTCCGCGATGATGAAAAACGACAGCATCAAGCTCTTCAAGAGTCTGTTCGGCCCAGGCGGCGTCAAGTTCCAGAATAACGGGATAGTGTGTGACCGCATTGTCAGATTCCGTCGACCGGACTTTTAGCACCGCAGAGGGTTCCTTAACTTTACAAAGTAATTTTTTTAACGCAGCTCCCGAGCGCGGATTGACCGCCCCCATTGGCGTCGACAAGCCCAGTAGCGCGCATAAACAAAAGAATTTTGATAATGTAATAAACTTCATTGAAGAGAGAGAAATGTTATTTGATTTCGAATCTATGAAAAAAAGACAAAGCGGGCGAAGATGAGGCAGCGCGTTCCGCCTATACAAAGTTACGAATTTTTCGTTCAATATCAGCATACAACGCCCTGCTTTGATATCTTTTTTCATATTTCGTCGTTGTGCCGCAGATGTGGAGTCGCTCAGTGTGTCACGCAAACACAACGATAGTGAAAATGGCTTCGCCGAACGTCGGTCGGGGTAAACACCCTCACCGAACCAAGCAGGCTTACATCGAAGAACCCCCACCTGACCAAGCGGGTGATTACCTGACCGACAGTTACAGCTGAAACACCGCGCAGCGCGCTAAACATCATATCGGGCCGTTACATTCCACTTAAGGAAGCATCCGTTGGTACACCGCCAGAAGCAGTTTGCCAGCCGTCAGCGCGCCCTTGGTTCCATACCCGGCGATACAAACCATCGCATCGTTGGCGAAAATGTCGATATCACAAGGCATATTATCCGGCGCGGTATTTCGTGGTCATGCCATTTGTTTACAA
>JAFLTY010000010.1 GCA_022509065.1 Muribaculaceae bacterium
AGGGCATGACCGTTTATCTGCAGCCCACCACCGAAATGCTCGACCAACTCGTCGTCGTAGGTTACGGTACGCAGAAACGCGCTGACCTTACGGGTGCAGTTTCGACTGTAGACGTTGCTCGCGTTATGGACAGCCGCTCAACTAACGATGTAGCTAAAGCTCTTCAGGGTGCCGTTCCCGGTCTTACTATCACTACATCTGACGGCTCTATCAACGGTACAGCAAGCATGAAGATCCGTGGTACAGGTACACTATCCAATGGAGCCGTTTCGGATCCTCTTATCGTTGTTGACGGAGTTGTAACAGACGATATTTCGTTCCTCAACCCCAACGACATCGCAGAAATCTCGGTTCTTAAGGACGCTGCATCGGCATCTATCTATGGTACACGCGCTGCATTCGGTGTGATACTCATCACCACCAAGGAACCCAACCGCCAGGATCGTGTATCGGTTAAATACAGCAACAACTTCGGTTGGAGCCGTGCAACAACCCTTCCCCAGTACCCGGCAGTTTACGACCAGATTTATGCTCTGACAGAAGGTAACCTTATGTCGAACGGCGAACTTGGTCTTTTCGGTATGGACCCGTGGGTTATGATGCCTCTCGCTCAACAGTGGGCCAAGGAGCACAACAACAAACCATCGGGCTATCGCGAAATGATCCCATGGACTAGCGACAGCAATATCGGTGACTATAAAATTCAGGCAGACGGCACTGGTCTTTACTATGCCGACTGGGATGTAGCGGGTATCATGTACAACAACGCCGCTCCGTCAAATTACCACAACCTTAGTGCTGAAGGTGCAAGCGGCAAAACACAATACCGTATGGCATTCGGTTACAACCGCAAGGATGACTTGATGACATTCAATCCCGCTCAGATACAGCGTTACAACGCTAACGCCTCCATCAGTACCGAAGTTTTCAAATGGTGGAAAATTGGTGCGCGTTTCAATTTCAGCCAGAAGGACTTTGACGGTCCGTACAACGTACGTGGTGACTACCAGTATATGTGGCGTTGGGGTTCGTACTTCGGTCCTTACGGATATTCGCTGGACGAAGACGGCAACATCGTAGACTATCGTAACGATATAGCGTACCGCAAACAGGCAGGCCAAATCGAAGACAAGGCGATGCAGACTCGTATAACAGCATATATGGACATCAACCCCTTCAAAGGGTTTAACCTCCATGCCGACTTTACTTATAATGTAATTGACGTTCTCCAGACACGTGCTTATATGCCCGTTTATATGTACAACTCGTGGGGAAACATTGCAGAAGGTCCGAATTACAGTGTAGTTCCCATTGACTGGGCTGATGCACGTCAGACCAACACCCGTACCGACGGTTGGACAATGAACGTATTCGGTACATACGATGTTTCTTTCAACAATGCATTCAACCTCAAGGTTATGCTCGGTGGTACAGCCGAACAGCAGGATTATAACTACCTGTATGCAAAACGTGATGAACTCCTTGATCTGAATCTTCCCTATCTCGGTCTTACCACAGGCGGTGCAGGTGGCACAGGTTACACAATCGACAATACTATCACACACTGGGCAACTGCAGGTTTCTTCGGCCGTATCAACTTTGACTATAAAGGTATCTACCTTCTCGAAGTTAACGGACGTTACGACGGTTCGAGCCGCTTCCCCGCCTCTGACCAGTGGGCGTTCTTCCCCTCGTTCTCCGCAGGTTACCGTTTTTCGCAAGAAAAATATTTCGAGCCCATCAAGTCATGGTGGAGTAACGGTAAAATACGCGTATCATATGGTTCAATCGGTAACCAAGCAGTCGGTACCAATCGTTTCCTTTCGACCATCTCGGGTCCAACTACAGGCACATGGTTGACGGCAAACAATTCTATGACGCAATATTCAAATATGCCTACACTGGTATCGAGCACTCTGACATGGGAAAAAGTATACACTACAGATGTAGGTGTTGACCTCGGTTTCTTGAACAACTCGCTTACAGCAAGTTTCGACTGGTATAACCGCGAAACTAAAGGTATGCTCGGCCCGGGCGCTGACTATCCCTCGGCACTTGGTACAACAGCACCTTACGGAAATAATGGTAATCTGGTAACTAAAGGTTGGGAACTTTCACTGGGTTACAACCATAGCTTCGGCGACGCGCAGGTATATGCCACATTCAACTTGGCAGATGCCAAAACAAAAGTTAAATCGTGGCGCAACGATACCGGCAAACTTTATTCATGGACACCTGCTCAAGGCGACTATACTCCCGGCACATATTATGGCGACATCTGGGGCTTTGAAACAGACCGCTATTTTGAAACAAACGATATCGATCCAGCAACCGGTAAACCGTATCTTGATCAGACAGCTTTGGAATCCGGTTCGTTCCACTATGGTGTTGGTGACGTTATGTTCGTTGACCAGAACGGTGACGGCAAGATTAACTTCGGTGACACAAACATGAAGGACGAAAATGGTGAATCCATTCCCGTAGGTACTCTCCGTAACCATGGCGACCTTGTTAAAATCGGTAATACTCAGCCTCGCTTCGAATACGGTATCCGTCTCGGTGGCGCTTGGAAAGGCTTCGACCTCGACATGTTCTTCCAGGGCGTGGGCAAACGCGACGTATGGGCAGTTTCGGCTTTCGTAATGCCCTTCGCACGCGGTACAGACGCTCTCTATGCAAATCAGATGTCGTATAACAAGTATGAAATAGACTTTGCCACACAGTCTCTCGGTGCCATCCATGTTGACCAGAGCAACGACTATCCTCGCCTTTATCCGGGTGCTGACGGCCAAGGCCAGCTCAGTGGTATCAACACAGGTCGTTATAACTTCTATCCTCAGAGCCGTTATTTGATGAATGCATCATATCTGCGCTTCAAGACTCTCACAGTTGGTTACACCCTTCCCACCAACATTACTCAAAAGGCTCTCATTCAGAAGGCTCGCATCTATTTCAGCGCCGACAACCTCGCACTCCTCTACAATGGTATGCATAAGTACCCGCTTGATCCTGAAACTGGTACAGGTACAAACGGCACGACTCTGTCATCGTCAAGCATGTTCTCAGGCAACGGTTACTACGGACGTAACACTCCTGTCTCGCAGACATACTCATTCGGTATCCAATTAACACTTTAAACCGATGCTATCATGAAGAAAATTATATTATTTGCGCTCGGCGCATTCACAATTGGAACTCTCACATCGTGTGATGACTTCCTTAACGATAATCGTTATCCTCTGACAACGATTGTTAACAATCCGTCATACTGGAGTGAGCCTAACTGCCAACTTCAGGTGGATCGTTTTATCGATGAAATCAATCTTGGTTACGGTTCGGGAAACACCTATGGTACATTCTATTTCTCAAACCGTAGTGATGACCAAATTCCTTCGAGTTTCCAACCTTGGGCAAATACTACTGTGCCAGCCACCAACGGCAACTGGTCGTACAACAAAGTCCGTGGTGCCAACTATATCATTGAAGGCGTACGCTCGAACGCTGCTAATCTCGGTTCGGCAAAAGCTGCTCACTTCGAAGGAATTGCTCGTCTAGTACGTGCATTCTCCTATTATTACCTTGTACGTGACTTTGGTGATGTTGTATGGGAAAGCGAAGTAGTCGACCTGTCGGATGAAGACATTCTTTTCGGACCACGTACAAACCGTGACGTAGTTATGGACTCCGTATTTGCTGATCTCGATTTCGCAGTCAAAACCATAATAACTGACAACGCGCGTTTCACTTGGAGTAAAGATCTTGCTCGCGCACTCACTTGCGAAATAGCTCTTTACGAAGGTACTTTCTGTAAGTATCGCACACAGGCTGAAAACGGCTATGCACCCAACGCAGACCGTGCCAATAAGTATCTGCAACTTTCGGCACAAATGGCAAACGAACTGCTTACCTGCGGTCGCTACAGCTTTACCGACGACTATCAATCGATTTATAACTCGACTAAGGATGGTGGTACAAGCCCCGTGGATCCTACTCAGAACATCAAGACCTTCAGCAGTGTGCCTGAAATTATCTTCGGCCGCAATTATGACTCGGTTAACTCGCGTCATTCGACAATAGCCTATACCTGTTCGTCAACAACGACTTCGGGTATGTCGCTCGATGGATTCAAAGCATTCCTGCTTCTCGACGGTACTCCCGGCACCAACGCTTCTGTAGTAGGTGTTCCTGATGCTGCTAACAACCAACTCTCTATCCAAAATCTTTTGGATGTACGTGACAAACGCTTGTCCATCATCACCGACCCCTATGTATATTACATGGGTATGACATGGGCTCGTGCAGGTGCCACAGGTATGAACTCTTCGTCAGGTTTTGGTGTTGCCAAATTTGATAATGTTCTTCTTCCTGTTAATGTACGTAATATGACCACAACCAACTACACTTGTGCTCCTATTTATTGGTTGTCGTATATCGCGCTTAACTATGCTGAAGCTAAGGCAGAACTTGGAAACTTCACGGATGCAGACTTCAACATGTCAATCAAAAAGTTGTACGAACGCGCAGGTTTGCCTATTACCTCAACTGCCCAGATGTCCGCTATAAGCGATCCGGGCAACACTATGGGCGTTAGCAATCTCATCTACGAAATCCGTCGCTGCCGTCGTTGCGAACTCATGTTCGACGAAAACTTCCGCTGGTACGATCTTATACGTTGGCATCAACTCGACAAATTGGATTCGACCAAACATCCGGACGTACTTCTTGGCGCTTATGTTGAAAACGCTCCTACTAAACCGACTACAGGTTCTATCGTAAATGGTTTCTTCCAGCCATTTAGCACGCCGCGTGAATTTAATTACAAGTATTATCTGAACGCTATACCTTCTGGTCAGCTTGCACTTAACCCGCAGCTTGGACAGAATCCCGGTTGGTGATAATTCGAATCTTAGACTAAGTAGGTTGGTTCGCTGACCTATATATCAAAAGAGGAGTGCGCGAGCGCTCCTCTTTTGTGTCTATTGGTATGACCGAAGCCAACAAACCTCGATAAACGACTACGAGTCTTTAATCAATGACAGCCAGACTTCGATAAATGACGGCCAGTCTTCGATAAGAATCAGCGAACCTTAGATAAATAAAGCTGAGTTTTCGCTTTGTTCGAATGTTGAAAACTTTGCAGAATTAAGACTGGGCTTACTTTCCTCTACGTCACACTAAAGGGAGCGAAGCTGCCAACTTTGTCATAGCGGTCGGCCGCTTGCTGCCGACAATTACTAAAGTGTGTGCTGCATAAGAATGGCATCCATGCGTGTCTCACCGTCTGTGAGCCATCCCTCAAGGCGTCCAACTTCGTTATAGCCCGACGCGCTGAACAGCCGTATCGAAGCCTCGTTATCCCGAGCTATCAAAGCTGCCAACGAGTGCATGCCGACAGCTCGTACCACATATTGTTCGGCCTGGCGAATTGCCTCCCGTCCTATTCCCCTGCGGCGGTAAGGCGCTGTCACATATATTCCCACAAAGGCATGCCGGGCACGGTGATCGTAGTCAAAAACGTCTATCGTGCCGACAGTCTCCCTGTCTACATCTATCATGAAACGCAATGCCCCCTGCGAATATAGTTCGCCGTCATAGCCGAGGACGAACTGCTCGATGAGATGGCGCGACAACGGCCCGGTGCGCAAAGTGGTGTGTGCCTCGTCAGTGAGGTTTTCCCAAAGGTATATCTTGTCTATGTCGCGAGGCTCGGGAGCGCGAAGTGTGACTGAATGGCTCATAGGTCAAAAACCGGTATTGAACGGAACGCGACCTTCAAGGGAGCGCCCCAGCGTAATCTCGTCGGTGTACTCTATTTCATTGCCTACCGACACGCCACGCGCCAGCTGGGTAATCGTGGTGTCAGTGCCAAGCGCGGCCAGACGGCGGTATATATAATAGTTGGTAGTGTCGCCGTCCATGGTGGCTCCCAAAGCCAGGATGACCTCACGCACATTGCCTTTAGCCACACGCTCTATGAGTGAGTCTATCTCGAGGCGGTCGGGTCCTATTCCGTCGACCGGTGATATGACACCACCCAGCACATGGTAGAGGCCGTTGAAACGCCCCGTATTCTCGAAGCTGATGACGTCGCGCACATTCTCGACTACACACACTACCGACGCATCACGCGACGTACTCGCACAAATGGGACATACCTCTTCCTGACTGATATTGTGACACACTGAGCAGTAGCGTATGCCGTGACGCAGATTGATTATGGCGTTGCCAAGAGCGTCGGACACCGACGTGTCGCAGCGCAACAGATGAAGCGCCAGCCGCAGTGCCGTCTTACCGCCGATGCCCGGCAGTCGCGACAGCTCGGTGACAGCGGCGTCGAGGAGTTCGGATTGGAACTGAGTCTCCATCACCCGATTTTCTCCTCCGAGGGCTGTGACGTGGGAGAGTCAGCCAAATCGTTATTATCAAACAGCTTGTCCTCCTCGTCAAGTTTATAATCTTTTGCCAACAGGGCGATAAAGGCCGATATGCTTCGGATTGCCTCGGCTGTTTCGGGCGATATTTCTTTACCCTGAAGTCTCAACAACAGCATACCGTACAGAGCGTTGAAACAAGTCTCAATCTCTCCGGCCTTGGCTTCTCCCGCCTTCGAACGCAGTTCGACGATGTACGGCAAAGTGCGGTAAAACTCGGCGGTATAGTCAGCGAACCGAGGGTCTTTAAGCAGCGCCTGATGGAGACGCACCATATCGGCAAGCACGTTTTTGTTTATCTGTAGGTGACCCGACTGAGTGACACCCTCGCGACGCATCATATCGATGAGCGATTCGTACCACTCGGTCATTTCGGCGCGTTGAGCATCGGTGATGTCATAGCGGTCGATAACGTTATGTCGGATTCGGTCAATATCCAGACCGTTGGCACGGATGATATCCTCAATCTGCCACATATACAGCAGATATTCGGCGATATTTTCCTTGCGTTTCTGCGATGCTATAATCATAACTCTTTTTATGCTAAATTCAGTATTATAACAGCTTTCCGGCACATTAGTTGTCAGAACGTGGGAAAAAGATTACCGGGAGCGGTAAGTATTCGATACATCAGTTCGCGGAACAGGTCATGTTCGGGTCGTCGCGATCCTATGCCCTTGCTGTGGCGGTCGAAAGCGCGGATGGCGCGGATAATCTCGATAACCTGGTAAGCGTTATACTTGGCTAGCCCGTTCGCAAAACGCTTATACTGCATCTGGTTCCTCAGTCCTAAAGCTGCCATGCGCGCGCTTGTGCTTTTGTCTTTCAAGAAATACAACGTGAGCAAATCGCTGAAGTAACCGTATAGCGATGACGTCGCCAGTACGAGGGGGACGGCTTTCGGATTGGCGCGGAAGTAGTCGGCGATGCGGAACACGCGCTCGGCATCCTTGGATGCCAGGGCATCCACAAGCTCATAGGCGTTGAAGGATCTCGAGTAGCCGATGTGACGCTCGATAGCCTCGGGGGTTATCATAGCGCCAGGTCCCAGGATGCTTATCAGTTTACCGGTCTCGTTGTACAGACGGCTAAGGTCAGCGCCTACATATTCGCTCAACAGTGCCAACGCCTTGGGTTCGATGTTAAGACCTCGCGAGTTTATGTGTTGTTGGATGAAGGGTGGCAAATCGCGGTCATACACCTTCTTTGCCTCGAAAATAACGGCATTGTCGCTTTTCTTGGCCGCCGATAGAAACTGTCCCTTGAGAAGGTCACCACGTCCCGTCACAACGAGGATGGTCGACGGCGACGGATTCTCGACATATTTTGCCAACACGGCAAGAGCATCGGCGCGAACAGCTTGCGCCTCCTTGAGGATGACGACCTGAAAGTCGGACATCATGGGAATACGACGACAAATCTCCGGAACCTTGGCCAGGTCGATGCGTGGAGCATAAAGAACGGTCTGGTTGAACTCTTTTTCCTCCTCCGGCAATATATTCTCGAAATCGCGCACCAGCTCGTCGATAAAATAACCCTCCGCCCCATGAAGGACGTATATGCCGCTGAAACTGCGTTGCTTTATCAGTGTGCGGAGTGGTTCGAAAGCGAGGGTTTTGGCTGCCATTTGTCAGTGTATAAAAAAGTGCGTAAATTTACAAAAAAATTAGAAACTGCACAAAACACATCGTAGCTGCAAAATGGCAAAAGACTTCGTTATGGAAAAAGCGATGCAGACTGAACTGTACGATCAGGCTGTCAAGACTCTTGGCCGTCTGTTGTTGCCGCGATGCGATTTGAAATTACGCATCGGCCATAAAGTCAAGGAGTTCGAAGTATATGATGTCTTGAGGCGGAAATATGTCGCTCTGACGCCCGAAGAGTGGGTGAGAGCGCATTTTGTCGATTACATGGTCACCGCCTTGGATTTCTCACCTTTGCGCATGGCCAATGAGGTGAGCATTATACTGAACAATACTAAGCGAAGGGCTGATACTGTGGTATATGACGATGTCTTGCAACCCTTGGTGATTGTGGAGTACAAAGCGCCCTCGATACATCTTAGCGAGTCGGTTCTGCATCAGGCTTTACGCTACAATCTTGTCTTTCAGGCCAAAGCCGTCATCATTACCAACGGTATGGATGTCTACACGGTCATGAACGGTGTTGTGAAACGTGGGGTCGTCAAGTACGCGGATATTGTCTGACCGCAAAACGTGCCGACTGTACTTTTCGGTGTTGACACCTCTACTTCGACTATGACTTCCTTAGTTCCTGCAAAAGCATAATCATGCCGGTTGCTGTCGCTCGTGCGATGACTTTTGCTCTGTCACCGGGGAACCGGTAACACTGAGCGCATGTGCCCGAAGGCGTTTTGACGGCAATCCACACTGTGCCTACCGGTTTATCGGGAGTACCTCCTGTCGGGCCGGCTATTCCGGAAGTGGCTATGGCGCAATCTGTCGATAACGCTCTGCAAGCGCCGTCGACCATTTGAAAGACAACCTGACGGCTCACCGCGCCATATTGTTCGATGGTTTCTTTGCCAACATCCAACAGGTTGATTTTGGCAGTGTTGGCATAGCTGACTACTGCACCGTTAAACACAGCCGACGAGCCCGACACAGAGGTGATATTATGCGCTATATTACCCCCTGTGCAACTTTCGGCTGTCGAGAGGGTAAGGTTACGCGCTGTCAAAGTCCCGATGACTATCTCGGCGAGCGACATGTCTTCAGTAGCCAATATGGTTAACTCAGACAAACCTGTAAGTGTGGCTGACAGGCTGCTTAACACGTGTTCGTAGATGTCATTGTTATCGGGACCGTCCAATCGCAGTCTGATGAAGGGACTGTCCGGCAAGTAGGCGAGCTTGAAGTCCGGAGGCAAACTCTCTTCAAATTGTGCCAAAGCTTGTGCCAGCGCGCTTTCCGACATGCCCGTCACCACAAAGGTTTCGTGGCGTAGCGTCTCGTCAATTTTGAAGTGTCGTTGAAGGTAGGTAAAAACCTCGGGCAGCATCCCTTCAGTCTCAGTCGGTACCCCGGGCATAGCTACCAATGTCTTTTCACGGTGATTAAAAACCATTATGGGCGCTGTGCCAAAACGATTGTTTATGATGTGCGCGGTGTCAGGCACAAGGGCTTGGTCGAGCGTGAGTTGGTTCAACTTGAGGTTGCGCCCGGCAAATATGTTCTCGATGTTTTTGGTGACAGAGTCATCGCGAACCAACTTGCCGCCGAATATCTCCATAAGCGCTGTTTTGGTGATGTCGTCCTTTGTTGGTCCCAGTCCACCTGTCGTAAACACTATATCGGCGTTCTCAAGATTCTGTTTCACTGCGTTTTTTATGTCAACGGCTCGGTCACCCACTGTCGTGACTGAAACTACACGAAAACCGTTTTTGTCTGCGATTCGAGCTATCGCGCCGGTATTTGTGTCAGTTATTTTCCCTAACAAAATTTCATCGCCGATGACGATAATTGCGACTTTTAGCATACTTGGTTCTATTCAGATTGTTACGCGAGCGTAAGGCACCTCATCATAACGACAGAATTCTTTATTGAGAAATTTAAAATATCCTGCCACAGCCACCATTGCGGCGTTGTCTGTGGTAAATGCCCTTTTAGGGATGAAAGCTGTGAGATTGTTTTCCTCACAATATCTTGCAATAGCGTCTCTAACACCCGAGTTGGCCGATACGCCGCCTCCTATGGCTATTGTACGTATGCCTGTTTGCTTCACCGCCTTGTCCAGCTTATCCATAAGGATAGCGATGATGGTTGATTGAAGCGAAGCGGCCAAATCCTCTTTGTTTTTTTCGATGAACCCGGGGTCTTCCTTCAGATTATCACGTAGTGTATATAAAAAACTGGTTTTAAGGCCACTAAAGCTATAATCGAGATTCGGAATACGAGGACGCGCGAATCGGAAAGCGTCAGGATTGCCCTGTGCGGCCAGTTTGTCTATATGCGGTCCGCCGGGGTAGGGAAGCCCCATAACCTTGGCGCACTTGTCAAAAGCCTCGCCTGCGGCATCGTCGATGGTTTGTCCCAGAACAGTCATTTTATATGGCGAGTCAACGCGTATTATCTGACTGTTGCCTCCCGAAACAAGAAGGCAGAGATACGGAAATTCGGGAACCGGGTCTCCATCTTTTTCTTGTACGAAATGGCTTAATACATGACCGTGCAAATGGTTGACATCGATGATTGGAATGCTTAAAGCCAAGGAAAGCCCTTTGGCGAACCCAGTTCCGACAAGAAGCGACCCTAACAGACCCGGACCACGCGTAAAAGCTATGGCGGAGAGCTCGCTTTTGTCTATGCTCGCGTTTTTTATGGCCGTGTCTACTACAGGAACAATGTTCTGTTGATGTGCGCGCGATGCCAGTTCGGGCACAACGCCGCCATACTGCTCATGAACACTTTGACTGGCAATGACATTGGACAATAGCACCGTGTCACGAACCACTGCTGCCGATGTATCATCGCATGACGATTCGATACCTAAGATGTAAGCCATGATTATGCTTTAAAAGATATACCCTATGCCCAAAAGGACGCGCAAACCCGAATTAGCCTTAATAAAAGTGTATCCCCCCTCAAGGTTCAGTTTAAGAGTGGAACTTACTTTGAGGTCGAATCCTGCGCCGACATTCACCCCGAAACGGTTGGTGCGCGTGGAATACTCGGGGTTGAACTCGTCCCATGTCGGTTTGCCGTCAACCGGCGGAACATCATAGTGACGGTTCCATGACGAGAAATTCAATCCGGCGAAAGGATACAGTGAGAAATGTGTTTTTGTCAAGACGGGAATAGGGAACTGTGCATTCAAGTCGAAAAGGAAAGCATCCCGGTCGCGATGACGGAAAGAGAGGTCGGCGGCTGGTTGCAATCGAAAATATTCAGTGAAACTATATTGAAAAAACAGACCGATCTCGGCCGACGAATTTCGTGATATATAACCTCCGTGAATACCTAAGGTCTTTTCTCCTCTTTCGCCGGAGTAGCCGGATAAGACCGATGTCAAACACAAGATCGTGGTGAAAATCAGTTTTATTAAAGAGGCTGACAGAGTCTTGTTCATGATGATTAATCTTATTTTACATCAGACGGATAATATATTGAAAATACGCTCATGTTGAAGCGCATAAATTATGCTTGATGTTTCTAAGCACATTTGATTGCAAATTTAAAGAAAAAATAATCGAAAAACAAAAGCTTGCTCTATTAATAAACATTCAAATTTTTGTAACCTTGTTTGCCTTGATTCAAGCTAAACCGGCCACTCGACGAGTTTTGAAGATTAGCCAAATTTGCGTAACTTTGTACAACAGTTACCAAAAACCGTGGTATGTTAGATAAAGAACACACAAACGATATCCACAAGAGTTGTACGGATACCGACCACTCTTCACCGGCAATATATTTGCTGCCGGTGACTCTTAGCGATGGCTCGCCCGAAAAGGTGTTGCCTCGGTATAACATAGACATTATAAAGAGGTTGAGTTATTTTGTCGTTGAAAACATCCGTACGGCGCGTCGTTTCCTAAAAAAGGTGGATAAAGCCATTGATATCAACAGCCTAAGTTTTGCAGAACTGAACGAACACACTTCGGAAGCCGATATACCCTCGCTACTCGAGCCCATAAAGCAAGGGCATAGTGTTGGCGTAATGAGTGAGGCCGGATGTCCTGCCGTAGCCGACCCGGGAGCCAAATTGGTCTCCGAGGCACAACGTCTTGGCATACGAGTCGTCCCTTTGGTTGGTCCGTCAAGCATTCTGTTGGCTTTGATGGCCAGCGGTATGAACGGCCAGTGTTTCACTTTCAACGGCTATCTGCCCATTGAAGAGAAAGCTCGCGAAAACGCATTGAGAAACATGGCCTCACAGATTACTCGCAACGACTGTACGCAGATTTTTATTGAGACGCCTTATCGCAATAACAAGCTGCTCAATAAGATAATATCTGTTTTGCCCGGAGGTATGAAACTTTGTGTCGCCGCCGATATAACAGGCGACAATGAGACAATTGTTACCCACAGCCTGAGCGAATGGAGACGCGTTGGCTTTGATTATGATAAAGTCCCGGCCATTTATGTGTTAGGACGCTGATTGATGATTCCGCATGGCAAAAAAAAATGTAGGCATAACACCAAGGCGCAAACGCTCGGTTGATCCGATGAACGATCTGCCCGGACTGTTTGATAATCTGGATATAGAAATATCGGAAGAGGACTTCGTTGTCGATCAAACGGCCAACACACCTGTGCGTGGTAATGTCTCACGAGCCACCACCAATCAGGACTTTAAGATTGACCCGGGCAAGTTGGCTCGTGCTTCCTCGTTAAGGTTCATTTCTTTTGGCAGCGGTTCAAGCGGCAACTGCGCCTATCTCGGAGTGGATACCGGCGAAGGGAGTGCCACAGGCATTCTCATTGACGCCGGTGTCGAACCGGATGTGGTTTACGGAGGTCTGCGCGACAACAAAATTGATATAAAAAAAATTTCCGGTATTCTCATCACTCACGACCATGGTGATCATGTAAAGTATGCGTATAATATAGTGCGTAACAACAAACACATGGTGATTTACACTACAATGCGCACCATGATGGGCATACTGCGACGTCACAGCATATCCAGACGTATCAAAGACTATCATAAAATCATTTACAAGGAATTCGAATTCAATGCCGGAGGTTTTGTCATCACGGCGTTTGAGACGAGTCATGACGGTACGGAGAATGTAGGCTATGCTATTAACACTCCTGATGGGACACACCATTTCGTGATTGCCACCGATACGGGGAGAATAACCGAGCGAGCCGATTTTTATCTACGCAACGCCAATTATATTGTCATAGAAAGTAACTACGACTTGCATAAGCTGATGACCGGCCCTTATCCCGAATACCTCAAGGCACGTATTGTTAGTGAGCGCGGTCATCTTGACAATACCGTGGCCGCCGACTATATCAAATCCATAGTAAGTCCGCGGCTGAGCCATGTTTTTCTCTGTCATCTCAGCGAAGAGAACAATACTCCACAGATTGCCATGACTGTCATGCGCGACGCTTTGCTCGCCAAAGGTCTGCGAATTGCTGACCCTGCCAATCCGTTGATGCGTGACGACACGGATATAGCTCTGGCCGTGCTGCCCCGGTCTAACGTGTCAACACAGTTTATTCTCCGTCATAAATAGACAGCTAATCTGCAATTTTGCGTTTGAGGGCATGATTAGCTCTCCGCTGAAAAAATCGCCAAATATAACCAAGGGGTGGTCGCGTACAGTGACCACCCCTTGGTTTAAAAAATGAGAGAGATTTTATCTTATCAGTTCTTTTGTTACGGTCGAACCTTGACGGCGAATGTATAATCCGGCTTTGGGGTTGGTAATAGTACGTCCCTGCAGGTCGTAAACAGCCGAAGGAGCGCCGCTGTTATCGATGGTTATGTCGTCAACAGCGTTTTCTGTGTCCGAATAGACAAAAGTTATAACCGGTGAATAGTCTGTCGAAAGAGTGCCTTCGGGAGTAGCATATTGGGCGCGGGCGCGGGCGTAATAAGTGACACCATCATTAAGCGTGGTTGTACCCAGACGAATGTCCTCTCCGGCTTTGTCATCAACACAGGTACGTGTGTCCATAGTCGACTGTATATAGCTTGTTCGAGCCGGGAAGGTGGACGAGGTGCTTACCTCCAGACGTATGCTCTTGCAACCGGTTACCGGGTTGAGGGCTATATGGTCGTTACGGTAGAAGGTGCCTCCGTTAAGAGGATACAGGAACTCAGGTACATCGGGCACGCCCTCGAGCGTGGTGAACGTCATTGTGGGAGACACGCAGTCCTCGCCATTGCGGGAATACAATAAGCGCAGATAGTAGGTGGTGTAATAAGCAAGATGATAGTCGGGTACCTGGTACTTGCCATCGGAAGAGGTCACTTCTAAGATCATGGAGGAGGCTGAGAAATTTTCAGCTGTTGCAAGTTGCAAGACAACATCGCGGTCACCGAATGTCCAAACGATTTCGGGGGTCAATGTGACATCAGTCTGACCGTCAACCGGATAGGTGACTTCAAGATTGAGGCTCACAAATGACTGTGTCTCTGAAATGCCGTCATTGTAGTTATTGCCACACGAGTGGACACGCCAGTACAAGTTTTTCTGAATGGGTAGTTTATAGAATTCGGTTGAAGACACCGAGGTGCCGTTTACCGATTTAGCGTAAAGCAAGGTTGACATGTCCGGTTTGTCGCTGATTTCGATAATATAGTTCGTGGCTTTTTCCACTTCCTTCCATACAAAGTCGAAAGGCTGTTCGATGGTCTGGCCTTCAACCGGGCTTACAAGTGTCGGAGCGTCAAGAGTGCCTGCGGTCGCTCCCACAAACACGGGGTTATATTCGTTGCCGTAGCGGTCGTACACGCAAACGGCAAACTCATAGCCACTCAGATATTTGTCGGGGATTGTATATGAATTTTCATAGCTTATGCCAAGAAGATATTCGGCCTCCCGATTAAAATTGTCCTGACCTACTGCAGTTGGCACTGCGTAAACGGTGTAGCGCATATTTTCTTTAGCATCCCATACCAGACTGCTGCCCGAGCGCTGTACGTTGGTCACATTGCCAGGATTAGCAACGGGGTGCCAGGACATGGCCGGAATGAGCGCCGGAGTATTGAAGACTGTCGTTTTGAGATAGTGGGCAAACAGAGGAGCAACTGAGTATAAGTACTTGCACGAATAGAAGATAGAACCGGGCGCGTCGTCATAGTTATATTTGCGGTTGAGACGAATCTCGTTGGCATATTCCTCAAAGGTGGTGTTGTTGGGACCGCTGGCCATTGGTATGATTTTGTCGTTTTCTATACCCGAGGCGGCCGGTTTTTTACTGCCTGCCGTAAGCGATGAGATAGAATGGGATACGTATAAATGGCGGTTCCATTTATTGGCCACCTCCGACCACCATTTTGTGGCGCGGTCGTAGTCAGTGCTATAACCTATTGTCCAATATATCTGGGGAGAGATGAAATCGAGCGATTGCTGACTTATCCATGCTATCGGATCGGAATATATGTCGTTATATTGCCAGTCGCTACCGGTGGGACACGGAGAGATGCCGTACTGTTTGGCTACGCTGGCCGAAGTACAAGCAATGCCGGCAGGTGAAACACCGAAACGAACGTATGGTTTAATGTCCTTGATAGTCTTATATACAGCGGCTATCATGCGGTTCACATTGTCACGGCGCCAATCATTCTGGCTCAGTGTGCCACCTTCATCCTTATAAGCCTGATAGAGGTCGGCATCCTGCGAAGCGGCTGTGCCCGACAGATAAAAATAATCGTCAAAAAGCACTCCGTCAATGTCATAATTAGTCACAATTTCAGCAATGATATCGCAGATGAGCTGTGTTACCTCGGGTCTGCCGGGGTTCAGAATCGATGCCGTGGTGCCCGACGAGGTCACGTCAAGTAACCAGTCAGGATGTTCGGTGCGATAATCGCCAGGCATTCCCTTCCATTGTTCGGCCACCGATTCAAAACGGTAAGGATTGAGCCACGCATGACATTCCATACCACGTTTATGACACTCTTCGACAACAAATTCAAGAGGATCGTATCCGGGATCGAGGCCGCGGTCACTTACCAAATCGGATGACCATGGTTCGAAACTTGATTTATACATTGCGTCACAACGCGAACGTACTTGAAAATTAATCGCGTTCATGTTGTTGACGTGAAGTGAGTCCAGCAGACGAATCATGTCGTCCTTTTGGCGCTGTATCTGGCTTTCGTTGCCTGTTGACGAGATAGTGGTGCTTGGCCAGTCGAGTCGCCATACCGTTGCGACCCATGCCGAACGCATCTCATTTTTTTGAGGGCTGTCAGCTGCCTGTGTTCTTGCGAAGGGCAGTAAAGCCAAAACCGTCAGCGTCAGGCTCGTGATAAATTTCTTCATGTTTAAGGTATAATTTTGGATTTTTGATTAGTAAATTCAAACCGAAGTCTGGTTGTTAGTACAAATATACGAAGTTTAAAGTTAGGGAGTTTCCCAACCGATGTAAATTCAGAATTTTTAATAATTATTTACAAAAATTTTACAATCTTACATCGTACAGTAAACCTAATCAAACACCCCCGACTTAGCCAATAGAATGTCTATGTGTCAAAAAGGCACATTTACAGTTGCACCACACATAGTGAATTGATTATTCAAGCAGCGATGGCAAAAAGCAGAACATATACGGCCATGAGACAAGCGGTCATGCCGAGAAAAGGATTTAAGGGGCTAAGACCGTCTGCATAGTCGGCGTTCCCATGTTTCCTAAGTTGGCGCGAAAGGCAATCTATCCTGTACCATAACGCGGTGTGCGCCACCAGGTAACCCGACGCAACGAGCCACCATAATCCTCCGAAATATAACCATGCACTTCCCATCAGCCAGACAGCAAGCCACCCGTTAAACAGATAAAAGAAGGAACCGAATCGGCGTCCAAAAAGTACTACACAAGTCCGCTTGCGAACGACCCGGTCATCGGCTTCATCGCGAATATTATTGACAAGCAAGACATTAGCTCCCATTAAGCCTATCGAAATCGACCCTGCTATCACATAAGTGTCAATGTATCCGGTCATTAAATAAAAAGTAAGGCAAACCGGAGCTATCCCGAAAAATATTATCACGGCAATCTCACCCAGGCCATGGCTCGAAAGCGGGAAGGGGCCGCCACTGTATGCGAACACACCGATGACTATGGCAATTCCGCAAAGTAATATTATCCATCCTCCCCACAACACCAACGACAAACCTATCACACAGGCAACCGCTAAAGTAAAGAGAGTGGCGCGTTTCATAGCATGAGGGGTAATATCGCCTTCGGTGACTCCCCGCCGAGGACCTCCGCGGCCGGCGAGGTCACGACCTGCCTTGTAATCAAAATATTCGTTCGCAAAATTGGAGGCAATCTGAGCCAATAAGGCAAACAAAAGGCATAAAACAAAAACCGTCCAATTAGGAAGAGACAGCCAACGAGCGTATCCGAGTGCTCCCACGACACCGGCAATCGATACCGGAAGAGTACGAGGACGCATTGCCTCCAACCACACTTTAGACCTCATCAAGCTGAAAACACTTTGTCGTTCTGGATGGTGCGTATTGTCAGATCACGATGTTTGGTAGCGGTTTTTGTCGACAAGTATTCGCGCAATGCGTCAATATGACGTTGAGCATGGGTGTCGGTGCCAATGAAATCGCAAAAACCGTCTTCAGCAAGTCCTTCGGCAAATTTCTGGATATGTTTGCCATAGTAACCGGCAAGCGACAACAGATTTAGTTGAAAAGGTATTTTTTCATGCAGCTCAACAAGGCGTTTTTTGTTGGTGTGGTAATATGGAAAACGCTCAGGATGAGCAAAAATGGGCTGATATCCTTTTATCTGTAAGCTGAAAATGACTTCTTCGAGGTTCCAGGGCTCTTGCAACCATTGGTTTTCGATAAGGACATATTTGTCAGGATAAGGCAGAACTCTGTCCGAGTTGATTATCTCCGGGAGTTCTTCGTCTATTCGATATTCAGCAGAATGTGAAACAGGAATCTCTATGCCGTTCGTTTTGAGAGCGGTTTGTAGTTCGGCGTAGGCTTTGCCAAGAGTTTCCGGTGTGTTGGGAAATTCGACGGCGGCGACGTGGGGAGATGCAATTATGCGTACGATTCCCAGACTGTTTAGCCCTTTGATGAGTTTGAGTGATGTTTCCGTGTCGGGCGACCCGTCATCTATACCGGGTAAGACATGGCAATGTATATCGGTTTTGAACCAAAGAGGTATAGGGTCAGCTTTCTTTGAGAATAATCCAAACATATATTTGTTGTTAAGAATTTACGATTCTGAGGTGATTTCTTTATGTATAATGTCGGTGGCACCGAGATTGGCTTTTATGTAATCGCCGGCTATTTTGGAACTGCTTTCGACAAATGCTTTGTCAGTAAGCATTCTGTTTAATAACGTTGAAATGTCGGCCGATGTTGTGTATTCAAATCCGCCGCCCAGATTTTTAAGGTCGGCAGCTTCTTTGAACTTATGATTGTTAGGCCCGAATATAACGGGGACACCATAAACGGCCGCCTCGTTGATGTTATGAATCCCAGCGCCGAATCCTCCGCCGACAATCACGGCATCGGCATATCGATAGAGAGCCGCCAGTTTGCCGAATGTGTTGACGATTAATACCTGCACATCTTCGCTCGGGGCGTTTGTCGCCTCGATATCTGAGAAGCCAGCGGACTGATTGAAAATTTCTGTCCAAAGGATGGACTTGCCGGTGAGTCGGTTACGAAGTGTCTTGAGGCGTTGCTCGTCAAACTCGTGAGGGGCTATGATAACTTTTACTTCGGGGTGCATATTTACCCAGTCGAGATATCTGTCCTCGTCGCGTGGCCAGGACGAGCCCACAATGAGAGTAAAATGTCCTTCCGTCCATTTTTCGATACCTGGAAATCCGGTCTGGCCGGTCATGATGTCATGTACTCTGTCCAATCGTGTGTCGCCTGTGATTCGAACGTTGTCCACGCCTATGCCTCCAAGGAGTTCGCGGGACTTGTTGTCCTGAACATAAATGGTACGAAAAGTTCTCAGCCCCCGACGGAAAACGCCGCCCCATGGACGGAAGAAAACCTGTCCCGGGCGAAAAATCGCCGAAATCAAATATGTGGGAATATTTCTGATTGCCAGTTCATGAAGCATGTTTAGCCAAAATTCGTACTTCACAAACACCGAGCGTTTTGGTCTGGCTATATCAAGAAAACGTTTTGCGTTTCGTGCCGTATCTTCCGGCAAATAAACAACAGCGGTGGCCAGATCATAATCCTTTCGTACATTATATCCCGAAGGAGAAAAAAAGGAAAGCAGAATAGTGGCATCCGGAGTCTGGCGCTTTATCCTTTCGATGAGAGGCCGCGCTTGTTCGAATTCGCCCAGCGATGCCACGTGAAACCAATAGTCATAACCATTGGGAGCACGTTCGGATGTCAAACGTTCCAAAGCGGATATAGCTTTCGCACGTCCATGAGCGAAATCGCGTGCTTTGGCACTGCGCAAACCTGCAAGGCGCGCCGCTAATCCGTATAGTTTTATTCCGGCTGTATAGACCGGTGTCATTTTGCGTCGTCAGGATTGATGTTCTCTATAGCGCGTTCTATGCGTTCAATGGTTTTTTCGCGACCAAGTACCTCGGTGATGTCAAACATGTGCGGACCTGTACACTGACCAACAACGGCCAAACGGAATGCGTTCATCACATTGCCCATGTGTAGGCCGTTGTCAGTAATCCATTGCAAAACGATAGGTTCGGCATCGCCGCTTTTGAACGAAGGAAGCGTCTTCAAAACTTCGATAAGTCGCGTCATTGTCGCAGGCATATCTTCGCTCCAGCGTTTTTTTACTGCCTTGGGGTCATATTCCGTTGGTGCCTGGAAGAAGTATTTTGTCTGTTCCCATAATTCGGGGACGAAACTTACGCGCGACTTCACCATTCCGACAACGCGCGTAATATAATCCATTCCGAACGTATCGACATCTACATTGTGTTCTTTCAGAACAGGAACGAAAAGCGATGCAAGCTCGGCATCGTTCATAGCCTGTAGGTATTGATGATTGAACCACTTACCCTTCTCGAAAGCGAATTTTGCTCCGGCACGCGAACAGTGGTCAAAAGAGAATTTGTCAATCAATGTTTGCATATCCATGATTTCGGTGTCATCACCGGGATTCCAACCAAGCAATGCAAGGAAGTTAATGACTGCTTCCGGCAGATAACCTGACTCACGATATCCCGCAGAAGTGTCGCCGCTGAACGGGTCGTGCCATTCCAAGGGAAAGACCGGGAACCCGAGACGGTCGCCGTCGCGTTTGGACAGTTTGCCTTTTCCGTCGGGCTTGAGCAAGAGTGGCAAATGTACAAAACTGGGCATAGTGTCTTCCCACCCGAAGGCGCGATACAACAATACATGCAGAGGCGCGGACGGTAGCCATTCCTCACCTCGTATCACGTGAGTGACTTCCATCAAATGGTCGTCGACTATGTTGGCAAGATGATAGGTCGGAAGGTCGTCGGCACTCTTATACAATACTTTGTCGTCGAGTATGTCGCTTTTTATGGTGACGGGTCCGCGGACAAGGTCGTTGACTGTCACATCGATGCCGGGTTCTATCTTGAAACGAACAACATAACGTGCACCCTCGTTGATGAGGCGTTGCACCTCGTCAGCAGGCAGAGTCAATGAATTACGCATCTGCATACGCGTCGACGCGTCATACTGGAAATTTTTTATGCTTTCGCGCTTTGCTTCGAGTTCCTCGGGGGTGTCAAAGGCGATATAAGCCTTACCGGTGTCAAGTAGTTGGCGCACATGTGTGCGGTATATATCACGACGTTCGCTCTGTTTATATGGGCCGTAAGCGCCTCCCTCGCGTACACCTTCGTCTATGCCTATCCCGAGCCATGCGAGAGCCTCGTTGATGTAATCCTCCGCACCGGGAACGAAACGTTGCGAATCAGTGTCCTCGATACGAAGTATCATATCGCCGCCATGGCGGCGCGCAAACAGATAATTGTAAAGGGCGGTGCGGACACCTCCGATATGAAGGGGACCTGTGGGAGAGGGGGCGAAACGCACGCGCACCCGGCGTTGGTTGGTTGTATTCTGGCAAGTTTCGTTTGATGCTGTCATGGATATGGTGTTGTTTATATTTGAACTAATGTGGTTTTCGTCATGCAAAATTACTTGTTTTTTCCTAATCAACGAAATATTTGACTGAATTGTATATAACTGCCATTTTTAATCTCATCGAATCTGATTCCGTCTCTGTTTACCCCGTTCCGATTTTCAGAAGATATGTGCTCATTTGAGAAATTTTTGTAAATTTGAAGTCAGAAATATTTAAACGATCAAAACAATGTACCGCAAAGGAAAATTATATTTTCGTTATGGGACGATGGGGTCAGCCAAGACTGCTCTTCTGTTGACCACAGCCTACAATTTCGAGGAACGAGGAATTAACTACCTGTGTATGAAGCCGGTTATTGATACCCGTGAAGGTGACAGCGTCATAAAGTCTCGCATAGGTATCGAACGTCATTGCCAGTGGATTTATCCCGAAACTGACATATACCGCATGGTTCGCAAGATGTACCGTGAAAACGAAAAATTCATAGAATGGTTCCTCATTGACGAGGCTCAGTTTTTATCAGCGGCACAAATCGACCAATTGTCACGCATTGTCGATGATTTCGGTGCAAACGTGATTTGTTACGGATTGCGTACCGATTTTCAAAGCAACCTTTTTGAAGGGTCGCGACGTCTTTTTGAGATTGCTGATACCATAGACGAAATAAAATCGACCTGCAATTGCGGCCGAAAAACCATCATCAACGCCCGTATTGACCATCAGGGTAATTTTGTCAGCGAAGGCGCCGTAGTCGAAATCGGTGGAGACGATCGTTATGTGGCCGTTTGTCGTAAATGCTGGCGTAACAAGCACATCGAACAAAGTAACCGTGATATATTGCCTTTCATTTTCAACGATGGCGAAGACGATTAACTTTCGAAGGTCAAGAGCACTCCACTTTATTGTGATTCTGTTGACCGCCATTTATTGTGTCGGTCGTGCTGAAGCTTTCGAGAACGAGAGTCTGAACTACCGAGTGATGTATAAATGGGGGCTTGTCAACAAACAAGCCGGTCATGCCACTTTATCACTGCGCACAGACGGCATCCATTATGACACACGGCTTGTGGCGGCGAGCGAATCGTGGGCGGATGCCTTCTTTAAGGTGAGAGACACTCTGATAGGTGTTGTCGAAGTGAAAGATTTTCGTCCTCTAATTTACAAGAAATTAAGTCACGAAGGCGGCGACCATAAACACGACGTTGTTACATATTCATACGACGGTAATAACGTAATTGGGGAGGCCACCAGGAAAAAATGGGATAAAAACAGAAATTTAAAATTAAACGAAAAACGCACTCTCACTGCCGCAGGACTGACCGTCGATATGCTGTCAGCTTTCTATTACATGAGAAACAGGCCCTATAACGAATGGGAAAATGGACACACATTGCATATAAACATTTTCTCGGGTAAGCGCAAGGAAATACTTACCATAACCTATCTTGGACAGGAAACTATAACAGTTGATAAAAAAACTTATCGCACATATCATATTACGTTCACCTTTACAGACCCCGAGAAGCCCGGAAAACAGACCAGTGACCCTATGGATGCATGGATATCGGCCGATGTGCAGCGCATTCCCATCAAACTCGAAGGTAAACTAAAGGTAGGAAAAGTGCAGTGTTTTTATACCGGCTCTAATTGACGCTATCATTATTAAAATGTCCATGATGAGGAAATATCGAACCGGTTCTAAAAACAAAATGTAGCCGGGGGCTCAATTTCAATATTTTTATCCTTTATCTTTCCACTTCCCTCGTAAGCAATCTATTTTTCGTAATCATTCATCAAATTGAGGGTATGCAAGGTTTTGGGTTCTACCCTATGATGTCTTATTATCCGTTGACTATTGACACATGGTCGGTTCACACGATGAACTTTGAGAGATTGAACTTGTCGGGTAGAATCGATAGGAATTAATTGCGACTGTACTCTTTTCGTATAATGGGAGCCAATACTAAACGAGGTTGATAAAACGACTGCAGCCCGACGTTCAATCGAACGTCGGGCTGTAGTCAAATATGATTTACCTTAAAGGTGTTCGGTTAAAAACACCTTTGAGCGTATGTTATCAGTTAAGAGCGCTTGAGATGTTGTAGTTAGCAAATTCAAGGTCTTTAGCTGCTTTAGCGGCAAGCGAGTTGTCAAGTTTAACAGCCTGTTTGAGGTTAGAGTTAATCATAGCCTCGTTGTTGGTGCGAGCACCGAGAACTGCCATCAGATAGTATGTGGTAGCGTCGGGGTTGTTGATACCTGCGAGTGTTGACTGAGCTTTTGCATAGTCCTTGGTAAGGATCTGAGCGAGAGCGGCGTTGTTCGATTTGGTGTTACCGAAAGCCTGAGCAGCTTTTGTGTTGTCACCCTGTTTGAGGTAATAAACACCGAGAGCTTCGCCGAGGTTTTCTGTGCCGGCTGCTGAACCGAAGTAACGGTTAGCTTCGTTATAGTTGCCGTCAATCATTTCGATAAGACCGAGGTTCATGAGAGGTTCGGGATTACCTTTGGCAAGCGATGAAGCTTTCGAGAATGAGTTCTTGGCTGCTTTGTAGTCACCGGCTACATACTGGGTCATACCGAGGTTGTTCCATGCGCGGTAGTCGTTGGGATACTGACGTGTTGCTGCTGAATAGATGGCCTGACGCAGTGCGTTGTCGTTTGTAAGAGTACCAGTGTAGAGAAGTTCTTCGATAGAGAGCTGTTCGGGAGCTACTGTGACGAGTTCGAGAAGTTCAGCGTCCGATTTGCCGATAACGTTGATCGAAGCTGTGATACGTGAGTAACGCAGTTTGGGAAGGATGGTTTCTGCAAGTTCGGTAAATACTGAACCAAGGTTTTTGATTTCTTCGTTACGTTTGGCGGGGTCTTTGTACATCTTCAGGATGCTGAGGATGAGTTCTTTGTCTTGAATGTTGCTCTTCGAAACGAGTTCCTGGAAACCTTCCCAGTCTTCGGGAGTGAAGTTAGCTGTGAGTTCGCCGAATTCTGTGATGTTGTCACGTGTGAGTTCGCTTGTCATGTAAGCGATAGTGTTGTTTTCACGTTTCTGGGCGAGTTGGTTGTTGAAATCCCAGGGACCGTCGGGCGAAGCATACGATTTGATATTGATTTCCTCAATCTGACGGTTGTCAGCGTCGTTAGCCGAGATAAGTGCTTCCTGCAGTTCAACCATAGCGTCTGTGTTGAGCTGGTTGGCGCGGATATTGGCCACGTTGATAAGGAACATAATGTCTGCAGCGTATTTTTCGTTGATGATGCGCTGGAAAGCGTCAGCTGAAGCGGCGGGGGTAACTGTAGCCGCTGTGGCAAGAGCTGCTGTGCTGATAACGCCGGTAGCTACCGGAACGCGAGGAAGAACATATTGTTTCTTGCCTTGTGTTACAGCGAAGTCCAGATAGAGGACACTCTGATCCATGGCCGGAGTATAGTTGAAGTTGACGGGGATGTTGAAAGTACCGCCGTTGTCGTAGCTGACTACGGGGGCGTTACCTTTAACGTTTTCGCCTTGGAAAGTATACGATTGGCTCGTCGATTCTGTGCCGTCGTAAACAAGAGTGGGAGTTACGGTCACTGTGGCGTTCTTAACAAAGAACTTAGCGGGAACCTTGGCTGTAACTGTGGCAGGTACTTTTTCACCTACTACTTCAAGAGGATTGGGGTTAGTCGAGAAATAATCTTGCGAGAATTGGCCCAGTTTCTTAGAGCAAGCTGTGGTTAACACAAGTGCTGAACCGAGAGCAAGTGTCAAAATCAAATTCTGTCTCATAAATGATGATTGTTAAATATTATGTGATTTTTTGTTAGAGATTATTAGCACTACTACTTACACGTGGGTTTAAAGCATAGCTCAGGCGTGTACATATTTCGGTGCAAATATACTTCAAAGTAATGAAATAACAAAACTTTGTACCCGAAAGTTCACTTTAACAACAATAGTTAAGTGCTGATTTAGTAGTTGGACATACTTTTTGTCCTCAAAAATACAATTCAAAAGTTTATAAAAGCGTTATAAAAGCATTCAATTAAATAATGATTCTGCTTTTTAAAAAGAGATGTCAGAAGTTAATGGTCAGATAAATTCTGAAACCGTTTAGTTTGGTTTTTATCCGGTCGCTCTCAATTATGGTGCCGACAAGCGTAAGTGGCAGATATTTAGAGGTGCCGAAGCGTGACTCAACGCCAATGCCCAGGAATTTATAGGAAGCGTTGATACCACCCACAAAATAAGAGCCGTATGCGACTTCTGTGTTGTCATTCCCTAAAAGCAATGACAATGTCGGAGCATAGCGGAAATAGACGCTCGACCTTACCAGATCTGTCGGTGTGAGGGTGAGCGACGGACCAAACTGCACTGCCGCTTCGATTTGGTCATAGACCATCGATGTGTTATGATATTGGACATTGTAATAATCATAATTGAAGTCAATCCATGACGCATCGATGCCGAAACGCAGCAGGTTTCCCACCGAAACAGGTTTGATAAAGTAAGTGTTACCAACTGTTATACTTGCACCGCCTTTGCTCTTTACGCTTTTGTTGCCTGCTTGTTTCATGCTCGATGCCGAAAAAGCTATATTGATATATTTACTGTTAATCTTCGAAATTTCGGTTTCCTGGGCATTAATCAAAGGTATTGAAGTGAGAATAAGACCTAAAAATATAAAAGCAATTTTTTTCATGTTATAAGGTTTAGTAGATTGATATAACAGTTTGTGAATCTATCAGTAAGCTTTTGATGTCACTAAATAAGGCATCAATTAATATGAAGTCGGAATGCCTGAAGCTTTATGCCTTGATCTGAAAGGAGTAAGAATGATGCGGCGGAAGAAATTGTCACGGACGTAATCGAAAGACGGACTGCTGGTTTTATCCTGGGTGACCACACGCAACGGTTTGCTTAACAATCTGCGTACGAAAGCATGGCTGAATGTATGCGAGGGATAGTCTACGAGTTCGTAAAGGCTGTCGATATTTTCCTTTAAGAAATCTGTGCGCCAGACAATTCCGTATATGAATATGTTTGTCTGTTGGATTGTCTCTTCGTCCTGACTGACCATTTGTTTGAGAAGCGGATATATATTCTCGTTGGCAATTGCTGCCGTACGAGTGGCGTTGCGGCTCTCGTCATTCGAGCGCAGGTAGGCATAACTATGATTGCGCCAACGAAGGCCTGTCATTGGACTATACTCGCGATAGTTGGGCAAAACGGCATCTGCACCATAGTCTATACGTGTGACAGCTTCATAGAGACCTTTTGCAACGCCTAAATCACCGGGCCGGACAAAGGTGACCGCGAGACCCTGAGCGGCTTTCAGTCCCTCGATGCCGGCGGTGTAGGCGTTCATACCGGGTGTGCTTTTTATAATACGTACGCGGGGATAACGTATGTTTATGGTGTTGAGCGCCACGCTTTCGTTATGGGGGTTGTCGTAATCAACCAGAATAACTTCAAGATTACGAAAACCCATATTGAACACCGAGGCAACTGACTTTTCGACTCGCACTGAGTTGCGGTGGCACACGATGATACAGCTTAGGTGAGGCCTTATTGATGTAAGACCGGCTGTACGCGCCAGAGTGCGCGCTATGCGTGCGCGCCGTTTCTGCGAACCCAAGGCAACGGTCATCTCAGCGAGTTCGGGACTGAGCTTGTCTTTGAAGCGCAGTGTGCGGCGTCGTAAATCGACAGCCACGTTATAGCTTGTCGGGAAAGAAATGCCGCGATCCACAAAAGTGTCCTTCAATAGCTTTAAGCCCCAAAGAGTCAGTGCCGGTTCCGGAAGATTAAGACTGTCTATGTGATTCCATACGTACTCAAATCCTCGTGGTGTCAAAGACATAAGACCCGATTGAGACCCCGCTCGCCGCATATAGTTGTATGTTACAACAGAAGGTATCACCGTTATTTTCTTTTCGTTGCCATACATCTCGTCGAGCTTCATGGCTAACGAGAACAGGATATAATATCCGTCGAAATGGGTAATCTTCGGGTTCTCGTCCCATTCAATGGCCTCCAATACCTCACGCGATATCAATACGCCGGGAAGAAAACCGGGCAGAGTGCCGTCTAGAATATCGTTGGCGTACTCAATGCCGCTAAGATGGCGTTTGGCACCTGATATCAACAACCTGTCCTCAATGCTTCGTGACAAGGTATTGCCTATGACAAGGAGGGGGCGACCGGAATCACTCGTAGTCATGGAGGATGTTTCATCGCCGAGCGACGTTTCATCAGGAATCTCCAGCCGTTCTATGCTGTTGTCAAGGATATCACGCAAGTTTTTTATGGAGTCCTTTGGCAGCATGTCGTCGCTGTCCACAAACAGGATATAATCCCCCTGGCTATCCTTGAATCCTGCTTTGCGGGCGCACGAAGATCCGGAATGCTTGATATCAATGAGGGTAAAGCGTGGATCATCTTCGACATAACGCATGGCTATGTCTCGTGTCATATCCCACGACCCGTCGTTGACTATGATAACCTCGCAGTCTTCATCAATAGCTTCGGTGACGGTGCGAAGTGTATTGTCTATCCAACGGTCGCCATTGAAAACAGGTATTATGACAGATATGAAGTCCATTGGCTCCTCGCTTCGGGAAAAAATGAGATGGGTCTAAGAATTTTGATTCAGGATATTGGTAATTGTTGTGATGTAGCTTCAAATTTATAAATTTCTGTCGGAAGAAAATGCTTTGTGCGTTAAATGCAACCGCTATTTCAATTATCTGTCATGATTTTTTGTTTTTTGTAACAAATTTACCCAAAGTGATTCTGGTTTTTAACATTTGAGACTGTTTTGAGGGGATTTAAGATCCGATTGGGCAATCGATGTTTGATAAATCTTTCGTTTTTGTGTCAAATAAAAATCCATCGAGACATCAATCTCGATGGATTTTTAGACTTCTCGTGGATAGAAACGCGTTCTGTTTTTCTAAAGAAGCAATCAGCGTAAGGCAATTACCTCTATCTCCACCAGGACGCCTTTCGGGAGTTCGCGAACGGCAACAGCCGAACGAGCGGGGTAGGGCTCTTTGAAGACTTGTGCATACACTTCGTTCATAGCTCCGAAATCTGCCATATCACGCAGAAAGACCGTTGTCTTGACAACGTTGTCTGTGGTGAGTCCTGCTGCCTCAAGTATGCCGCATACGTTGGAAAGCGACTGGCGCGTCTGTGCAGTGATGCCTTCCGGTATTTCACCGGTGGCCGGATTCAAAGGTATCTGACCTGATGCGTAGACAAACGAGCCTGTGTCAATAGCTTGACTGTAAGGACCTATAGCGCCGGGAGCCGATGTCGTTGCGATTACTTTTTTCATATCTGTTAGTTTTTAAGGGTTAATGTGATTTGTATTAGCGTGTTCAGTAAGTAATTTTATAATGGAGGACTTGTAAATGATTTGTATGGCCGTTAGCAATGTTTCGGATTGAATCAAAAATTATGTCCTAAACTGTTTTCATCTTTATTATTGACTTAAATGTAAGAGATGAGGCGCACATCATTTTGGTTGTCGGTTTGCCGGTGACCAAAAAAATTTTTTGATGAACCAGAAAGGCGAATCCTGATTATGTTTTGCCACTCGTAACCATTGAGAGTCTTCATAGTCGACATCCCACTTATGAATATCTTCCAGACGGAATGTCGGCCGATAGTTGCGTATGGGATAACGGCGTCTGCCATGGCTGTCAAAGGTTTTCCATGCCATTGCTATAGTATATACTCTAAAAATCTCATCGGAAAGAGCCGGCGCCAGCAATCCGCTTTTCATCATCGAGTCAATGGCGTTTAACGGCATCCAAGTCCCCGGCAAGATGTCAACATTTGCTTTCGGCGAGATGTCCACAAGAAAATGATAGACCTTGTTCCTATGAATCGGATATTCCGAGGCATATAATTTTTTGATGGTGAAATCGGAAATGCCTGTGCGATGCTCAAAATCGTTTTTTGCGATTTCGGTATCACCCTCATACGAATGCGTTTTTATCTCGATGAGTGGTGTGTCGACCGCACATTCGGTCATTGCCGTCTCAGAGACGTCCAGAAGCAGGCAGTCATGGTGTACGACCAGAAAACGGACTATGGCGCTATCTGTGACAGCCATCGTACCTTCGGTAGGTTCGGCGTTGACTGCCTGGACGATACGGCCATTCGAAAGTGTCAAGGTGCTGTATGAATGACGCACGTAGACTATCGACCATACGTAGATTGTTGCCGGAATGACAAAGAAGAAAAAGCTGTCCGACCGATTTATCGAACTGTTGTTATAGCACAAAAAATAGTAGCACCAGTCAACAATGCTGATAAATAAGCAAATATACAAAAGTTTAAATTCCAGCGATTTGTAGGTGGCGTGTACAATCCTTCCCAACATTGGGTGGCGGGGATTGTATCCATTGTGCAGATAACAGTGCTGTATGTGACGCTGTCTCACTACCGGAAGCAGTTCGAAAGCCGTAATAAAGGTACATATAGGAAAAACGACAAGAGAGGAGATATAAGGGATAGAAGTGTTTAGGGTCTCTATGTCAAAAAAATGATGTACAAACTCAGTCTTATAAGCCACGTTAATACCGAAAGATATCAGACCTGTTAAAATAAGCGTGTATATGGCTATTCGGTTAAGTCGTCCACATGGGCGCTCAAGCGTCAGTTTATGAGATGGACCGAACAATGCCAATAAGACGGCGAGGACCAGTTCGATAAGAGGCATCCAAAGAGGGGAGACATACAACGAGGCCACAACGATAAGCGTCAGTGAGCCGAATGTTATGTACCATTCGTTGCATATCGCTGCCAGTGCGTGCGATTCGGGCGTGTAAAGCCGCGTGTTCATGGCCGAAGGCTTGAAGTGAATGACAAATTACTTCGATGTCAAAGCATCGTTGAAAAACCGGAACATATTGCCATACACCACAGCGCGCGCGTTACATCCGTATATGCTGTGGTTTTTGCCGGGGAACATCATCATATCGAAAAGCACTCCGTCACTCTGCAAGGCTGCTGCGTATTCGTATGTGTTGGCCGGATGTACGTTGTCATCCGATGTGCCTGCCATCAGTAGCAAACGTCCGTTCATCTTCTGTGTGAAATTAAGAGGTGCCGATACTCGATAGCCGTCAAAGTTCTGCTGAGGAGTGAGCATATATCTTTCGGCGTATACGGTGTCGTAGAAGCGCCAGTCGGTAACCGGTGCTATAGCTACGCCTGCTGCGAAAGGACTATTGTCGGCCTGCATGCACATAAGTGTCTCGTAGCCGCCGTAACTCCATCCGTGCATGCCTATGCGTTTGCTGTCAACCCAGCTTTGTGAACTCAGCCAACGGGCACCGGCAAGTTGGTCGATGGTTTCGTAATATCCGAGATTTTTATATACCGAATACATAAACTTGTTGCCGCGGCCGCCGGTACCTCTTCCGTCAAGGCAGAAAACAACATAGCCTTTCGATGCAAAGTAGTGTTCCCAGGTCACACTCCATTTGTTGAGTACCGTCTGCGACCCGGGTCCGCTGTATTGATACATGATGACGGGATAACGACGCGTGCTGTCAAAATTTGAAGGCTTTATGACGTATGCGTTGAACGTAAGACCGTCTTGACCCGGTACCGTTAAAAACTCTTTTGTCGCCACGGTGGTTAGTTTAGCTTTGATATCGGCGTTATCAACCAGAGTGCGCAATGTCTTGCCTTTCGATGTAGAGAGGGTGTACACCGGGGGGGTATTGACGTCACTGTATGACATTACGGCGTAACGGCAGTCAGGCGAGAATGTGGCGTCTGTCGTGCCGTTGTCTTTCGATAGCGCTGTTTTGACGCCTTTCGCATCCACGCGCCATACCGTGCGGTCAAGAGGTGTCGGAGTGGCCGCCTGATAGTACGCGTTACCCTCGGCGTCCATACCATAGAAGGCTGTCACGTCCATTTGCCCCGACGTAATTGTGCGAGTCAAAGTGCCGTTGAGAGCGTATTTATACAGATGCGTCCATTCGTCGCGGTTGGATTGGATGACGAACCCGTCTTTCATAACAGTCAGTTCCTCATAAGCCGATGGTAATATCCACGCGTCTGATTGCTCGACAAAGACCGAGGTCGATATAGTGGTTTTGGGATTGACGGAATAAATTTCCAAGCGGTTTTGGTTGCGGTTCAGCGTGGTGACCAGTATATTGTCGCTTTCGGGTATAAAATCGATACGCGGTATGTATTCGATATTTTTGTCGGGAAGTTCAATATCTTTTATCTTTCGGTTCGATATCTCGTAAGCGTGCAACGTCACTTTCGAATTGTTGGCTCCCGCAACCGGATATTTATACGACAACAAGCCCGGATACAATGCGTAATCATCGTTGCGGTTGCATACTCCGGCATATAGTGGCAGGTGGTATTCGGGCACTTCGGTCTCGTTTGTTTTGACGAAGCACAAAGTTGAGTTGTCCGGAGTGAAAGCCATAAGACTCAACCGGTTGAATTCTTCCTCGTACGTCCAGTCGGTGGCTCCGTTGATGATGCTTCCCGCTTTGCCGTCGGTAGTGACGGCAACCTGTGTGTTGTAGTCGAGTTTGCGTATGTAGATATTGTTTTCGTAAACGAAGGCTATCATGTGACCTGTGGGAGCGATGACAGGGCATTGCACGCAGTCCATACCGTCGGCCAACGGCATAAGAACGCGCGAATGAAGATCGTACACAAAATACCGCGCTGTAGTCGAGCGACGATATATAGGCTTCGAGTCAGTCCATACCAAAATCTTTGTGCCTTTGAAGAACACCTTGAAACCTTCAATCTTCGCCACAGTCTTCTCGCGAGTGTGGGTGGCGTCAAAAAGTGTTTCAATCTTATTGCCCGAGGCTACGTCGTATTTGTCTATGGTCTTACCGTCCTGGGACAGTTGCAGATATGTGCCGTCATCGTTAAACACCATTTGCGCAGGTGTGCGTATGTCGTTGCGTGTGTAGGGCTCTATCTCTTTGACGATGCGATTCTCATTGGCCGAACCCCAAGCAAGAGCCGGTACAAGTAATATTATTTTTAAAATATTTTTAAGCATATATTCAAACTGTCTAATCGAATTGTTTCCGTTGGATTGAAAGCGTGAGCGCAGATTTAGTCCCCTCGCGAAAAATTACCACAGTGACATTTGACCGTCGTCGGAGGGTGGCTGTTTTTTTGTTTTGTTGCGATCCTGACGAGGTGATGTCTGCTTGTTGCGGTTGATGTTTGTCTGAACTACCCAATCTGTGTCGTTGAGTATGTCATCGTCATCCAGACCTGCCAAAGGGATGTCGCGTGGAATGTCCGTCATCCGATTGTCTTCATCGCGTCTTGCGGCTTGTTGCAACGCTTTGTCGCGTTCCTCTTTGACTCGTTCGAGTTCTTTCTTTATGGTGTCTATGGTCTTGTCGCGCTCTTCTATGGTGTTAGTGGCCGCGCTAAGCTTTTCCTTATAGCCGGCCAACTTGCTGTTCTTGGCCTCAGTCATCTTGTCGATTTCGGTCATGCGTTTTTCCACCAGTTCCATCTTTTCTGCCAGGTCGTAATATTCGTTTTCGACTTTCTCGAGTTCGTCGACCCTTTTTTGCAGTTTATCGTTTTCCTCACGTAAAGCACTGATCAACCCGGGTTCTCCGTTTTGCGCCACGCTGTCACCTCCTGTTCGACCGGTTGTATGTACACTGTCATTTGATTGGGTAGGACTGATATCTCCTTCGGTTCCTACTCTTGATTGGTCACTCGATTTGTCAAGTTCTGCCTGAACGCTCGCAAGTTGTTTGCGCAGTTCTTCGCAATCTTTCTCATACACCTGGGCGACTTTGACCTTGTTTATCATGCTCTTGTTCTCCAGATCGAGCTGTTCTCTCTCAGCCTCCAGCTTCATGACCTGATTTTCGAGGTCGCGTATACGCTCGGTCATGGCGCGTTTCTGGCGGTCGGCGCTGAGCTGCTGCGTCTTGAGTTCGGCGCGCTTAGCCTCGATATCTTTAGTCGTTTGGCTTAGCTTCTTAAGGTCGTCCTGTAGCTTGTCGCGTTCTGCTCGCCATGCTTTGTCTACACGTTCGGTCGTCGACTGCTCGAGTGCTGCCAAATGCGCCTTAATGTCTTCGGACAGTGTCGCGTATAGCTGGTGTTTCTCCTTCTCTGGGTCAACGCTGTGACGCAGAAAGTCGGGCAAAGCCTTGTTGAACTGTTCCAACACATGAGTGAAAATTTCGGCCGTCGGTACGCTGATATCGGGCGTTTGTCCCGTGGCGGTTACAGAGGTCTGGCCTGTAGGATGGATATCCGGGTCGTCGGAAATAAGTTCGTCGTTATCGACGGAGTTATCAAATGCGAAGTATTTTTTTAGTTTGTCGAACATCGGGCAAAAATCGGGCGCATTGGGGGTGGTACGGGTCGTTTTGTAATTTACCCACAAAGATAGCAAACTTACAAAAAATGTTATCTCACAAAATATGGAAAAATTAAAATACTACGAAAAAAAATTGCCCTAAATATGAAAATTAGTTGATTTCCTCAAAAAATTCGTAACTTTGTAGGACAAAACGCCGACTCGCTCGGCTGATGGTTATGAATTATCAAAAACAACAAAATATTTTTTATGGCAACAACTGCAGATTTTAAGAACGGAATGTGCCTCGAAATCGATGGCAACTTCTTTTTTATCGTTGAATTCCTTCACGTTAAACCCGGCAAAGGCCCGGCTTTCGTACGTACAAAACTTAAAAACGTAAAGACCGGCCGTGTCATCGACAAAACATGGAACTCTGGTGTCAAGGTTGACGAGGTACGTATCGAACGCCGTCCTTATCAGTTCCTCTTCAAAGACGATATGGGCTATAACTTCATGCACACCGAGACATTCGAACAAGTAGCCATTCCCGGCGAAAGCATCGAGGGTGTGCAGTTCCTTAAAGAGGGTGATATTTGCGAGGCTATGGTTCACGCTGCTTCCGATACCATCCTGACTTGCGAAATGCCTACAAGCGTCGTTCTCGAAATAACATACACCGAGCCCGGTATCAAAGGCGACACAGCGACAAACACACTTAAACCAGCCACAGTCGAAACCGGTGCCGAAGTGCGTGTGCCTTTGTTCTGCAACATCGGCGATAAGGTGCGTATCGACACGCGTGACGGCAGCTACGTAGAACGTATCAAATCCTAAGCTCGCTTATACCTGAATGCCGGTTAACAGCCGGTTTGTCAACTTCGGATACAGACAGGGGGCGCGTCAATTTGACGCGCCCCCTGTCTGTATCGTCCCTTGGTGAGGAGCGGAGGGAGTATGGTTTATTCTACAGAACCTTTAACATAACCGCGAACGGCGTTCCAGCAAAGGACAGCGATAACGGCACCTACGGCGGGGCCTACAAGCATGATCCAGAAATCACCCCATGCGTCGGGCGAGAATACAGCGGGACCGAACGAACGTGCCGGATTAACCGAACAGTTGTCTACGGGTATACCAACGATGTTGACAAGACCAAGACCGATACCGATGGCCAGACCGGCAAAGTTGCCGAAACCTTTCTTCGAGTCGGTAGCGCCAAGAACGATGAGCACAAAGAAGAAAGTAAGCAACACTTCTGACAGTAACGCCATGGGAACGGTTGCGCCGGGTTGCAGTACGTTGGTGGCAAGATTGTTGTCACCGGTGATGCCACCGAAGTTGAACTCGGGAGCCGAATGGGTGAACCAGAAAAGGAAACCGGCACCGATAGTCGCACCGATAAGCTGCGATATAACATACCAGCAGAAATCTTTGCCGCTCATGCGTCCGCTCAGATACACACCGAGCGATACTGCGGGATTAACATGGCACCCTGATATGTTACCAAGGCAATAGCACAGACAAATAAGTACAAGGCCGAAACATAGACCTATGCCAAGACCGCCGATTGACGGACCGGCCAACACGGCGCTGCCGCAAGCCAGAAGTACAAGGAACATTGTTCCTACTCCTTCAGCTACATACTTTTTCAAATCCATAATTAAGAGAATTGATTGGGTTAGTTAATTTTGTAAATAAAAAAACGTTAAAAAGCGTTTTTAATTTACATTTTTTAATTGTATATACGATAAATATTTAAATTTAAGGCTTTTTGTCTGATTTTATTTAAGTATAGAAGTGTCGTTATGCAAAGATAATAATAATAATCTTATCTACCAAAATAGGCCAGGTTCTATTTGTTGACGCGCTTAAAGGAAGATATCTCTTAATAGAAAATCCTTCTTGACTCACCATAATGCTTGCTTAGGAAACGGACGGGAAAACTTACGTTTTATAGCTAAAAAGAATTAAAACTTTCGAGTTTTTGCTTTATTTTGGTTAATTTTACAACTTGTGGTGTTATTTTTACACTAAAAATTTGTTTACAAACCCAAAAATTTTTAATTTTGCGGAGGCTAAGTAAGAGAATATATCTGCATCGGCATTTTTATTATACCGTTTTAATATCATGCTCTGTTTCGTCTAAACGGCAGTGAACTTGCGTACACTTGCTTACCGTTGAAAACACTAATTCCTTAATTACAATAACATGCCACGATCCACTTACGACTCTCTCGACCTTAAAATTCTATCTATGTTGAGCAAAAACGCTCGCACACCTTACCTTGAGATAGCTCGCGAATGCGGAGTATCAGGTGCCGCTGTCCATCAGCGTATTCAACGTTTGCTCTCCAACGACACCATAGCAGGTTCCGAATGCATAATCTCGCCCCATGCCATGGGTTTTGACACTTGTGCATACATAGGCATATTCCTTCACGACCCCAGTCAGTATGATGCGGTTGTCGAAGCACTCGAGGCTATACCAGAAGTCGTCGAGTGTCATTACACGGCAGGCAAATACGACATCCTGGTCAAGGTGTTTGCACACAACAACGACCATCTGCTTTCCATTCTGCAAAACATTCAGAACCTCGGGCTGGCGCGCACCGAAACGCTCATCTCCTTTAAGCAGTGCTTCCGCCGTCAGGTGCCCACTCCTCCTCCCGGCACACGCAAGAAAAACTGACCGTTAAAGTTGGGAGCAGGCTATTTTCTGCCTCATCATGCATGAACGGCTTTCCCTTACGTCCGAACGAGGTTCGGACGTGCTTTTGTCTCCTACCGGGTGTGTCCCTTTTTACACCACTTTGACGATGAATTGTCGAACAGACTCTAACATTATTCAGTCATATATCCCAACAAAAAAAGCGAGTCCCGATTGGGACTCGCTTTTTTGCGATAGTATTGTCAAATCTTTATTTAACAAGCACTTTGTTGATTTCGGTGCCTTGCTTCTTGATAACCAGTTCGCCGGCGGCGGGGTTATTAACGCGTACACCTTGCAGGTTGTAGTATTCAACAGGAGCGTTAACGTTGTTGTCAGTTGCAATGTTGTTGACTGCATCCTGTTCACCGCCTTTTTTGAAGGTGAGGACACTCTCGCCCTGAGGCATGTAAATGCTTTGTCCGATAAGAACGATGCCGCTACCGACAGGGAATGTAATTGTTACGTTGCCTTCGCTGTCCTCGGTCATTACACAGGGTACTTCGGGAATAGTGGTGGGCTGCCCGTTTTGGTCGGTCAACTGATAGTTGGCGTTCAAATAGGCTACGTTGCAATAGAATACTTCCTTACCTTGATATGTAAAGTCTGCAGATGTTTCTATTAACCCTACATTATCGGGATCTTCGGCATCAAGCAACATAGAGGGCGAAGCTCCATCCCACTCATTATCAGCGTAGAATGCCTTCAAAGGATCTGTTACCATAAATACATCCTCGTCTTCGGGGTGTTGATAAATTTCCACTTCTACGGGAACCGCGGGTACGGAGAATAATGCGGAGATGATATTCTCGGTCCATTCGCCGATGCCTACGTATGTCCATTCAATGGGTACAAAAAACTCGTTGGCGAGGCTCACTTCGTAATAACCTAATTCTTCGTGATCGGGATCACCGATGGCCCAAATGTCCATTTCGGGGAATACGAACGATTCGTCCTGATAGGTAGCTGTTGTTTCATCCGCTAAGCCAACGCCGGGTAAAAAGTCGCCGATGAGCTCATTGTACTCTTTAATATAGAAATAAACGGGGCCGTCTTCATCGCTGAACAAATACTGCATGTTGGGAATTGAGAGAGTACCTGCAACTGCATCGTATGTTCCAAGAACTTCCCATCGACCACCGAGTACAATGCTCACTTCGCCTGTTGCGGCATCTACAAGTTCGATGTCACAAGCTACTTGAAATTCGCTTTGACGAATAAGAGAAACGCCATCCCATACATATTCGCCGGTAATGCCGTCTTCAGCTATTGCTTTAGATACGGATTTTTTTGCAACTTTCGATGTGGCTTTGTGAGCTACTTCTTTAGCGTCGAGAGCCTTTACTTCTTTCTTTACGGGGAGGTTGAGAGCGCCGTCCAGGGTGTGACGCTCAATGCTGGCCGATGCCGATGTCACTATGGCGGCGGCTGCTAAGATTGCGTAAAATTTTTTCATTCTGTAAAAATTAGAAATTTATTATAATTGGAAACTAACAATTCTTTAGTTCAAGACTATGTGAGTCTACTGAAAAATTTGCGGGAATCCTAAGCCCCGAAACATTTTACCCGACAAATGTATGCAATTTTTTTAAGACACGAAAACGTTTTGCTAAAAATATAAAGTTTTTTTAGTTTTTTTGCTATTCGTGGGAGTAATCATGCTACATGCATTCGCGGTGTGAGGCTATTTATTCCTCCGCCACTATTACAATACCGGTCGCGCGATAAAAACATCCTGAAAGGTTTCCTAAATTCAAAACGCTAACTGCCATAATAATAAAAAGAGAACATTTACATTTAAGAAAGAAAATTCAAGACAGTTTCTAAAAATAAGTAAAAAAACATTAACGCCGGCGGTTTTTAACCGCAAAAATATCCACACACATTAATATAATATTTATCTTTGTACTCTCATAGTAATAGCATTGTACTTGACGGCATCATTATGACACTTTACGAACGACGCGATTTGGAACGTTTTGCGCATTTGCTCGCCACGAGTAAATCTGTCGTCATAACGTGTCATTTGTCACCTGACGGCGATGCTCTCGGTTCTTCTTTGGGTTTGCGATGGATACTTACGGCCATGAACCGTTCCGCCAGGGTCTATGTTGTCACCCCTGACGAACCCACTCGCAATCTCGCTTTCCTCCCCGGTTTTAAGAACATCTTGCCCTATACCCGCAGTGTCGAGTATGTGGACAAACTCCTTGACAGCGCCGACTTGCTGATTTGCCTTGACTTTAACGAGCTCTCGCGAACCGACCGACTGGCCGTGGCTTTACGACAGACCAAAGCATGCAAACTCCATATCGATCACCATCTTTATCCCGAGGATTTTGCCGATTTGCTGTTCTCCGCGCCACGAAAGTCTTCAACCTGTCTTGTACTCTACGAGTTGATACGTGATGCAGGCTTGAAACGTTTCGTGTCGAAAAACGCCGCTAACTGTCTGCTTTGCGGCATGATGACCGATACCGGAAATTTCTCGTATAACGTCTCCGACCCGGCCATTTATAGCGCCATCGGCGACTTGGTGAGTCTCGGTGCCGACAAGGAAAGGCTCAACCGGTTGTTGTTCGATACATTTAGCGAAAGCAACCTCCGTATTCAGGGTTATGCCTTGGCAAATAAGATGGAGCTGTTCCATGACATGCACGCTGCTTTGATTGTGCTTTCGCGCGACGAACTGAACGCCTTCGGCTATCAGAAAGGTGACACCGAAGGTCTTGTCAACCGGCCGCTCGCTGTCCCCGGAATTCTTTACAGCTGTTACCTGCGTGAGGAAACCGACTATATAAAAGTGTCCATGCGGTCGCTTGGCGATTTGCCCGTTAACGAACTGTGTACCGACTTTTTCGGAGGGGGCGGACACCTAAATGCCGCCGGCGGAGAATATCGCGGCTCAATGGACGACTGCATAAAACAATTCAAAGATATACTCGCTCCTACCAAACAAAAATACATAGACGGTAACCGTTTACTGTCAGACATATTAAACCAGAAGTTATGATTCTTAACCATTCCCACAGAAAAATGTCCAACATCCGTATATTTAAATTAGTGGCTTTTGCCGTCATGCTCTCATTGGGTATGTCTGCGTGTAGCGATTCCAAATCGTACGCCGAACTGCTTACCGACGAAAATCATTCGGTCAACGCTTTCCTCGCCGACCAAAGAGTGGACAACACCATACCCACCGACTCCACATTCGCTTTCGAGGTGGGTCCCAACGCCCCCTATTACCGTCTTGACGAGGACGGAAACATGTACATGCAGGTCATCAATGCCGGTACTCCAGGGAATTATGCCAAGGAAGATCAGGTGATATATTTCCGGTACACCCGTTACAACCTTCACGCTTACACTGGAGAGCTTCCCAACGGCGACGGAAACGAGACAGAGATGGGTTACTCCAACTCTTGGTTCCGTTTTGAAAACTACACCCTCCAGTCTTCATACCAGTGGGGAGTAGGTATTCAGATGCCTCTGAAATTATTGCCCATTGACTGTGAAGTCAATATCATCATAAAGAGTCAATACGGCTTTTATGAGGAGACATCCTATGTGGTGCCGTTCCTGTATAAATTGAGATACTATCCTCAAATGACATAACGCACTACATTCACCTTCGAACCTAATCAAAAAACAATAAATACACCTAAAATCTATGACCCTTATTAAGTCTATCTCAGGTATACGCGGAACCATAGGAGGCAAATCGGGCGAAGCCCTCACCCCTATGGATATCGCCAAGTATTCGGCCGCTTACGCAACGTTTATCGACCGTACAACCACCCGTCCTTACCGCACGATTGTAGTTGGTCAGGACGCGCGCATCTCAGGACCCATGGTGCGTGACATTGTTGTTGGAACTCTCATGGGTATGGGATTCGACGTTGTTGACATCGGCCCGGCATCGACGCCCACTACCGAGATGGCTGTTATTCTCGAGCAAGCTTGTGGAGGTCTTATACTCACCGCGTCTCACAACCCAAAGGAATGGAACGCGCTGAAACTGTTAAACGAACACGGTGAGTTCCTCACCAACGACGAAGGTCAGGAAGTGCTCCGCATCGCACAAGCTCGCGATTACGAGTTTGCCACCGTCGACAATCTCGGTCACCACCTCAAGAACACCACTTACAACCGTCGTCACATACAGCGTGTACTCGCACTCGACCTCGTCGATGTCGAGGCTATACGAAAAGCCAATTTTACAGTGGCTGTCGATGCTGTCAACTCGGTTGGAGGCGTGGTAATACCGCAACTCCTTCAGGCTTTGGGAGTCAAGAATATAATCCGTGTCAACTGTGACCCCACGGGCAATTTTATGCACAATCCCGAGCCTCTCCCAGAGAATCTTACCGAGATAGCCCAAGTGGTCCGCGATAACGCCGCCGATGTCGGTTTTGTTGTTGACCCCGACGTGGATCGTCTTGCCATCGTCATGGAGAATGGTGAGTTGTTCGTCGAAGAGTACACTCTCGTCTCTATTGCCGACTATGTGCTCAAGCACAAAGTGGGTAGCGCTGTGTCTAACCTCAGCTCTTCAAGAGCTCTTCGCGATATTTGTCGTCGTAACAACAGCCCATATTTTGCTTCGGCTGTCGGCGAGGTCAACGTCACCACGCTAATGAAACAATGTAACGCCGTCATTGGCGGCGAGGGCAACGGCGGTGTCATATATCCCGAACTGCATTACGGCCGCGACGCTCTTGTCGGTGTCGCCCTCTTCCTTACCCTCCTGGCTAAATCCGGCAAGAAGGTTAGCGAACTGAAGAAGGATTATCCCGAATACGCCATCGCCAAGACAAAAGTGCAGTTAACTCCTGATTTGGATATTGACGCACTACTTCTCAAAATAAAAGATTATTACAAGAACGAGAATATTACCGACATTGACGGAGTCAAGATCGACTTCCCGGATCGTTGGGTGCACCTGCGCAAATCCAACACCGAACCCATCATCCGCATATATGCCGAAGCCCACACTATGGACGAGGCAAAGGCTATGTGCGACGAAATGAAGTCACTTATCACCGACCTCATCTAACATCATCCATCTCATTTATTGTCCGAACCTTAAGGTCGCATACCTGTATCTTTTCTTCGCGATACAGGCATGCGACCTTAATTATGTATGTACGCTCATCATTGTTAAAAGTGCAAATCCCAATGGGAACGACGATACGGGCTTTGCCATGGTATTCGGTCGCTTTTGACCGACCACTCTCTTCGGAGGCATGAGAAAAGTTTCTTGCCCTTGCTAGTCGACCCGGCCAACCGGCTCTAAAGTTCTTTTCCGTTCCACGATACCACAAAAATACTTAAAAATTTTGCCATTTCACATTTTTATGTTAATTTTGACGGAAAGTGTTAAAAATCGGCTCTCCTCCGATTTTACGTTTTTAAACAATTTTAATTTTAAATTGTTAATATTTAAAAATATTGCAACATCCGCTTTAACATAATGAAGAAGCAAACTATCTGGATATTAGCTGTTTTAATGGGGTTGACTCTCTTGGGTCTGTTGTTCCTGCAAGTTTTCTATATGCGCAACATGGTCCAGATGCGTTACGACCAGTTTGAACAGGCTGTCAAACAGAGTCTGCATGCCGTGACAGCGCGGTTGCACTACGACGAGACCCGGCGTTTTCTCGAAGAGGAAATAGACAGCATCCAGTCGACCAACGTCTATTACCGTTATCTCGGCGATGCCGGAGTGAGATATACCTTCACCACGAACAGCGGGCTTAAGGCCGACCTCACTATCGAGGGCACACCTAACGAAATTTCCCATATACAGCGTCCCGCGGCTTACTACGTTCCCCAGGAGATTGATGCGCGAGCCAACTTCCGCAAGGACGAACGTTTCCTTCGTCAGAAAAACATGATTGACGATGTCATCCTCGACATCATGAGTCAGGCTAACGATCGCCCGATACTCGAACGCGCCAACCCTGAACGCATAAGCACTTATCTGCGTAAGGAACTCGATACGTTGGGGCTGAATGTTCCCTTTGAGTTCGCAATAGTGAACCGTATTGGCTCGATTGCATTCAAGACGTCCGGCTTTAACAACGACAAGGTGGCCGAAGGTACCGTTTTTGGGCACAGCATTTTTCCCCGTGACCATTACGGCAACCAATATTTCCTGCAGGTCTATTTCCCTACTAAAACCGACTTTGTTTATTCGTCAATGTCGTTTATCTTCACCTCATTGGGATTTACTGTCATTCTGCTCATTGTCTTTGTTTTCACAATCATAACGGCGTTTCGACAGAAAAAACTCACCGAGATGAAAAACGATTTCATCAACAACATGACGCACGAATTCAAAACGCCTTTGTCGTCCATTTCTCTTGCTGCACAAATGCTTAATGACCAGACGGTTCGTAAGTCGCCGGTCATGCTCAATCAGATTTCGAGTGTCATTAACGACGAGACCAAACGTATGCGGTTCCTCGTCGAAAAAGTGTTGCAGATGTCATTGTTCGAAGGCAAGAAAGCTTCGTTAAAGATTACGGACGTCGACGCCAACCTTATTATATATAACATTGTAAACACATTCAAACTCAAAGTCGAGAAATACGGTGGTCATATCACCACCAATCTCGATGCAATGAACGCCATCGTCGAAGTCGACGAGATGCATTTCACTAACGTCATATTCAATCTGTTGGACAATGCCGTCAAGTATCGTCGCGAAGAAGAGCCCCTCCATCTTCAGGTGGCGACGCGCGATATCTCAGGTGATCGGCTTGAAATAACTCTTGAGGATAACGGCCTGGGAATCAGTAAGGACGACCAGAAACGCATCTTCGACAAATTCTATCGCGTCTCGACCGGAAACCTTCACGATGTGAAAGGTTTCGGACTCGGTCTGGCTTATGTCAAAAAAATGATAACCGAACTGGGAGGTGACATCAGTGTCGAAAGCCAGCTCGGTGTAGGTACGAAATTTATTATTATTTTACCACTAAGCAAATCATAAAATTATGGAAGAAAGAACAAAAATTCTCCTTTGCGAAGACGATGAAAGTCTGGGTATGCTTTTGCGCGAATACCTGCAGCAAAAAGGTTTCAACGCTGACTTGTTTTCCGACGGAGAAAGCGGGTACAAGGCCTTTCTGAAAGGCAAATACGACATCTGCGTCCTTGACGTTATGATGCCCAAAAAAGACGGTTTCGCCTTGGCACAGGAGATCCGTACTGTCAATTCAGAAGTGCCCATCATTTTCCTCACCGCCAAGTCTATGAAGGAAGATATCCTCGAAGGCTTCAAACTCGGTGCCGATGACTATCTCACAAAACCATTCTCAATGGAGGAACTCGTGTTCCGCTTGGAAGCCATTCTGCGCCGTGTCAAAGGCAAGAAGGGTAAGGAAATCACTATGTACAAAATCGGCAAATTCACATTTGACACTCAGAAACAGGTTCTGATGATTGGTGACAAGGTAACCAAACTCACCACTAAGGAATCCGAACTGCTTAGTCTTTTGTGCGCTCATGTCAACGAAATTCTTGAACGTAATTTCGCACTAAAGACTATCTGGATTGACGATAACTATTTCAACGCCCGTTCGATGGATGTTTACATCACAAAGTTGCGTAAACATCTCAAAGACGACCCGTCAATCGAGATTATCAACATCCACGGTAAAGGGTACAAGCTCATTGCCCCCGAAGTTGAAAAATAACAGAGACTTAAAAGGGTATACCCCATCGGCAAAAAATGTAAAAAGGGACGCGCAAACCGTGCGTCCCTTTTTACTTTTTTACAATGTTAACTCGTCCCTTATCTCCGGCTCTTAAGGTAGCACCAAAACGTGAAATCACGCATTGGGATTCTCGAAAGCTTCGCTCAGATAATGTTCAAGCTCTGACGAGGTTATCTTTATGTGTATTTCACCGCGGACTGCTACCGAAATGTTACCCGTCTCCTCGCTCACTATAACGGCCATGGCATCAGTGGCTTGCGCTATACCCAGGGCGGAACGGTGGCGTAACCCTAACGAACGCGGTATCGAGGTGTCATGACTGACGGGCAATATACATCCGGCTGCCGCTATGCGTCCCTCGTCAATAATCATAGCGCCGTCATGCAGTGGAGAGTTCTTGAAAAAGATGTTTTCGATTAGTCGTTGGTTAATGTCGGCGTCAATGATGTCGCCGGTGCGCTCATAGATTTCGAGCGGCAGTTTCTGTCGTATGACTATAAGAGCGCCCGTTTTGGATTTTGACATGGACATGCAGGCATACACTATAGGCATTGTGTGGGCGCGTACTCGAACGCCGTCGTCTGAGTCGTTATGTCGGAAAATCTTTCTTAGAAACCTTAACCTTCGGTGACTGCCCAGCTCCACCAAGAAACGTTTAATCTGGTCTTGAAACAGAATGACCAAAATAAGCAACCCTATGCTCATAAACTTATCCAGAATAGATCCGATAAGCTTCAAGTCAAAGATTTCGGAAGCCAGCAGCCAAACCACGATGAACGCCATCACCCCATAGAAAATATTCAAAGTGCCTGACTCCTTCATGAGCCGATAGACATAGTAAAGCAATAGCGCCACAATGACTATGTCCAGAAAATCTTTGATACCGAAATCGAGCATAACGTTGATCGTCAGTTTGGTTTATTAAAATGATTATCAATTACATGTCCTCTTTATAATGTTGGGCTCGGTCCTTGATGGGTTGAAAATGAAATGAGGTGTTGGTAAACATTTACACACTGTCGGGCTGCCGCCACATCATGGGTTCTGATTATTGAAGCGCCCCTATCCAGACAGTAGGCATGTAAAGCGGTGGTCGTTTCTCCGATAAGATTCGGCATCATGCCGTTCAGCTTCGAAACCATGCTTTTACGGGACACACCCACAAGAATAGGTCTGTGCAGACACTTGAACTCGTCAAGACGGGCAAGAATCTCGTAATTCTGCTCTAAAGTTTTGGCAAAACCGAACCCCGGGTCAACAAGTATGTCGGCTACACCGAGTTCCTCAAGGGTCGATAACTTGGCGGCCAGTTCGCGTATCACATCGCACACCACGTTATCATAAACGGCGTGTTGGTGCATGGTCGCCGGCGTCCCTCGCCCGTGCGTAAGCACATAGGGTACTTTCAGCTCGGCCACTGTACGGAACATCTCGTCATCGAGATTGCCTCCCGAAATATCGTTGACAATGTCGCAACCAAGGTCGCTGACTGCCATCCGAGCCACATCGGCACGGAAAGTGTCTACAGAAAGAGGCGTGTCCGGTGCGATATCCCGTACCACAGGGAGGGCGAAGCGCAGTCGCTCGATTTCCTCTTCGGCCGATACTTCGCCGGCGCCGGGACGTGTGGAATAAGCTCCTATGTCAATGATGTCGGCTCCTTCGTCAACAACCTGACGCACACGGTTTATTAGACTGGCTTCATCCATTGTGCGCGACGGCGCGTAAAAAGAGTCCGGCGTGACATTGACAATGGCCATGACAAGTGGCCTGTCATTTTCTAATAGCTTGCCTTTTATGTTCAGCGTGAATGGCTGCATTTGCTTCGCTCCCTCAAATCTGGGTTATCGCCGGACGGTTCATTATAAACAATCAGCTTCTAAAGGGTATTATTCATTTATCCAACTAACTACTTCTTGTAAACTAAAGGCTACCAATACAGGTTTCGTGCCCTCAACGGGGAACCTGAATACCAAAGCCTTTTCGTCCATGGCCAACAAGCATATGAACAATTCCCAATCTTCGTCCTCAGGCATCATGTCAACACATTCTTTCTCCAAATAAGTCTTGAGCATTTTTGAGGCTGCTTCGTTGTCTTTCAGATCGACCAACGATGTCGAACAATCCATCAACACCGACCCTTCGCGGTTGACCATGTTGAGCAACGTGATGCCTTCAAACAACTCGGCGGGACAAGCCGCGTTAATAGTGGTCACAAAGTCGTCAATCATTATGTTTTCTTGTGCCTTGACAGTGTTAGAGAAAGGTAACACTATGGTAGACAGTAATATACTGAAAAGTATCGCAATCTTTTTCATAAAATATTAAATTTGGTAAATGTGATATCTTGTTGAATATCAATCAAATGACAATCGAGCCGCCGGGGATGTTTACATATTTGTCCATTTGTCAGTGGGGCACGGCTGTTTTAACATTACAATGTGATATCCCGAAACAATAGCTAATATCTTGATTAACAGGTATGTTTATGTGTTGGCAGTCTTCGGCGGCAATCAGAGCCATGCCTTCAGCTCCTTGGTCGTAAAGTCGATGACGAGAGGATTTGAGATATTGGAATCGTCATCGTTAATGAAAACCAGCTTGAAGCTTTTGTTTTCCTTTATCATTAGTGATACGAAAAGGGCGAACTCTTCTTCTTCTTTCGTTGTCTCCTTATATGTCTCGTCCATAGAGGATTTCAATATCGGTTTTAATATTGAGTACATCGAGGGGTCAAGCGGTATCAGTTCGGAGTCAGTTCTGAAATACATAACGACGGCGGTCGACTGCAATTCAACGCGCGTAAGGTCAATGCCTTCGGCCATCTCCATGGGACATTCGTCCTGCATTTCTTCTACCATTTCGGCCAGACTTGCATTATTGTCTGCGGCTGCGTATGCTGACTGGTTGAAGCTAACGAGAGCCAACATGAAAATGGTACTGAATAAGACTGAAATTTTTTTCATAATAGTGGATATTTTTGAGGTTGATTCATATTATTGATTATCTGTAAATAACATCATGGTTCATTGACCCGACGTTAATGGCTCATTGGCTATCGATTGTAAAGAAACACCTGCTACATACAAATTGTCAAAGCCATGCCTTCACGTCTTTCGTTGTAAATTCAATAACGAGAGGTTCCGGGGTCTTTTCCTCATAATCGGTATAATAGTAAATCTTCAAACCCTTTTTAGTTTTTACCATATATTCAACAAGCATCTTAAATGCTTCGTTCGTACGGGTTACAACCTTGTATGACTCATTCATGCTCTCTTTCATCAGTGGTCTGATGGTAGAATACATAGATGGATCCAGTTCAAATTCTTCATCGTCTAATTCAAAGTAGAAAACGACGAATTTTGACTGAAGGTGTACATCGGCGAGTTCAATACCTTCTTGAAATTCCATGGGACATTCGTCATGCATTTCCATCACAATTGCACTGAGTATATTTTCGTCTTCATCATTAGCGAAAGCCGTGTTATATGATGTGAATGCGAAATAGAGTGCGAAAATACTAAAAAGAGCGGTAATTTTTTTCATAATCATAAATATTTTAAGTTTACTATTAATTAAATTCTCTTTTGTTAAATGCGTATATGTTATTTGTTTGCGCGTTTACGTTCTGTCTCGTCGAGGATAATCTTGCGAAGCCTTATGTGGTGGGGTGTCACCTCGACATATTCATCTTCCTTGATATACTCGAGCGCTTCTTCAAGACTGAACACCACGGGTGGAATGATGCGGGCTTTATCATCGGCACCCGAAGCGCGCATGTTTGTCAGTTTCTTAGATTTCGTCACATTGACAACGATATCGTTGTCTTTGGCGTTCTCGCCAACCACTTGTCCGGCATAAACCTCTTCCTGCGGAAATATGAAAAATCTTCCGCGATCCTGCAGTTTGTCTATGGCGTAAGCATATGCAGTACCGGCTTCGAGTGCTATCAGCGAGCCGTTGGTGCGTCGTTCCATGTCCCCTTTCCAGGGCTGATATTCAAGGAAGCGGTGAGCCATGATAGCTTCGCCGGCCGATGCGGTCAGGACATTGTTGCGAAGGCCTATAATACCGCGTGACGGAATATGGAACTCCATGTGCACTCGGTCGTTCTGCGCTGTCATCGACACCATCTCGCCTTTGCGACGTGTCACCATATCGATTATTTTCGACGAATATTCCTCGGTGACATTGATGGTGAGCAACTCCACAGGTTCGCATTTACGACCGTCGATTTCTTTTATGATGACCTGAGGCTGACCAACTTGAAGTTCGTAGCCCTCGCGACGCATCGTTTCGATAAGTACCGACAGATGTAGAACGCCTCGGCCATACACTGTCCATATATCCTCGGTCGGGTTTTTTGTGACGCGCAAAGCCAGGTTTCGATCCAGTTCCTTTTCAAGACGGTCGCCGATATGACGCGACGTGACATATTTGCCGTCCTTGCCGAAAAACGGCGAGTCGTTGATGGTGAACGTCATCGACATCGTGGGTTCGTCAATGGCGATACGGGGCAGTTCCTCGGGATTGTTAAGGTCGGCTATCGTGTCGCCTATTTCAAATCCTTCAATACCGACAAGCGCGCAAATATCACCAGATGACACTTCGCTGACGCGTTTGCGTCCCATGCCTTCGAACACATGCAGTTCTTTGATTTTTTGTTTGCTGTGTGTACCGTCCTTACGACAAAGTGCCACTTCCGAACCTTCGCGCAACGTGCCTCTGTGTACTCGGCCGATTGCGATACGACCCACGTAGTTCGAGAAATCGAGCGACGTTATAAGCATTTGTGCGTCGCCCTCGAGAGCTTCCGGTGCCGGGATGTGTTCAATGATGGCGTCAAGAAGTGGCAGAATGTTAGGTGTCGGTTTACGCCAGTCGTCCGACATCCATCCTTCTTTAGCCGAACCGTATATGGTGGGGAAATCCAGCTGTTCCTCGGTGGCGTTGAGGCTGAACATAAGGTCGAATACCATTTCCTGCACTTCATCGGGGCGACAGTTGGGTTTGTCTACCTTGTTAATGACCACGATGGGCTTGAGACCCATGGCGATGGCTTTCTGAAGGACGAAACGTGTCTGCGGCATCGGACCCTCGAAAGCGTCTACAAGCAGCAGACAACCGTCTGCCATATTGAGCACACGCTCTACCTCACCGCCAAAATCAGCGTGTCCCGGGGTGTCAATAATGTTTATTTTGGTGCCCTTATAGTCGATAGAAACGTTTTTCGAAAGTATTGTGATACCTCGTTCACGTTCAAGATCGTTATTGTCAAGAATAAGTTCACCCGCGGCCTGATTGTCGCGGAAAAGATTACCTGCCATCAACATCTTGTCGACAACCGTCGTTTTGCCATGGTCGACATGGGCTATGATAGCGATATTGCGGATTTTTTGATTTGTCGTAACGTGTTGTGTATGTTCCATAAACAGCTAAAGCCGATGTTTTTTCCTTAGTCTAAATTTACTGCAAATTTAAGCATTGTTTTTGACATTGAAAAACCCAAACAACCTCACCAACCCAACGCATTCTCATGAACCCTCGAAACCACTCCTTACGTGCCGGCGATATTTGAAGCTCTCGCTCCAACATAAGTACAATACCGGTAAAAAAAGTGGCGGACTGTAAGAAGTCGGCCACTGTGAAGCGTAATTATTTTTTTTGTAAATTTTCTTATTCTTCGTTTAATTCGGAAAAGCTCGATTCGTCAAACTCATCGGGATTGTATTCGTCATCGCCATACATCGTTTCATCAAAATCTTCAAGCGATGTGTTTTTCTGCGGTGTCTTTACTTCGGGTACCTCTTCAACCTCTTCGACATGTTGAGCGGGGGCCTTACCGGTGGATAATGTGCATACCGGGTCGCGCAAATCCTTACCGGTGATTAGTTCTTTCATTTCGATAAAGAAGGAACGGTCGTTGTCATAATCGAAGGTGTAAAGTAGTTTCTGCCCCTCGTCGTCGATATAGTCTTCGAGCACACACTCGTCCATGAGATAAATATCTTCGTCGGTGCCCGAGCCAAGATCTTCGACGGCTATTTCTTTGTCTTTTTCCCAATCGTTGTCACACAGGAAAAAAGATGATAATTGGTCTTTATGAAAACCGACGGCGTCGCAAATGGCGTTTTTCAGGTCGAGAAAGGTGGCGCGAGCGTCGATTTTAATTTCCCGTCTAAAATTATTTACTTCGTCGGATGCTAATCTGAAATTGAAAATCATAACGTGTGTTTGGTTTTTCGCGTAGAATTTTTCAGTAATAAATTAGTTTAAAAGTTGAGTAACTATTTATGGCACGAAATTACAAATAGTTTTTGAACTGAAAAGAAAAAAACGTTTTTTTTTGAGCGAAAAGCGGAAAAGTGTCATGGCAAGAGCATAACGAGCGATTGTGCGGCTACTACGCGGAGGAACATTGTCAGCGGGTACACCGTTGAATAAGCGACGGCCGGTATGTCGCTCCCGGTGGAGTTACCTGCGTAAGCGAGTGCCGGTGGATCAGTGTAGCCACCTGAGAACATACCCATGATTGTCAAAAAGTTAAGCTTGTATTTCACTCTGGCTATCACCCCGGTTATCAGCAGGGGTACAAAGGTTATGACAAAACCCCAGATGACCCACCACATGCCCGTGTCGTTGAAGACGGCTTCTCCAAACCCTTTACCGGCCGAAATACCGACAGAGGCGAGGAAGAGGCATATGCCAAGTTCTCTCAGCATAAGCGATGCCGACGATGAGGTGTAGGTGACCAGTTTGAAACGGTAGCCGAAACGGCTCAGCAGGATAGCGACAACAAGAGGACCTCCGGCGAGTCCCAGTTTCATGCCGAATCCGATGTTTATTGAGCCCAGAATGATACCCAGAATGATACCCACAAAAATGGTGACAAGATTAGGCTGGTTGAGGCGTTTCATTGAATTGCCAAGACGCGAGGCGAGCCGTTCGATGTCGTTAAGATCGCCTACGACAGTTATTCTGTCTCCCATCTGGAGCCGCAACCCGGGAGATGCCAGCAGGTCGACGCCGGCTCGGTTGACTCGGGTGCAGTTGAGTTGGTACCCGTTGTGCAGGCGTAGAGAGCCAAGCGAAACACCGTTATATTCACTTTTGGTGATGAGGATACGTCGCGACACAACGGGGGTCGGATTCGACTGCCAGTCCATATCCACTTCGGGTCCAAGAACTGTGCGGAAACGGTCGGCCTCGTGATCCGAACATACAATCAGCATATAGTCGTTTTCGTGGAGGGTAGTGGACGAGACGGGGATAATGATTTTTCCATCATCGCCCATCAGACGCGACACGACAAAGTTTGTGGAAATGATGTCATGCAGTTGAGCCAGCGTCTTGCCTTCAACAAGGCGGTTGGTGATGCGTATTGACAGCAATAGCGGTTTATGGATTGATTTTTCGGTCTCTTCCTCGATTTGTTGCTGTTCGTTTGATGTGTTTATTTTGAATACGGCTCTAATGACAAACATTGCTGCGATAATACCCACCACGCCGAGAGGATAAGCCGCCGCGTAGCCCTGAGCCATTATGTTGGCGTCAGCCGCGCCGTTTGTCATTTCGGTGACGGCCTGCTGAGCTGCCGCCAGCCCCGGAGTGTTAGTGACAGCTCCGCTCATCACTCCCACGAGAGCCGATTTGTCGTTGACGTTCCCCCAGTAATAAATGGCTACGACTATGGCTACATTGAGAGCGATACAGAGTACCGCGAGCATGTTGAGTCGGACACCCCCGCGTTTGAACGACGAGAAGAAACCGGGACCGACCTGGAGCCCGATGGAAAAAATGAAGAGGATTAGCCCGAACTCACGGACAAATTTGATTATCTGGTCATCGACAATATAACCCAGGTGACCCATCAGTATGCCCACAAACAAAACGAAAGTGACACCCAGTGACACCCCGAAGAATTTTAATTTGCCAAGATAGATACCTGCCGCAATGACAAACGAGAACAGCATAATGGTTGATGCAATACTTGTCTGTCCGGGACCAAAAAGACTCAAAATCCAATCCATGAAAAAAAGAAATTAACCTATTGATAATGTTGGCGAAATTGGAAACTTTGCAAGTCCGTGCACAGAGTTTGCACTCCCTAATTGCAACTTGCGTATTTTCACCATTGCCAAAACGAGTGCAAAATTACAAATAATAATGCCAACAATCAAATACCAGCTGTCAATTATGCATAAATAATCTACACCCATGCTACTATTGGGACATATTCTCTCGTTAATCAAAAAAGGGTAGGGCTATCCGGATGATACCGGGGTCGCCCTACCGTAATGATATAACGGGGATAAAGTATGTCTTAATTCTGTTTCCTGTGTTAGCGCACTCGGTTACGGTTAACTTTGATTGCCGTACCGTCTCCAGATGCAAACAAAGGACTGTGTTAGTTATTGTCTTCTATTGTGCAGATGCTTACGCGGTTCCAGGACTCTTCCTTAAACATGTTGCCGATACCTTCGCCTTCGGCTTGGATACGATTGGCTTTGATGCCGTATTTGTCGATGAGAGCCTTACGCACGGCTTCGGCGCGGTTGTTAGCCAGTTTGATGTTGATATCGAGTGGGCCGTCCTGCGAAGCATATCCTTTAACTACGACAGTAGCGTCCGGATGGTTCTTGAGATAAGCGGCTATCATCTCTACGTTAGGCATCTGGTCGGGAGTGATTACCGAGCTGCCGATTTTGAAGAAGACGTAGCGGACACTGCTAAGGGTGTTGGTAACTTCTGTTTCCTTGATGACTTTCACTTCGGGCTGACGACTCATGCAAGTAGCGAGTTCCTCGGCAAGCGAAGCGGCTTTGGCTTCCCATGCGGCGCTATTTATCATCGAGGCCTGAAGAGCAGCGCGCATATCGTTTACCTGAGCGTTGAGAGCTTCAACTTCGGCATAGTCATAAGGACGTACACATTCAAATCCGTTGCCACCGATGTGGTAAACCAGACCGGCCTCGATATTGAAGACCGCATTGTCTACGTTATAATATGTTGGAGACTGTTCGGCGCGACCACCATTCATGTTCCAACCTACGGAGGGTTTGATGGCAACCGTTAGGTGTTCGTTGCAGTTGATGTTGAAATTGAGGCCGACCTTTGTGGCGAAATAGTTTTCGTCAGGAATGCCGGCTCCGGTATTGTTGTGGATATAGTCATGACCCCATCCGGCACCGGCTACGGCCTCGATTGTGAAGGGTCGTACCTCGCAGTTATATCCGCCGAAAAGATTGAAAAGGTCTACCGAGCCGAACACTCCGACATAAGAGTTGTCAATAGCCGTAGAGCTATGAGGCCAACCTTTCCAGCTCGACGTGTTGACGCCGGCATAACCTTCGACGCCAAGACCGAAGGTAGGCGTTATCTGTTTCTTTACATTGAGGCCAAACACACCTCGCATAGAACCGAAGAAAGCATGGTGATGAAGAGGTGTGGTGACGCCGCCGTCGATACCTATCGACCAGTTCTGACAAAAACCGGGCTGTTCGACAGCCTGAGCGTTAGCTGACATGGCTCCTATAGCCAAAACCGAGAGTAAAAGTGCTTTTTTCATAAGCGTGGGAAGTAAAAGGTTAAAAGACGCTCGTTTGTTGCGAGCAGTTTTTAAATAAGATTGTTGAAAAATGTAAATATAAATTTTGATGAAGTAAATCTGTGGAGATGTTTTCCACACCAATATAACACAGACACAAAAATTTTGTTTATAGCCGGTTCGATAATTCATCGTCGAAGCGACTCTAAATTGCTAATCCGATTACAAAAAATTCCACGACAAAAACCGCCAAAGGCCGTCCGACAGGCATATCCGCCAGCAATCCCGCGTGGGTGCCTTTACTTGCCATGTCTTTTGACAAAGGTGTCCCATGAGATTGCTTTGTCTGTGTCCTTTTGGGAGAGGATGTATGGTGTGTCGAGCACAGGCCAGGCGATGCCCAGCGCCGGGTCGTTGAAAGCTATGGTAAGTTCAGACTCGGGACAGTAGTAGTTATCTACTTTATAAACAAAACGAGCTCTTTCGCTGGTCACAAGGAAACCGTGGGCGAAATGGCGCGGCACAAAAAGCATCCTGCCGTTATCGCCATTCAGTTCAGTGGCAAACCAACGTCCGAAAGTGGGTGATTGAGGACGCAGATCGACCGCCACATCAAAGACCGACCCTTCGACAACGCGAACGAGCTTAGCCTGAGAGTAGTCGCCTTGTTGAAGATGTAATCCGCGCAAGACACCGAGTGAAGACAACGACTCGTTGTCCTGGACGAAATCGATATGATGACCGACATGCTCGTCGAAGAGTTTTTGGTTGAATGTCTCTACGAAATAGCCTCGCCGGTCGGTAAAACGGTGAGGTTCGATGACAACGAGTCCGGGGATGTCAGTGTTTTTAAATATCATAGATTTACTTGATGTTGATTTTCATGTCTTTCAGAAGTATAGTGTCAGCCTGACCGGAGACAGACGTGTCGAGTGCGTTTATTGCCGAATCGACACCGGTAAAAGCCTTGTCGAACCCGGGGATGAAGTTGTTGCGACCTTGTTGGCAGATTTTGGCAAAAAGGAAGCCCAGGGTGATTTCTTCCGGGTCGACAGCCGGGGCATAACCATACACCTCGTTTGAAGCATCCACCACGACTCTGATGACAACACCGGCGGCAAGCAACTGGTCGATGATTTCGCCGACAAGGCGTATCGGTATGCCATAGGTGCGAGAAATACTTTGTCGTGTGGGAAGAGGTTTTTGTTTCACGAAACACTGTACGATGATGGCTGTGATGGCTACCATGACTCGTCGGCGGTAGTCCGGAGATATTGAATCTATTTCGGCTGAGAAAGAGAACTGGAAAATGTTCTGCGAGGAGTAGCACAACACAGCGCCGCAAAGACACACTATCCAAGTGAGTTGCAGCCATAACAGCAGCAGAGGGAAGAAAGCGAAGCTACCGTAAATGGCGTTATATCGTGTCACATAAATCTGCCCGGTGACGAACAACCATTGAAGAATCATAAATCCCGAGCCGGCGAATATACCGGCAATCATGGCGTTGCTGAATTTGACCTTGGTGTTTGGGATAAGTGCGTATGCCGCAGCAAAGAAGAGCCACATAAACATCCATGAGACGACCTTAAGCACCCAGGTGATAAGGGGGGTCATGAAGGAGAAGTGGAAGACAGCCTGCAAAGCCGATGACAGGAAAAGTGTCAACCCCGAGGCACATATCATCAGCACAGGGAGGATAAGGAGCATGGCGGTATAGTCTGTTATCTGGCTCCATATAGAGCGCCCCGTCTTAATACCCCAAATGGCGTTGAACTCGCCTTCAACATTGCTTATCAACGATATAAGAGTCCAAAGGAGAAATACCAGACCCACTCCGACAAACACGCCTTCCGAAGCGGTATTCAGATATGAGTCGACGTACTTCAATGATTGTGCAATGGCGTCACGCTGTCCCGGAAAAAGACCGTACAGTTCATCCTCAAGAATGGCCTGAAACCCGAATCCGCGACCAATCGCAAACAACAAAGCCAAGGCGGGTACGAGAGCCAACATGGTACGGAAAGCCATGGCGCACGCCCGACTCTGAAGGTCGGTGTTAAGGAACGACTGAACGGACAGGCTGAGAGTCTTGACTGTATTGACTCGCCAGTTGGATTGTGGCTCACGCCATACTCCGCGATTGAAATAATCCCACCACGAGACAACTTTGGAGTAAGTCCTAGAGAAAAATCCGCTATCGGTATTTTGTTGATTTTTTGGCATTGTTCACGTTTTCGTTTTAGTATTCTTGATGAGTAACGTCTATTCTCCAAAATTTATTCACGGAATCTCGAACCGTGCTTACCAACATTGAGTGAATATATTTGTGGAGGAGTAGGTATAATCATGCTATTCTTTTTTGTCGGTCGATTGAGACGAGCCGGATATTGACGGCCAGCATTTTGTGATGTGCGCTATTTCGGGATTGGTCTCCCTGTAATATACAGGGTTACGTCCTTCACTGCGAAGTTTTGTGTAGTTGCGGAGAGCCCTGAAAGCATACTTTCCGAGAACTACGAGTGCGAAGATATTACATAATGCCATCAGACTCATTGTTATATCGGCAAGCGACCAAACTATTCCCAAGGTGGACATTCCGCCTAAGAATACCATTCCACCCACAGCCAAGCGATACACAACAACCCAATATCTCTTGGGAGAGATGAAACGTATGTTAGTCTCGCCGTAATAATAATTTGCGACAATGCTTGTGAAGGCGAAGAAGAATACCGCAATGGAAATGAACGTCGCTCCAATTCCTCCGGTGTTGAAACCTGCGTCTATTGCGCGTTGAGTCAGCGTTATACCTTCGGCATCTGAGGTACTTACGCCACTGAGAAGGATAATGAACGCCGTGCAGGTGCATATCAGGATAGTGTCAGTATAAACTCCAAGAGCCTGGACGAGACCCTGTTTTACGGGATGGGAGACGTTTGCAGTCGCGGCGGCGTTGGGTGCCGAGCCTTCGCCCGCTTCGTTACTGAAGAGACCGCGTCGTATACCGATGGCCAGAGCCATTCCGATAGAGCCGCCAATAACCTGATCGATACCGAAAGCGCTTTGCACTATGAGGACAAAGCAATCGGGCAACCTGTCGATATTCATTACAATAATAATCAGACTGACGATTACGTATGCGACAGCCATGATAGGAACAACCCATTCGCTGAAACGGGCTATACTGCGTATACCTCCCCAGATTATGACGAGAGTAAGGACGGTCAACGCGATTGTCGTTATGATGGCCGGGACACCCCATGACGCCTCGAAGGCCTGGGATATGGTGTTGCTCTGCACAGAGTTATAAGCGAATCCGAAGGTGAGTGAGATGAGTATAGCGAAGAGTATCGCCCAAGCCCGGGAGCCGATGCCTCTACTAATATAATATGCCGGACCGCCCCGAAATCCACCCTTGCCGTCGGGCACTTTGAAGATTTGAGCAAGAGTACATTCGACAAACGAAGCGGCTGCCGCGAGGAGAGCGATGACCCACATCCAGAAGATAGCGCCCGGACCTCCAAGAGTGATAGCAGTAGCCACACCGGCGAGGTTGCCGGTTCCCACATGGCTGGCCACCGACACCATAAAGGCCTGGAAAGAGCTAAGAGCGTTGCGGCCGTAATGCGAGCCTTCGTGCATAGACGAAGGTTTGGGACGTTTCGCTACAAGGAGACGACACATTTCGCGGAACATTCTGAATTGCACACCCCGCGTTTTATACGTCATCCATAACGCTATAATGAGAAGCAACGGGATAAGAAGGTAGTTGGCAATCCAGTTGCCGGCTTCTACGATGTACGGTTCGATTTGATTCATAGTCTAAAAAAGATGGTTGTTGTGTTTTGTTGGTATCTATTTGGTTTCGGTTGTGTCCGTAGGGTTTTTGTGGCGAAGAAAATTAAACATATTGTCAAAATCGCGCTGGAACATGATACCGACGCCTTGTGTCGTTTTTGCGGTACGCAGGAAATAAGTCTGGTCGTTAAAACGGTTATATGCCTTAAGACGCCAGGTTCCGGCACGGTTGATAAGGTATTCGAGATCGAAGTCGCCTATGAACTGAGTTGTGTTCAGCGACTTGTCTCGATAACCGAAGTTACCGTTCATACGCAGTCGGTTGTTGAGGAGGTTGCTGCTGAGAGCGACATCGAACTGCACGTCCGAGAAGTCACCTTTGTCACTTCGCAGGTTGGGGGATATTGACCAGTTCTCGCTTAGTTTGCCCAGCATGCTTGACAAACGGCTTGATATTGTCGAAGAAGCTACCGAGAAGAGTTCGTTGCCTTTTGTCGCCGTCATATATTCGGGAGTGTAGAAGCGATTGAGAGCCAACAAGTAGATGATCTGGCGATTCATCATCTCATCGGTGCTCACAATAGAACGTACCTTGCGGTAGACATCGCTTGTCAGGGTGGGGAACTCCAGGTCGAAATCGATGTCGGGTTGTCTCATGTCGCCCTTTACGAGCAACAAGGCATGTACGGGGACATTAGTTCTGTTGAGCTCAGGGTCGTTGATAAAGCTTTCGTCGAGATCACTGAGGTTGGCGTTTACGGCGTACGATGCCGCGATGTCCAACGTGGCGTTATATGGATCGCCTGTAAATGTTATAGAACTACCCTCCTTAATGGTAAAGTCCTTGACGATGATGTCCTGGAGAGTGAAATTGTAGCTGCCTCGGTCTATGGTATAGCTTCCGTACATTCTGAGCTCGTTGCCTGTCGATACATACGTCATGCGCAGATTGCCTTTACCCCACGATTTAATTTCATCGCCACCGACCGGATCCATCACAAGTATGACCTTGGCATCCGGTGTGATGTCAATCTGTATATCCATCTTGTAGACCGACGGCGGGTTTTGCATGAGGGCTTCGGCCTTTTTTCTTTCCTGATAATCCAACACGGCTTCGGGCAAGATGTTTTTCTGGATTATGGAATCGGTTATGACATCGCGGTCACGGTTGCGGAAAGTGATGAAATTATATTGTTCGGCCTCCTCGGTGTCGCTGAGCACAAATGTGAAAGTTGATCCTTCGGCTGTTGCCATGTTGGCCTCGATGTTGACAATGCCCGGCGAACCGTTGATGAATGCCGAACCGTTGCCGTAAATCTTGCCATACCAATCGGGGCTAAGAGCCGGGGGAACATCATAGCACAGGAAATTGCGAGCGTCGGTCACCTTGAAGTCGAACACGGGGTCTTTGAAGAAAGTATGTTTAACGGCGCCGTTGAGTTTGGCTGTGTGTCCTTCGGCGTCTCGGACTGTGACATTGTCGATATCGATGATGCCGGGGCGCACATGGATGCTGTCGGTGGCGTAATACCATGTGTTGGTGAATCCGATTTTCAGTCCGAGGTTATCGGCAAAGATATCCCCTTCCATATCGATGTATTTGAATGTTCCGAAAAGATGGGCTCTGCCGGAAGCATAACCGGTGACATCCTGGGCAAAAGCATCCATAAATGGTTTCATGAAACCAACTTTGACATGGTCTGCCTCGAATGTCAGGTCGAGGGCTTCCCGCGTGGGGAAGATGTCTCCGTAAATATGCGATGATTTGTCGTCCGGTTGTGATACGATGGCATCGAGATAAAAAGACTGCCTGTCGTTATCCCAGTGGGCGGATATGTCACCGTCGCCCAACACGCAGTTGTTGTAACCTATATTCTGAACGTGCAGGTTGTCGCATGTGACGAAAGGCTCGTCTCCGAAAATTCCTCCTGCGTGTAGCGTGCCGGTAGCTATGCCTCCGATAAGGGCTTTGTTTATGTCGAGGGTTTCGAATATGGTGTTGAGAACGACATCTTTAAGGTCTATTACTATTTCCTGCTCCGGGTTGTCTTTCGAGCATACACCGTCAATAAATATAGACTGTGAGTCTGTTGCGAGGGAGAACTTGTCGATGTTAATGAATCCCGGTTTGTAAGTAAGTGATGACTTTCCGAATCGCCACGTGTCGTTACCGAAGTTTATGGCGCACGGCCATATCATTGCCTCCACACAAAGGTCGCCGGTATCGACGTCTCTTGAGAACCTCGTGTCAAAAGTAAGACTGCCGTTAATGGGCTTTTCACGTTCAATCTCCCAATCGACTGTTGTGGCCAATGTGTTGTCGTGCATTTGAATCCCTCCCACGACAGTCATGTCGCCTTTTTTGGTGGGGAAATGAGAGGTGACATAAGCGTCGGCGGTGCCTTGGGTAGCATCGATACGCGTTTCGACAACGGTTTGGTCAAGGAGCATATCGCCTTTCATGAGATAAGGAGCATCGATTCCTGCCCACATTATACCTTCGGGAGAGTTTACTGCGCCTTCGAAGGTTACCGGATAGATGACAGAAACAGGGAACTTGAAAAAGTTGACAATATTCTCGGTGTTGTCAATGACGAAACTAAAGTTGAAGTCGTTATCTCGCATACCCTGGAATTCCGGGTTGTGTAGAGGTTGGCCGACAAGCGCTGGAAGAACGGGTCCCACGATGTTTCGTGACTGTTCGGCGATATTGAAGAGGCTGACATTGCCCTGAATGGAGCCGTTGATAAAATCGCCGGTTATATCGATTACATTTGGACGGACGGTATTGTTGGCAGTGATATTGAATTTGTTGATATGTAGTCTGGGCAATGAAAAATCACGGCTACGGAACATGAGGTCGGAGACCTGGATGTAGCCGTCTATCCACTCGCCTTTCTTTCCGGTAAGGTCGAAGTCTGTATCCACATCGAGTTCATAACCTTCATACTTTTTTATGAGACCCAAATCGTAAGGATTGAAATGTGAAAGACTAACTTTGCCGGCAAGACGAGGCCGCGCGTCATTGATGTTGCCGTTGACGGTTACAAGCGCCAGACTTTTTTCCATATAGGCTTCGAGACGACCGTTGAAAGTTCCGTCCTCGTTCATCTCAATGTTTGCGTCGAGATCTCTTAACACTTGGCCGTTGTACGCGCCTTTAGTGTCAGACAATGAGAGGTTAAAAGCCGGATGTTTGCTTTGAGCCGATTTCATGCTTCCCGATACGAGCGACGAGAATGTGCCGATAGCCGGGTTGTTAAAAAGTTCGCCCAAGTGAAAATCGACAATGGCTAACCTGGCATCGGCAACGATATTGCGGAGTCTGTCCTTGGAACACAAATTGCCGTCGAGGGAGATGCTACCGAGATCAGTCAGAATCTGACCAACGCACGTTATATCGGCAAGACCTCCGTTAAGGGAGAGTTGTACGGATGTCTTCCCCAAACGTTTCATTGCGTCGGCAGTTTTCGGACTGACCGAAATATCGCTTCGATTGAGCAAGTCGATGACCGAAGGAGCGTAAGCACTTATATCAAAGTCCAAATTCCGAACTGACATACTGTCCGGATTGAAAGGCTGCTCGATTTTTCCTTTAGTGTTAAGGAAAAATCCCCCGTCGGTCACTTCGCTAACATTGATTTCCGATATTACAGCTTCGGATTTAGAAAGGCTCAGCTCGGACTTAATATCAAAACGACGTTTTACATTGGTAAAAATTGGTAAGAAGGCGCTAAAGTCGCTGAGAGTGAAGTAACTACCTTTTGTGATATTGATATCAAGCGGTGTTTTGCTGAATATGCCGTCCAGAGTGTGGGATTTATCTCCGGTCAAAAGGACAGAGCCAAAGTCGAAATGTGAGTCGGGTAGGTCAATAACAAAATCGTCGAGTTCCAGCCTACCGGGGGTGTATGTGGCGTCGGTCGCTATATTTGTCACCTCGAAACCCGAAACGTCCGTGAAGGAAAGATGACGTATGCGACCACTTATTTTTTCATTTGACAGTTTGGGCGCGCTGACCAAGAGGTCAAGATCTCGTATATCTACATGGTTGATGTCAAAACGTGAAGTGTTAGGCGGTATGCTGAGGATGTCATATTTTATGTCGGCGTTATCTATTTTCACCGTATATATCGCCAAGTCGAAACGTTGCGCAGGTTTGTCCTTATCATCCGACTTGAGATGTTCTATAATGCCTTCGATGTTGAATGGAGAGTTTGGTGTGTCCTTATACAACCGGGCTCTCATGTTGGTCAATATCGCGTGGTCAAAAACGATATCGCCCGAAGTGATGAAGTTCCAGAACTCGAAACGAGCCTCGATCTGACCTACGAAGACCGCCTCCTGCCCAAAGTCATCATCGATGATGACATCGTCAATGATGACACGGCTGAAAGGCTGTATGCCCAGTTTGCCTATACTCACTTCGGTGCCAAGTAGCTTAGTTAATTCTTCAGTGGCAATCTGGCGCAGTTTTTCCTGTACTGACTCACTTGACAGAACGATATAAACGGCTGTCGGCACGAAGACCGCCAGACCCACAAGGGTCATTACGATAGCACGAAACCATTTATAAAGTTTTGTCATATAGTCTGTCGCCTCTGAGTGTCAGAGATATAAAAATCCTCTCAATGCTCTTGCGGAGGAGATGGTTTGGTTATGTTACAACGGAGAAACCGTTATATGCAATGAGCAAAGAGGTTGAAACGTGTAAATAAATGCAAAGATACGGCTTTTAATCTCACTCCTTCATTAAAAAATTGTTAAAAACCTTGTTTCGACAAAAAAAGGAGGGCAATCGGCTTCCTCAATTCCGATTGCCCTCCGCGGTATAGGG
>JAFLTY010000011.1:0-31982 GCA_022509065.1 Muribaculaceae bacterium
ATTTTAAAAATTTCTCCATCCGGAGTTTGAACCTCAACTTCACGCTCATTGAGGATCTGGGCACGCGACTTTGTCGGAGTGTCCATGAATTTCTGTAAATGTTTTTTCATTTTATGGATGCCGTATTTATAAGTGTTGTCGCCACTTTTAAAATATCATTATGTTGCAAAATTAAACAATATCATAATAATTGGCAAATTTACCAATCGAATAATCTTGAATTTAACATTCATTAAAACTATATTCCCCTCTATAATCATCAAACTACAGTCGAAACAATATAAAATCAAGAGAATAGATATGTTTTATATTAGAAACGATGTAGTTTGTGAAAGTTTTTGTAATTTTGCATCCGAACTAATATAATAGATCATGAAAAGGACAAAATTGGCAACTGTCGTAAAGGCTTTACGTAAGGAATATGGACTCACTCAGGAAGATTTGGCCATGAAGGCCGGCGTTGGCTTATGCTTTGTACGAAATCTTGAACAGGGTAAGGCTTCATTAAGAATGGATAAGGTGAACCAACTTCTCGACTTGTTCAACTACGAACTCTCAGCTACGAAACGATTGACAAATTCGCTTGAGACCACTGAAAAATGATTTATCACTCAATAATCAATGAGACAAGCAGAAATATATAGAAAAGGAATCCTTGCAGGGATATTGACGGAAGACGGAGGTGAATACTACTTCCGTTATGAGTCCAACTATTTAACTCGCGAGAATACCCAACCCATTAGCCTTACTTTGCCATTGCAAACCGCGGCTTTTGTGAGCCCCGTACTGTTCCCATTCTTCGACGGATTGATACCGGAAGGGTGGTTGCTGGATGTTGCTCTTCGCAACACAGACATTAGCATACTCGATCGAATGTCACTTTTGTTGCTATGTTGCAAGGAATGTATCGGCTCTGTCAGTGTAGTCCCCGTACATAATTATGAAGAAAAGTGATGAACAAGTGTCTATATTGTTATCAAGAGTTGGAAGAAGGTCAGAAAGATTTTCACCCCAGATGTGCCCATAAGTTTTTTGGGACTAAGAACACTCCTATTTTGGAATATCGACATGATGATATCGACCGATTGGCAGCAGAAGTCATTCGCGCCCAAACTTCACTCACAGGCGTACAACCAAAGTTGTCGCTAAACCTCAATAAGCATGAAAACACCCCACGTCTGACCATCGTTGGACTTTGGGGAGACTATATCTTTAAACCTCAAACAAAAGCTTATCCACAACTTCCCGAGAATGAGGATTTGACGATGCATCTTGCAGAAGCGGCAAAGATAAAAGTAGTGCCTCATAGCCTTATCCGGCTTGCAGACGGACGATTGGGATACATTACCAAACGAATAGACCGCACCGACACAGGAGAAAAAATTGACATGGAAGATATGTGTCAGCTGACATTACATCCTACCGAGTATAAATACAAAGGATCATACGAAAAGATCGCGAAGACGATTTCGCAATATAGCGATACCCCGAAACTCGACCTTACAAACTATATGCAGTTGTTGCTATTCTGTTTTGTAACGGGCAACAACGATATGCATCTAAAAAATTTCTCGCTATATCGCCCTACTGAAAACTATCTGTTGACTCCGGCATACGATCTATTAAATGTGGCCATCGCCAACCCCAGGGATAAGGAAGAAATGGCGCTTAGCCTTTCAGGCCGCAAGACAAAGCTACGGTTAGAGGATTTTTTAAATGCCGCAAATACAATGGGTTTGGATGAGAAAGTAGTTTTACGCCTTATCGACCGGCTTAAGAATGCTCTTCCAAAGTGGCAGAAACTAATACTAAGCTCTTTTCTCAGCGATGATATGAAGCATGCCTATAAAGAACTCATCCTTTCGCGATTAGAACGGTTTGAGAAATAAGCATAAATGCCGCTATGTATTATTGATGGTATGCTACATCCACCATTTGGATTCTTAATAAATTCTTCACAACCGTTCATCGAAATACCAAAAGGCCATAAAACCATCTGTTTAGGCAACGATCTAAACACTCCCTCTTGTATTTGTTTAATTTCAAGAATCACGCCTTCCACTTGGGCAACGTGAATTCAAATTCAAGACCGCCCTCTTCGCGGTTACGCGCCGTTATTTTGCCACCATGCGCTTTGATGGTGTTGAAAACGATAGCGAGTCCCAGACCTGTGCCTCCGCTCTTACGCGCCCTGCCACTGTCGATGCGATAAAAACGATCGAACAGATGTTCTAACGATGACGGTGGAACTCCTGAGCCGTTATCGTAGAAGGCAAAGCGATAGAAATCGTCGTCCTCGCCTCTATACTCTATCGTAAGCTTGTCTCCTCCCGAGTAATTGACAGCGTTCTTGGTCAGGTTCATCAACATGCCTTGCAACAGATTACCGTTACCTTTGATATCAGAGCCCAGAGGTATATCGACCTCCATGGCGAAATGTCCTAAAAAGCCCGATTCGTGCGAATCGTTACTGAAAACGTATGCCAATTCATGGAAATCGATTTGTTCAGTGCTTATCTGGTTTTCGCCATCCTCAAGCCTTGTTATTGCAGACACATCGGCAATGAGGTTTACAAGTCTGTTGGCATGATCACGCGCTTTCATAATAAAATGCCGGCGTGTATCCTCATCCATGTCGGGAGAATCGATGATTGTGTCAAGATAGCCCTTAATCACTCCGATGGGTGTTTTCAATTCATGGTTGATGTTATTGGTGAGCTGTCGTTTCTGACGGGCTTTCTCCTCGATGGTATGCAACGCCATCTGATGTTCGCGCTCGGTGTGCTCGCGTGCGGCGGCACGTTCATTATATATCTGAACGATACGTCGCGCTATGTCTCCCAGTTCGTCATGTTCGAAATCATTACCGGGAACGAACTCGGGATCGATAGCCGACCGGGTGGCAAAATCCCGAAGTATGGTGATATTGCGAGCCAGATGTCGTGTCGATATATACGCCACTACCGAAATTGCAAGAGCAAGCGCAAACACCACCATCCATATATCAAAGGTTTGTCCCGCTATATACGCTTCCATATCGTTGTCATGGGGCAATGAAGATATTATCAGGTATTCGTCGCCTTCGCGGTCGGTGCGGGTAGCAAGATAGAAATTGTTTTTTGATACTTTGTTAGCTCGCCTGGCCGTCAGAGACTCGCGTTCGAACATCTCGGTGCTAACATTCTGCTGCTCATTCGTATTTATAACTATTCGGCTTCCCAAAGTGTCGACTACCGACCAGTCGCTGTCATATATGGTGAGTCGTATTTCATCGAAGAGCGAATCGGTCGTATAGAAGTCTGTCAGGAAGTTCTTGAACACTTCAACCGCCGCCCAGTCGCCGTTGTGGATAGCTCTCGCAACACGTTGGTTTACCATCTTGAGCTGTTGTTCCACGAAAGTGCGCCCGTATAGCCTGTCACGATAGTTCTGCCATAAGGCAAGTCCTACCAATATTGTCCATAGAGAAATGACAAGTGGAAGAAACAACCTCCACTTGAACGTTATGCGACGCTTTAGTCCTTCTTTCATATTGGAATATCAAAACATGAGCGTTAGGCAAGTGTTGCATGCATTCCATATAAAGGTGCTACATGCCGAAGTCTGAGAGAATCGTTATCCCAGATTTTCCTTAAAGGAATAGCCGAAGCCGGTACGGGTTTCGATGCAACCTCCGTAGATGCCCATTTTACGGCGTAAGCGAGTAATGTTGGCATCGATAGTGCGATCTGACACTACTGTCGTCGACCAAACGTCTTTCTTTATTTCCGAACGCGAATACACACGCCCACGATGCAACAGGAAAAATCTCAGCAAATCGTACTCGGTCTTGGTCAAGTCGACGTGATTGTCGTCTATGGTACACTCTTTGGTATTTTGATTGAGGCGCAACGTCTTGTAAACCAGATCCGGTTCAAAATTCGGATGCATCGTTTCTTTCTTCTCCTCCTCCACTTTTGCAGGGATAACTGCCGGAGTGTTTTCGCCACTTCCACGTCGCGACATTGACATCATGCTTGACCTACGGAGCACGGCACGAACGCGCGCCAACACTTCGCTGACAGTAAAGGGTTTGGTGATATAGTCATCTGCTCCGAGATTCAATCCGAAAACCTTGTCGTCTTCGCCGACAAGCGCCGAGCAGAATATTATGGGCGTTTCCTCTACATCCTGATTCTCTTTAGCTATGCGCGCAAAATCAAAACCGCTAAGTTTATCCATCATTATGTCCACAATGAAGAGGTCATAACGGGTCAAATCTTTGGTCAACGCCTCTTCGGCGCTTAATGCCATATCAACTTCATAGCCTTCCTTCTCAAGATTAAACTTTATAATCTCGCACAAGGCTTCTTCGTCATCTATTACTAAAATTCTGCTCCTCATATCAGGGAAGGTTTCAATTGTTTTGTCCTCAAGCGCTGTATGTTAGTTTCGATTATTGGAACTGTTCATTATACGCGGATTTTCAGGCCGCTAAATTACAAAATTTTAACAAGGATTTTAGTTAAATAGAGTTAATTTTATTAGTTTGCAACCCTTTTGCAACCTTTGTAACAAAAATAAGTCATCACTTTACAACCCATTTTATAAATGCCACAAGGGTGTTACTACCCTCAACAACTGCTTCAATAACATTTTTTCACACAAGTAATTGCAGAAAAATTTCTTTATTTCACTAAAAATTACTTACTTTGCACTCAAAATCTATACACACATATTAAAGAATATAAAACTTTTAAAATTAAACATTTATGTCACAAATTGCAGACCAAGTAAAAGCCATTATCGTTGATAAGCTCGGCGTTGACGAAGGTCAAGTTACAGAAAATGCTGTTTTCACTACCGATTTGGGTGCTGACTCGCTCGACACTGTTGACCTCATCATGGAATTCGAAAAAGAATTCGACGTTAAGATTCCTGAGGAAGAAGCAGAAAACATCAAAACAGTAGGCGACGCTATCGCATTCATCGAAAAAACAAAGGCATAAAAACAACCGATTTTTATAATTCATAAAGAGGCCGACCCGAAAAGCTATAAGCATTCTCTAAGCCGGCCTCTTTACTTTGTCAAAACGACACCACTAAAGCTGAAAGGCTTCACAATAACCCCAAACAAACACACTACATGGAACTGAAACGAGTTGTTGTAACAGGACTTGGCGCTATCAGTCCGCTTGGTAATGACGTACAGTCCACATGGACGGCTGCGAAAGCCGGCCAAAGCGGCGCCGGCCCAATCACCCACTTCGATGCATCCAAATTCAAAACACAGTTTGCCTGCGAAGTCAAAGGATATGATCCAAACGAACATTTCGACCGCAAAAAGTTGCGTCAACTCGACTTGTACGCCCAATACGCCATGGTTGCCGCCCGTCAGGCTGTCAATGATGCAGGTCTCGAAAGCGACGACCAGCAGCAGTTCATTGACAAAAACCGCATAGGCGTTATTGTCGCCGCCGGCATAGGCGGTCTTCACACCTTTGAGGAAGAAGCAGGTTATTATGCTCTTAACCAAGACAAGGGTCCCATGTACAACCCCTTCTTCATCCCCAAGATGATAGCTGACATAGCATCCGGTCATATCTCCATGGAATATGGTTATCATGGTCCTAACTACGGAGTTGTCTCGGCCTGCGCTTCGTCCAACAACGCTATCATAGACGCATTCAACCTTATACGTCTGGGTAAAGCCGATATTATCCTTACCGGTGGCGCAGAAGCTGCGATCTTCCCTGCCGGTGTTGGTGGATTCAACAGCATGCATGCCCTTTCGACACGCAACGAAAGTCCCGAAACGGCTTCTCGACCCTTCAGCAAGAGTCGCGACGGTTTTGTTATGGGTGAAGGTTCGGCAGTGCTCGTACTTGAGGAACTGGAACACGCTTTGAAACGCGGCGCCCATATTTACTGCGAGATAGCCGGAGGCGGTTTATCGGCAGACGCTCACCACCTCACAGCCACACATCCCGAAGGGCTCGGGGCATGCCTCGCAATGAACGAAGCGCTTAAAGACGCCAACATGAAGCCAGAAGACATCGATTACATCAATGTCCACGGCACATCGACTCCCGTAGGCGACATCAGCGAGGTGAAAGCCATCAAAGAAGTATTCGGAGATCACGCTTACAACCTTAACATCTCGTCGACGAAATCAATGACTGGTCATCTCCTCGGTGCCACAGGTGCTCTCGAAGCCGTACTCTCGATCAAAGCCGTTCAGGAAGATATTGTTCCTCCGACAATAAACCACGATCCCGAAGATGTGGACGAACAGATTGACTACAATCTGAACTTCACCTTCAACAAGGCTCAAAACCGTCCAGTACGCGCAGCCTTGAGCAATTCTTTCGGTTTCGGAGGGCATAACGCTACGGTAATTGTAAAGAAATTCCAAAAATAACCTAATCGCAAAAACAGATATTCAGTACTGCGATTACTATCTTCTATGATAACCCTACTCTAAAGTAAGAATAATCAAAACAATTTCTTACATTTTTTTACATACACCAAAAGCGTCAGGCTGTTGTTCGTTGATGAACAGCAGCCTGATTCATTTATGTAAAGGGCGTTGACTCTAAACGAAGGTGCACTTTAAACAAAGTACATTCTAACCGATGTGGCCTTTCATCATAGTGCCTCTCTTCCAAAACCAAACCCGATGCTAAAAGCACAGGCTCGGTTGCCATAAAACGACCGAGCCTGAAAAACCTGAATATCGGATAGATGTATCCTACCCGCACTTAACATCCGTCATGCATAACATGCTAAGAACGGAAAGAATCTATTATAACTGTGTGTCCGGATCGAGATTTGCCGCTTCAATATCCTTGAAATAACGGTAGGTCGATACCTTAAGGTCAGCGCAAGCATCCTCGTCGGCTACGATGAGGGCTTTGGGATGCATCTGCAACGCGGATATAGTCCACATCTGACTTATACCGCCCTCGACACCATGATGTAGTGCGCGAGCCTTATTATAGCCGTTAACAATGAGGAGAACTGACTTGGCGGCCATTATTGTACCGACTCCGACTGTAAGAGCTGTCTTGGGAACAAGATTAACGTCGTTGTTAAAGAAGCGCGAATTGGCGATTATTGTATCCTGAGTCAGAGTTTTCATACGAGTACGTGATGTCAGTGACGACCCCGGTTCGTTAAACGCTATGTGGCCATCCGGGCCTACTCCACCAAGAAACAAGTCTATGCCACCATAAGACGCTATTTTCTCTTCATAACGCTTGCATTCGGCGATAGGGTCTTCGGCATTCCCGTTTAGGATATTGACGTTTTCGCGAGGGATGTCTATCTGGTTGAAAAAATTTGTCCACATGAAAGTGTAGTAACTCTGTTCATGATCGCGCGGTATACCGCAGTATTCATCCATATTAAAGGTCACTACGTTTTTGAACGATACTTTTCCTTGACGGTTAAGTTCGATCAGATGACGATACATACCCAATGGAGAGCTTCCGGTCGGACAACCCAGGACAAAGGGATGTTCAGCTGTGGGCTTGGCTTCGTTAATACGTGCTGCCACATAATTGGCGGCCCAACGCGAAACGTCGGTGTAGTCTTTTTCAATGATTAGTCGCATGATAAAATATGTTTTAGGTTAATTTCGCTGTTATTTTGTTGTTAGGGATTCAATCGTCCTCTATGAAACCCTCTCATTTTCTCTTCTTGCGCGGCGCAAAATGAGCCGGTTTACCAAGGTCACTCTCCTTGTTGGTACGGTTAAGAGCGGTGACGTAATAGAAACCGGGCTTCGTCACTATCATAGAGTTCGACTCGGTGACAGCAATGATGTTTTCCGGATTATTCATGTCAACATTCCTGACTTGGAGGGGGGCATAATATACTACGAAACGATTGACATCGTTAATACTGCCGTCACGCGCTGGAATATCCCATTCGAGCATATTGCTGCCGTTTGCCATACGTGCATGTACCGGCGAGGGTTTTGTCGAGGTCATCCATGTATATTCCGGAACAAGAGCAATTGTACTCTGTTGGTTAGTAGCCAACGAATCGGCTATACCGTTGAAGTTGCCGGTAATGACATACCCTGGCCACCAACAGTTGCCTTGAATGTTTTCGGCTTCGCGAGAAATACGAATCTTGTGGTCAAGCTGTGTGGGATTGGTAGATGGCGCGAGGTCTGCATGCTTCATTATGTTGTGAGTATCCTGTCCAATATACAAATGATGTTTCAGTCCTACGTTGTTCCACCAGTCATTTAGCACAAGGGTCGATGCACGAGGATGTTCGAGTTCCCAATACAACTGTGGCAACGTGTAATCAACCCATCCTTCTTTATCCCATAACAGGACATCGGCATACAGAGCGTCGTAATTCTGCAATCCGTTTGTGTCGCTGCCACGTGGATCGGACGCCTTGTTACGCCAGATGCCAAAAGGACTCACTCCAAAGCGCACCCAGGGTTTTTTAGAACCGGATATGGCCGTATGGATATCCTTGATGAGAAGATCAACATTCTGTCGACGCCAGTCGTCTCGCTTCATCCCTTTGCCATACTTGGCATAGCTGGCATCGTCGGGAAAGTCTTTTCCTTCGACAGGATAAGGATAAAAATAGTCGTCGAAATGAATACCGTCCACATCATAACGATTGACGATATCCATAACAACCGAAGTTATGAAATCACGGTTTTCGGGGATACCCGGGTCGAAATATTTTTTTCCGTCGGCATAGTCGACAAACCGCCAGGGTTCTTTATGGAAAATATGTGAAGGAGCGAGTTTTTCGTTTTTCGACGTAGTCACGCGATACGGATTGAGCCATGCGTGCAGCTCCATGCCGCGCTGATGAGCCTCGTCAATCATGAACTGCAAAGGATCCCAATAAGGAGAGGGTGCTTTGCCATCCTGTGTGAGGAAACGGCTCCAGGGTTCAAGGTCGCTGGGATAGAAAGCATCGGCCGACGGTCGTACCTGAAACAGTATGGCGTTCACTCCGGCTGCCTGCAGTTTATCAAGCTGGTCAACAAGATAGGCTTGTAGCTCAGCTGTTGGCTTTTTATATTGTTCTTGAAAAATAGTATGCATCCACGCACCGCGGAACTCTCTTTTGGGGTTGGTTGCAAACAGCCCCGAGCCAATTATCGACACAAGGGCTATTGACATTAATATACGTTTAATCATGGCTTAGTTTTATTGATAATTAATTCAGTTTTTCTGATCACTCTTCAGCGGCTACCACTTCAGCCTCCATGCTTGTTTCTTCGGCTTTGATGTTGGGTTCTTCCAAACCTATATGCTGTTTTCTGTCTATTACTTTGAGAACAAGACCTAACAGGAGAGCAAGCACACCGAGTACGGCCAGCATCACCAATGGCCATTGGTAATTATAGCTCACCGAGGCCACTTCCTCAGTCATCGTACCATTGGCGACTGCCTGTGCAATGTCGGGATTGGTGCTCGTGAGGACTTTGCCTATAAGCATGGGGAACAGCCACAAACCGATATTCTGAATCCAGAATATCAGCGCGTATGCCGAACCGATAATTTTGGCGTCTACCAACTTAGGCACAGAAGGCCACAACGAAGCGGGTACCAGGGAGAAAGACGCACCCAGAACAAGGATGGTTGCATAGGCTACTATGACGCCCAACAAATCGTTTCCTTTGCATGCCGGCAACACGAAAGCGAATGTCAGGTGACACAAAATCAGCAGGAGCGAACCGAAAATGAGCATTGTGGCTGCTTTACCCTTATGATCGACATAATGACCAAGTACCGGGGTTATACCAACGGCCAACAACGGGAAGACAGCAAAAATAGCGGCAGCCTCCTGACGCAGATAGCCAAAAACGCAATATGTTATTAACAGAGCGCCCGCCACCACAAACAACGTGGTGCGTAAGACCTTGTTTTTACTGAAATTACCTGCGAAAGCCGCTCCGGCCACACCGAGCATTATTATGTACTGTATGATGGTAACGCTTTCCGATGCCCAGAACGAATCAGCACCGGGTTTTGTCAGCGTCAGATTGCATTGCAACATGTTGACAGCATACTTTTGGAAAGGGAAGATAGCCGAGTAATACAACACGCATAAAAGAGCCACTATCCAAAAACCGCCCGAGGTAAGTATCTTGCCCAGATCGGAAAGGCGGAACGGATCGTCTTTCTCTTCCTCGGCATGAGTCTGACTGTCAAGTTTGCGATCCATAAAGAAATACACAATGAACATCATCAATGCTATCAGCAAAAGCACTACGGCAAAAGCGACGGGACGGCTGACACTGACCGAGCCAACCTGTGTGGCAAAGAACGGCGAGAATATCATACAAGTACCGACACCAAGACGAGCCAATGCCATTTCGGTACCCATGGCCATAGCCATTTCACGGCCTTTGAACCATTTTACGATGCCTCGCGACACTGTGATACCGGCCATTTCTACTCCACATCCGAAAATCATGAAACCTATAGCCGAAAGTTTGGCGCTCGCCGGCATCCCTTCGTAGAAAGGCGCTATGCCCAGTTCCTGAAAGCCCGGGATGTAGTTAAGATGAGTCGTAAACCACACCTCGAGCGACGAGCCGGCAAACATATCGGTAAGAGCATACCAATTGATGGTGGCGCCAACCAACATGACGGTTCCCGATAGCACGGCGGTGAACCGCACACCCATTTTATCAAGGATAATACCTGCGAATATCAGGAAGAAAATAAACACGTTAAGAAACGTCTCAGAGCCTTGCATGGTGCCGAAAGCATCGCTGTCCCATCCGGCCTTCGATTGCAACAAATCTTTGATGGGCGACAGTATATCCATAAAGATGTACGAGCAAAACATGGCTAAAGCAAGCAAAGCCAGGGCAAGCCAGCGCATAGCCGGATCGTCGCTCAATATCTTTTTGGCTCCGGCAGGAGCCGCGGTTGATGTCTGGTTAGTCATAATGCGATTGGTTATATGGTCTGTTAATCAAGATTATTCATTTTGTGTAGTACGGTTCACTTTGAGAACTATACACTTTGTGCGAGTTATATATTACTGTTCGGACATTTTTCAATGACTTGTTACATATCTTCATCGTCTCAATGAGCAATCATCATAGACCTACTTTCTCAATGAGCCCGAACAAAAGATTCATCACATGAACAGCGTTACCGGCTCCGCCCTTAAGGTCATTGTCCATCACGGTGTTGATCACTAATTGATCGCCGGTTTTGTCAAGGTATACAAAACATTTGTTTGTTCCGCGTACATCATTTACATCGGGAACACTGTCAACAAGGAAAGTAAAATTATGGTCATCGTAAAACTCGTCAAACAATGCTTTCAGAGCTTCGATATCCACACCGGTATCCACTTCGATAATCGCAGCTATTCCCTGAGCCATCTCTCCTGTAAAACTAAAGCCCGATATCTTTGAACTGAAACTGCTTTGAAGTCCGGTGATGGCTCTGACAAGCTGATTCGTAATCTTATCGGAAATGATAGCCGCGCTAATCGTTTCGGTTGTCGATGCACTGTCACTGACAGCGTAACCTACAGTTATCGGGGCATTTAGCATGAGATTTCTTGCCAAGGGCAACAAACCGAGGATTATTGCCGTCGTGGCCTCGTCGGGCATCGACACATAGCGCGCACCGCGAACCATGGCTTTGCGGTTCAGTTCAGGTATGCCCTGAATAAACCCGTATGGGTCGTCACCATCCCGAAAATCGCCCGACATATCAATGACGCGCAAGTCGTCGGGCAAAGTTGTCGAGGCCATGAACCGCCGCGCCGCGCCGGGACTATCGGCGATAAACACCACATCGACCTGCGACAAGTCTATGTCGGAGGTAATCACCAACTCTGTCTCACCGGTAAGCGCGGGATATACATCGTCGAGATGTTGACCGGACATTGTATTGTCTGCGTATGCAACCAGTTCAACATCGGGATGTGAGTGAAGAAGTTGTACAAGGCGTGTCAGCGATTCATGCTTTCCTGCAAGTATTGCGGCTTTTATCATAAGAGAGATGTTTGTTTGGTGGGTGAGGAGAAGAGTTTCCGATTCTAATGGCAGTTGGAAGACTCGTTGGTGATGTGAGTCAGACTGCTTATCTTGAGAGGAAAGATTCTTCCTTACGGCATATAGTTTAAAGCGAGCCTCGTCATGACGATCCGTAATGAACCGACATGACGAGGTTTGCTTTATTGGTTTACGCTACAATCGCCCGTTGGCGATAGCGGAACAGAATCCAAAACTGTAATTATTTGATTGTGCGTCTTTGTGGCTTTTATTCGGCTTTGCCTGCACTGCCAAGAACGCTCACAATTTTGTGTTTGTAAAGTTTTTCCATATTGTCGCGAGCCGGACCGAGATATTTGCGGGGGTCGAACTCAGCGGGTTTTTCGGCAAACACTTTACGAATGGCGGCTGTCATAGCCAAGCGGCTGTCAGAATCGATGTTGATTTTGCACACGGCGCTTTTAGCAGCTTTACGGAGTTCTTCTTCGGGAATACCGATAGCGTCGGGAAGTTTGCCTCCGTATTTGTTGATAGTGTCAACCTCTTCTTGAGGAACTGAGGATGAACCGTGAAGCACGATGGGGAAACCGGGGAGTTTTTCCATAACGGCATCAAGCACATCAAAAGCCAATGGCGGGGGAACCAAACGACCCTCGGCGTTGCGTGTGCACTGTTCGGGAGTGAACTTATAGGCTCCGTGGCTGGTGCCTATCGAGATAGCCAACGAGTCGCAGCCTGTTCGTGTTGCGAAATCGATAACTTCTTCGGGGTCGGTATAGGTGTGATGGTCTGCCGAAACCTCATCCTCAACACCTGCAAGCACTCCAAGTTCGCCTTCGACTGTTACATCGAACTTATGGGCGTATTCGCATACTTTCTTGGTAAGAGCAACATTTTCCTCGTAGGGTAGATGCGAACCGTCAATCATAACCGACGAGAAACCGTTGTCGATACAATCTTTGCAAAGTTCGAAGCTGTCACCATGGTCAAGATGCAGACAGATCTGGGGATGTTCCCAACCAAGCTCTTTAGCGTAAGCCACAGCGCCTTGCGCCATATAGCGTAACAGTGTGGGATTGGCGTAGTTACGGGCACCTTTAGACACCTGAAGGATGACGGGCGATTTTTCTTCAGCCGCTGCCTTGATAATGGCCTGAAGTTGCTCCATGTTATTGAAGTTGAATGCTGGGATGGCATAGCCTCCTTTGATTGCTTTGGCAAACATCTCACGGGTGTTCACCAGTCCGAGTTCTTTATAACTTATCATGATTCAATATATAAAATATATAGTGTTTTTAAATTTCATCTGTTTTCCGGAAATGACACACGAGCGTTTTTCTGAATGGACGCATCGGCAGAGGACTTTCTAAATCAAATGCTGTCAGAAACCGACCTATTGGCGTTCCGGTATCGACCACAAAGTTACAAAAAAACTTTGTAATCCACCACTTTTCAACCACAAACGTGAATTGACAGTATTCCTTTGACGAGAGGAGGGGGTTATTTGGAGAAGAGGGGGCGGAGGAGGCGTGCTATGCCGCGACCTCCCAGGCGTCGGTAGTGATAAGCGAAGCGGTATTTCAACTCCCGTGGAGTGTCAAAGGGCAATACATGACTTGGCGCTTCGCGGGCAATATCGGCGGCAAGGATGGTTTTCTTCAACAGGAGCCAGTCGGGATGAGCATTCCCTAATGTATGTTCAAGGATACTAATTGTATTCAGCAATTTAGGTAGATTAGACATCCATGACGTACCGGTGATGGAGACAGGTGTATGATACTGGTTAACATTCACACCTTTGATTTTGATTACTGAAGGGGATAAGGAGAGTAGTCGCGCCCCCAGTTCAATATCATTCCATATCTTCACTTCGGGATTCCATCCACCTGCTTGACGGAACAGGTCGGTACGCGCCATGTAGCGTTGCGTTGCCAAAGTGCCGTGCATTATGTTATGCCACTCCATATCACGCGTCTCAAAAGGCAAAATGCGCCATTTGTTGTCCAATGTTACCTGCCGGACATCCCACCCGATGAGGTCAACATCAGAAGATATTGCCTTGCATGCCGAGGCGATATGGTTCGGAGACATGGTATCGTCGCTGTCGAAAAACATCGTCCACTCCGTACCAACCTTTTCAAGCCCCAGATTGCGCGCGGCAGCCGCTCCCCTGTGAGTACCCTGAAGGACTACCGGGTTGAGCGTATGCGTGCGTGCGATAACGAGACTGTTGTCGGTTGAACCGTCATCAACCACTATGACCTGTGCCGGAAGCATAGTCTGCGCGGCGATAGAGTCAAGACAGCGTTTCAACTCTGTCTCGCGGTTATAAACAGGAATGACGACAGTGAGACGATTGTCCATTTCTTCACGACGTTCGTTAAGTTGCAGGTCTTACTCCATGAGTTTGCGATAACGTTTGCGAGGCAATGGTTTGCCATCGTTGTGGGCGCGTTTGAACTCTTCGTAGTCTGAGTATGAACCTTCGTAGAATACCACTTTTCCGTCGCCTTCAAATGACAGAATATGAGTACATATACGGTCAAGGAACCAACGGTCGTGACTGACTACCACGGCACAACCGGCAAAGTCGTCAAGACCTTCTTCGAGAGCACGCAAAGTATTGACATCAATATCGTTGGTCGGCTCGTCAAGAAGCAACACGTTACCTTCCTCCTTCAGCGCCATAGCCAGATGCAACCGGTTGCGCTCGCCTCCGGACAGCACATCTATCTTCTTCTCCTGGTCAGCGCCTGTAAAGTTAAATTTGGACAGATAGGCGCGAGCATTGACATCGCGACCTCCCATTCGGAACGACTCGACACCCTGACTGATAACCTCGTAGACGGTTTTATCTGGCACAAGGTCATGGTGACGCTGGTCAACATAAGCTATCTTTACGGTTTCCCCAACATCGAACGTTCCCGCATCGGCTTTTTCCTGACCCATGATGAGTCGGAACAATGTTGTCTTGCCGGCACCGTTAGGCCCGATGACTCCGACTATGCCGTTGGGTGGCAATGTAAAATCGAGACCCTCGAAGAGTTGTTTCTTTCCGTATGCTTTGGCCAGTCCTTTGGCTTCGATGACCTTTTGGCCAAGTCTGGGACCGTTGGGAATGAATATTTCAAGTCGTTCTTCTTTTTGTTTTTGGTCTTCGTTAAGTAGGCGGTCATAACTGTTGAGTCGGGCTTTACCCTTGGCCTGACGTGCTTTGGGAGCCATGCGCACCCATTCAAGTTCGCGTTCGAGGGTTTTGCGACGTTTGCTGGCTTGTTTCTCTTCCTGAGCCATGCGCTTGGTTTTTTGGTCAAGCCAAGACGAATAGTTGCCTTTCCAGGGGATACCCTCGCCACGGTCGAGTTCCAGAATCCAACCTGCCACATGGTCAAGGAAATAACGGTCGTGGGTGACTGCTATCACTGTACCCGGATACTGTTGTAAATGTTGCTCGAGCCAATCAATAGATTCAGCGTCGAGATGGTTGGTTGGCTCGTCCAAAAGAAGTACGTCAGGCTGTTGCAACAACAATCTGCAAAGAGCCACCCTGCGACGTTCGCCACCCGACAGTGTTTCTATCTTCTGGTCATCGGGGGGACATTGCAATGCATCCATAGCGCGCTCAAGTTTGGAATCTATATTCCAAGCGTCGGCTGCGTCAAGCTTATCCTGGAGTTCGGCCTGCCGAGCCAATAAAGCATCGAAATCCGCGTCGGGGTCGGCAAAGGCGTTATTCACTGCATCGAACTCAGCAAGCATATCCATGATTGGCTGGACACCCTCGCGTACTACCTCGATGACCGTCTTTTCGGGATCAAGCTGCGGCTCCTGTTCCAGATACCCCACTGTATAACCGGGCGAAAAAACAACCTGACCCTGATATTGTTTGTCAAGCCCGGCGATAATCTTCATAAGCGATGATTTACCGGAACCATTGAGTCCGATAATACCTATCTTCGCACCGTAAAAGAACGACAGATAGATATCTTTTAACACTTGTTTTTGTGGAGGATAAATCTTTGATACCCCCACCATAGAGAATATTATTTTTTTATCGTCAGCCATAATCTTTTTTCAAATATCAGTTATCAATTAAGTCTATTATTAACATTATGCTTGTCCGAATTTTATCCAATATATAAATATTCAAAGACATGATGAATATTGGCGTATAATAGGGATACCGAACAGGTTTGGCAGGGTTATTTTACCCAGGTGTAGTTGTGTCGGCGGTGAGCCAGTGCTTTGACAGAGGCGATGATATTGGCAAAGGGGCGCGTCATGACAGCGATGGGGAGAGTGAGCGAAAGCTTCTGAAGGGATAGCAGAGAGACTGTTTTTCGCCAAAGTACTGCCGAAACAATAAGCAAAGACAATATCACGAAAGCTGAGACTACAGTCCATGTCAGGTTAGGCCACATCAGTATTGCCGCCACCACACAAAGAGCCACTACACCCCAAACCAACCATGAAGCAACTGCCATGAGGCGACGCGAGCGATGACTTATCTTACGACCGGTAAAATAATACCTGTCACGAAGGTTTCGGAATGCATGTCCTATATTGTAATTTTTGTATTGAACCATAGCATCGGGATGAACCACAATGGCTGTATTTTCCTTGTGGGCAATCTCGCTCACAAAAATATCGTCATCGCCATATTTTAGATTGAGCGAACGTGAGAACCCACGGTTACGGAAAAAAACGTCACGCGTATACGCCAGATTCAATTCAGTGCCGCGATAAGGGCGTCGGCACATTGCGCTCCATACCCAAGCAAGAGTATCGGCCGCGCTATTAAATGTCCGGAATGTCTTTGTCATACCATGGTCGTCTTCATGGGACAAATAAGACAAGCCCAGCACAATTTCCGTTGTGCCATCGTTAAAAGGTTCCGTCATGCGAGCCAGCCAGTCCGGTGATTTTATGACTGCCGAAGCGATGGTTTGAATCACAACGGGGTAATGAGCGGCTTTGATGCCTATGGTTAACGCGAGTTTCTTGCGGCTTAGCTGGCGTGCCCCGTCAGGCGTGTAAGTAAGGTAGAGATTGTCGTGTTGAAGACGTAGACGCTCGACTATCTCAACAGTAGAATCAGACTCACCGTCGTTAACAACTATTACTTCGTAGGGCGCATCGTAATTCTGCGTGAGCAACACAGGCAATAGCCGTTTGAGCCCATCAGCTTGATCGCTCGCGAATACTATAATGGAAACCGGCCGGTTGCGAGACAAAACGGTGATGTCCTCACGGCTCCGCCGTATAGCATTGGTGACTTTCCAAAGGGGGCGTAGACCTATAAAGACATAGATGATGATGAGGACTCCTGCAACCACATATAGAATTAAGGCACTTAGCGAAATATCTAAGGTGAAAGCGTACATTGATTGACGTAATTCGTTATTGTTTAATATTTTGCACATTCAACGGCTAAAAATGCGTCTTATTAGTGCAAAAAGACATACAAATTTACAAAAACAAAATGAAATAGGCGATAGCCAGCAGCAGGTTGACTAAGTATATAGAGTGAAAGTTTGGAAGAGCCGGCGGTTTTGGAGTATCGGGATTTTTGGTTAAATTTGCATCATCATTAACATCACTAATTAATAGTGAAATATTCCTTAGAGAGTGGGCGCAAATCTTATCATCGCCACTTTTTACGCACAAAACTCTATCAAGGATTAATAACCGACAAAGCAAATGACACGTGACGACAACATCCGAGAGCGTTCAGTATACAGTCTGGGAGCGGCCGACGGCGCCATAGTGGGTATCCTGATGGGTATCTGCACGTTGTGTATGGTGCTGACTGTCCGCATTCAGTTTTTATCAATTATAGGATTACTGCTGCTCGTAGTGACGCCTTTCGTGGTATGGTGGATGCTGTGTCGAAGTTGGATAAAGGGATATTGTCCTCCGACCTTTTCGGCGGTATGGTTGCACGGCATTTGTATATATCTTTTCGGCAGTATTATCATGGCGTTGATTTTTTATCTGTCCATGAGATACGCCGTGCCCAACTGGATAGAGATAGAGACGCGCGAGGCGGCGGCGCGTCTTGCCGAAGATCCGACGACAGCCTATCAGGCACAAGTACTTATTAACATAATTGAAAGCGGACAGCTGCCGTCGCCAATATTCACGGCAGTCTCATCGATATGGTTGGTAGCCTTCACTGGCTCGTTATGGTCGATGGGTTTTGCTTTCATATTGACCAAAATGCGTTTTTACCGCTTAAAACGCGAACAATACGCCGCACTGATAAAACAATGAACAATACAGAGAAAAAGACCCCGGACATTTCGGTTGTAGTGCCATTGTATAACGAGGCTGAGTCGCTTCCCGAACTTGAAGCCTGGATACGCCGTGTCATGGAACAGAACGGTTTCAGTTACGAGGTTCTCTTCATTGATGACGGTTCGACCGACGATTCATGGAGCATTATCGAAGAGATGTCACGCGGAGACGAACGCATACGCGGCGTGTCATTTCGTCGCAATTACGGCAAATCGCCTGCCTTGAACACAGGGTTCGAACGTGCCCGCGGCAAAGTGGTCATAACCATGGATGCCGACCTTCAGGACAGTCCCGACGAGATACCTGAGCTTTACAGAATGATTACCGAGGACGGTTACGACCTGGTGAGCGGATACAAACAGAAACGTTACGACCCCCTGTCAAAAACCATACCTACCAAACTTTTCAACGCAACGGCGCGCAAAGTCACCGGTATACGCAACCTCCATGATTTCAACTGCGGCCTCAAAGCATACCGACAGGCCGTCGTTAAGCATATCGAAGTGTACGGCGACATGCATCGTTATATCCCATATCTTGCTAAATTAGCCGGATATAAGAAAATCGGAGAGAAAGTAGTTGTACACCGCCCGCGTAAATATGGCAAGACAAAATTCGGTCTTAACCGTTTTGTCAACGGTTATCTCGACTTGATGACCCTCTGGTTCACTGGCAAGTTCGGAGGAAAGCCCATGCATTTTTTCGGTCTTTTGGGAAGCCTGATGTTCCTGATAGGTTTCGTTGCAACCATTGTCATAGGGGCGGTGAAACTATACAATATGGCTCACGGCAACCATTATATCCTTGTGACCGACTCGCCGTATTTCTATATCGCCCTCACCACTATGATTCTTGGATGTCAGCTTTTCCTGGCCGGTTTTATCGGCGAACTGGTGGTGCGCAACTCCACCAGACGGAACGAGTATGAGATAGAAGCCGAAGTTTGAAATCAGCGCACTGAAAAACATTAGAAAAATGGATTTTTTTGAGACTGTAAGGAATAGATATTCGTGTCGTAACTATAACGCCGATAAAACCGTCGACAAGGCACTTGTCGAACGAGTTGTAGAAGTGGCGCGCTTGGCTCCGTCGGCCGTCAACCGTCAACCGTGGACATTTGTAGCAGTCACTGACAAGGAGACACGGGCAAAAATACTTTCAAAATCACGGCCATCGTTTAACGAGGCTCCTGTGCTCTTGGTAGCCTGCGGTCATCACTCTGATGCCTGGCATCGACCTTCGGACAACAAAGACCATACTGATGTGGATGTGTCCATAGCCGTTGAACATATATGCCTGGCGGCCACAGCCTGTGGCCTGTGCACCTGTTGGGTATGCAGTTTTGACGTAGAAGCCACCCGAGATGCTCTCGGCCTCCCTGACGATGTCGAGCCCATAGCGCTCATTCCATTAGGATACGCCATTAATGACGCCATTCCGGAGAAGAAACGTAAAAGCCTTGATGAAATCCTTAAATGGGAAAAATTCTGAGAGTAATATTATCTATATTGGCCATCGCCGGGGTGAGTGGGCTGAGCAGCTGCGACTCGGGAGGATGCGCTGAACTGAGATCGGCAGTGCCACGAGCCGATTTCTTTAGCATGAGCACACTGAAAGGCATTTCGGTAGACTCTCTGCAGATAGTAGGCGTGGGAGTCCCGGGAGACTCGGTACTTTACGGCCCATCGTCACGACTGTCCACCATCTACCTTCCGATGCCACCTTTGGCCGACCGGGTGCAATGGCGCATAGCGTATATGCAGGAACTACTGGCTCAATATGATTTAGCCGACACCATAACATTGGGTTTTGAACGCACGCCCTATTTTGCCGGCATAGAATGCGGCGCCATGTATAAGTATCTTATTACGGAGATGAAGTACACCACCAACCTTATCGATTCGGTGGCAGTAACAGATTCCTTAGTGATAAATGTGGACAAGCCCACACTTGCTATATATTTCAGAACGGAATGAGAGGGCTGTTATACATATTATTGCTAAGCACAGTCACGGCTTTTGTCATGGCGCAAACTCCCGACACGCCGACAACGAGCCTTGCCGGGTCGAATTATGACAGCATACCTCTATCCGATACCATTATAGCATCCGACACAATGATGCCGGCGGATACACTTGTGATGCCCGACACATTGCCGCAGTCCGACACATCCGCAGTCCGCCGCACCTATCCGGAAGCCCGCAACCAACGTCGCGTATCGGCGGTCAATAATGCATCGACACGCACCCAGCATTATAACGATGCCCAAGGCGATACGGCACGCATGATAGAACGGCGCCGACAACGTTCTATTCACTATCATGACGCGGACGGTCGGGTTGTCATGGTTGACACAGTCACCGGACAGGAATGGATAGACTCGACTATGTTGCCGAAACCTCCCAAGATGAAACTCCCGTTGATGTATGCCGCCGAGATTGGAGTCAATATATGGGATCCTGTGATGCGTTTATTCGGTCAAAAGTACGGAGGGGTGGATTTTAGCGCTGCCCTGAACTTGCACAACAGGTATATACCGACATTCGAAGCAGGTTTCGGCATGGCAGACAATACACCGGCCGGTATGTCTTTTACCTATAAGACTCCTCTCGCTCCCTATTTTAAATTAGGTGCCGATTATAACTTCATATATAATTCGGATCCGGACTACCGTTTTGTGGCCGGAGTTCGCTACGGATTCTCCGCTTTCAGTTACCACCTCGAGAACGTGATGCTTAACGACAGTTATTGGGGTAGCGTCAACCCGGTCGTTTTTCCGGGACAGAATGTCACAGCGGGATGGGGTGAACTTGTCCTGGGACTACGCGTCAAACTTGGCGGCCCTATATCAGCAGGTTGGATGTTCCGTTTCCACACCTTGTTGCACCAGACCCATCCCGCAAGCGGCGACGCATGGTATATCCCTGGCTACGGTTCGACCTCATCGACATTTACGGCCAGTTTCTCGATAGTTTATAAGATAACCTTTAACAATAAGGTTTCACATACACATAATGAAGGGGACAATGACTAACAAAAGGCTCACCATCGTTATAGTTGGCGCGTCGTCAGGTCTTGGACGTGCCGTTGCCACCGAGTATGCATCACGAGGATGGCTGGTCGGTGTGTGTGCACGTCGTGAGCAACCGCTTGCCGAACTGGCCTCGCGCTTTCCCGAGAATATCCGCTACCGGACACTCGATGTTACCGCTCCAGACAGCGGTCAACAATTCATTGACTTCGTAACCTCTCTGGGTGGCATGGATATTGTCCTTTATGCAGCAGGTTGCGGATGGAACAATCCCGAGCTTGACGAAGCGAACGATGAGCGAACAGTACAGACAAACGTTGTCGGTTTCACACGGGTCGTCAACGCTGCCTTCAAATGGTTCGCAAACAATGTCACACCGTCGGGTAATACGGGACACTTGTGCGCCATTACAAGCATAGCCGGAACCAAAGGCATAGGTATTTCGGCGACATACAGCGCTACCAAGCGCTATCAAAACACTTATCTGGAATCGCTCAGTCAACTGGCAAGTGTAAAAAAAGCCAATCTGACTATCACCGATATACGGCCAGGGTTTATCGATACGGATCTTCTTGACACGTCATCGCACAAGTATCCAATGTTAATGTCCGTTCCCTACGCATGCAAAAGAATAGTACGCGCAATCGACAAACATCGTCACGTGGCGTATATTGACTGGCGATGGAATATCGTGACAAAGCTATGGAGTTTTATTCCGCGTTGTTTGTGGACAAGGCTTAAACTATCGATTTAAAAACGCTCACAACTCTTTCGCTCCCTAAACCTCTATATTTGCTCGTCAAATCAAACACACCGATTCAGGAAATTAAGCCATGCCAATAAAATTCGTATCGTGGAATGTCAACGGCTTACGCGCCATTGTAAATAAAAACTTTGAAGAGTTTTTCAAATCGGCGGACGCCGATTTTGTTTGTCTCCAGGAAACCAAGTTGAGCGACGGGCAGCTAAACCTTGAGTTCGATGGTTATGCTTCTTTTTGGAATTATGCCGAAAAGAAAGGTTATAGTGGCACTGCCGTTTACTCGCGTCATGATGCCGTCACCAACACCCGCGGCATAGGACATGAAAAACACGACAAGGAAGGCCGGGTAATCACTGTCGAACATGACGAATTCTTTCTTGTCAACGTCTATACTCCCAACTCACAGAACGAACTGGCTCGGCTTGATTACAGGATGGAATGGGAGGAAGCTTTTTTGCATTATGTAAAAAAACTCGATGAGATTAAACCGGTAATTATCTGTGGCGACCTTAATGTGGCACACAATGAAATTGATTTGAAAAATCCGAAGAGCAACCATCGCAACCCCGGTTTTACGGACGAAGAGCGAAACGCTTTCGGACGACTGTTGGACGCCGGTTTTGTCGACACTTACCGTTATCTGCATCCCGACACACAGAGGTTTTCGTGGTGGAGTTACCGGTATAACGCGCGCGCCAAAGGGATAGGCTGGCGCATCGACTATTTTCTTGTTTCTGCAAGACTTGCCGAACGCCTCGTTGAAGCTGACATCCTTGACCATGTCACAGGAAGCGACCACTGCCCTGTCTACATTGTCCTGAAGTGAGATGTGAAGACCGCCATAGCGAGTCCGCGCAACATTAAGAGTAAGTTTGACAATTTATCGACAGGGTGAACCTATTGACGCGGTAAGCGGTTATAATATATGAAGGGACGGCAATCCAACCGTCCTTATCATTTCAATCACTGCATTATGCCTTTGATAATACACGGTCTGACGCTTCAGCAACGAAAAAATATATTCAGAGCGTTGCACACAGTCATCCTCCTGTTGTCTGTGGCGCTTATTGTCTTTATATCTTACGAGATATTCAATGACATTGCTTTTCTCAATGACAATGTTTACATGACTTTTCAGTTATGCGTGTGCATTGTCTTCATACTGGATTATTGTCTGAGTATATGGCTTGCGGACAACCCGCGGCGGTACGCGTTGCGTAACATCGGTTTTTTGCTTATATCAATCCCTTATCTCAATCTTATTGACCTATTCGGTATCAATCCGGGTGCCGAGGTACTTTATTACATCCGTTTCATACCGCTGTTACGCGGAGCGTGGGCTATGGCCATAGTGGTCAGCTATGTTTCCACAAACCGTATTGTCGGCATCTTCGCATCATATCTAAGCATCATGTTACTGGTGCTGTATTTTGCCAGCATATTGTTTTTTGCGCGCGAACAGCCCATCAACCCGGGGGTACCGACCTATTGGAGTTCATTGTGGTGGTGTGCACTCGAGATGACTACTATCGGCGCGCCTGTCAGTCCCTTCACCCCGACAGGCAAGGTATTGGCGGCGTTACTTGCCGGCATGGGGATGATAATGTTTCCGCTCTTCACGGTATATCTCACCCAGATATTACGCAAATATCTGCGCCATCCCAACCGATTGAACCCATAAAAGACGGCATGTGGTCGTGAGACATTAGCCTGAGAGCCGGTTCGACAACTCTTTCGACAACTCATAACACTATATAATGCGGGCGTCAGCAGATGGTACCACTGACGCCCGTTGTGTGTTTATCTTTGGGAGATGGTTAGATATTGACTTTCTTAACCACTACTGAACCGTTAGCGGCAACAGCCTTAACCACATACAGACCGGGGGTGAGTCCGGTATGAACGGTAGCGGCGGGGTGTTCGGCAGCGAATACGGTCACACCTGCAACATTATATATGGTGAGCGAATCGAAATCACCAACGAGTTGTACTGTTCCGTCAGAAAGAACATTGACATCGCAAGTTTCGTTGTCGGCAACTTCACTAACACCGTTTGTCAAACCTGTTCCGGGTATAACATACGAGAAGTAATAAGCGGGGTCGTCCCAATCCCATGAGTTTTCAATACCTGTTACGAACAGAGACATATCGGGTGTCGAGAGGGGCACACCGCTGCACATATAATCTTCGAAGATATAATCCCATGTCATCTCGTCTATTCCCACCGGTACCTGGTGCATCATCGTATTCACCATCCATTGGGCGACTTCGGTATTTGTTTTGGCAATATAGTCCTCAAGCGGCATTACATTGTCGCCGTCCAACTGGGGTATGATATAAGCGCGACGCGGAAGCAGACGGTCGGGATCCATAAACGAGCCGAGAATGCTGTAGTCGTCGGTAATGCACGAAATCACGATGTTTTCAGCTTCGGTATACTGTTGATATGTTCCGTCCTCGAGATTGAAGCAGACTGGATAATAAACATCTTTAAAGAGCGTCCATGACATCGGGTCATCATTCGGTATCGTGACATTGCGTGTCGAAATCATGTATTTGCCGTCACCTGAAATGCGAGTGTTGTTCATCAGGAAGATATAACCTTCGTCCATGCAAGCGTACAACGCGTTTTCGAACTCCGAATATTTTTCCTGCCACTCGTCGTATGCGGCGTCAAAAATTTCTTTGGCAGCAGCATACTGAACCTGTTCTTCTTCGGTCATGTAATCGGCATACTCGGGATATTTGTTAGCTTCTACCTGCTCGTAATATTCCTCGATAGCTTTTTCGTAAATGGCGAGTTCGGTTTCAGTCATGTAATCGGAGTACTCGGGATAGTTTTCCCATGTCTCGTAATACTGCTCCAAAGCTGCCATATATTTGTCATACTCTTCGTCCGACATAAACTGTTCGGGTTCGGGATATGGAATATCGAAGCTCCAATAGTTGTCGACAGCCTGATTGTAAGCGGCCAATTCCTCCGGACTCATGAAATCTTCAGGCGAACACTCAAGTTCGAATTCACCGGGATATTCGGGGAATTCTATTTCGGAGGGATTGATCAACTCGGGGTGCAAAAGTTCGTAAGTCCACTGTCCTGCAGCGTTGCATGTGTAAATAATGGGATAGCAGAAATTTCCAGAATAGTCGACTACCTGACCGATGACGGTCTTACCGTCGGCTGTCATATCGACTGCTGTGACATACTGAGGGATACGACCGGTGAAGTCGAGAGTGGGATACGGCAACAGGACGGGTTCGCCATAGGTGCCGTCGGACTGACGGTACCAAAGAGCCGGTATGGCCATGATTTCGGTTGCATCGATAGAAATGCTCGTCATGCCTACATTACCACAGATAATGCTGCCGTCGGCAAGTATACCGTTAGCAACGCTGGTATTGCCTTCGCGAACGACGGGAAGGAGGGTCCACTTACCGTTTTCCCAATATGCGGGGTCGTTATAGTTGAGGAAACCGATAACGATGCCGTTATTGGACACAACATTGCCGGGTCCGAGACCGTATTCGTTATCGCCGGCACAGACGTATGATTGTCCGGTAACCAGATTCTTTATCTCAATAGAGGCTTCGTCTAATTGACCAACCCACCACTCGCCATTGGGAGAGAGGCTAACCGAATAGAAGTCATCGACGACTTGCGGCTCGATGGCAAATGTCGACCCGGCACATAGTAATAGTGCCGCTAAAAGTAGTTGTTTTTTCATATAAAAAAAATTGGTTAAAAAATGAATGATTAGCAAATGGTTTACGAATGTAACAGTTCTCTATTTTTGACTTTATATCCGCAAGCGAAAATAGGCAATTTGTTACAATTTGAAAGCGAAAATCAAATTTAGGGAAAAGTAAACGAAGGAGTCGGGAGCACGGTGTGCCGGTGACACCCTCGTTTATGAGTTGTTCAGGCGATTAACGTACGCTGACTTTTTTTGTCACAACTTTGTTGTCGGCTCCTACAGCTTTCACAATATACATGCCGGGAGCGACACGAGCGAAACCGTTAGCCGAAGTAGCGACAACCTTCTTGCCGTCCACGCTGTAAATATCGAGAGCGCGGCAGTCGCCGTTTACAACCACACCGCCGGGTACGGTATTGACTGTCAGACCGCCGGCAAGTACATCGGATACTGATGTTTCGGCATCGACAGGCTTAACCATGACACCGTTCTCGATGTAACCGGTGATTCCATTAATGACTAAAGCGATGACCTCGCACTGCGAGAAGTCAGTGACATTGCTTGTCGATATACTTGTGGTATAGGTGTAGTCAGTGTTTTTGGTCACGTTAGCGGGTATACTTTCGGCTATGCCGTTCCATACAAAGATGTCGCGAGCCACATCGTTGAAGTATGTCGAAACACGGCTGCCTTTATTCTCCCAACCATCCATAGCACCGTAGCTACCACCGGCATAATAGTTGGTCTGGGGATACGGACCCATGTTGTTTTGTATGATGACGAAGGCAAGACGGTAGTCGACCTCGGACTCATCGGCAGCAAACTTAACATTCGCTGTGACGTCGAAGTTTTGAGGCAGGTCGCCTTCGTATGTGGCCTTAAGTTCTACTTGAGCGAGGGCGGGTATGTTGCGCTCATAGTTGTAGCAGTAACGCAAGTCGTCGGTATTGGGATCCAGTATATATTTACGGTTTACGATACAACCGGGGAATCCGTCAGCATATGCGTATATGAAAGGCATATATGAAGACACTTCCATGGGATCGGGGGTAGTGTTTCCGGCATGTACGCCGATACCAATAAAGCCTTCGTCGCCGTAATTTTCACGCATGTAGTTCATTCCGACGAGTCCGCGCACGCACCATCCGCACCATGTGCCCGTCCACTCTTCGACAACGACGTTGCGGGGATATCCTTCGGTCAGACATAGGAGACTGGCAGAGGCTACGTTGTTTGCCGTGTTAGTGTCTTCGACACCGTTTACTGTGTTGACAGTCAGTGTCACGGGTACGGCGCCGCCTTCCTGGTCGCTCGAAAGACCGTTGATGGTAACGTCGGCTGAGCCACCACCTTCTAAGCCACCTTCGGGAAGTTCAATGGTTAAATTATCAAATGTCTTGTTGCCAACAGTTACTGAGCCTGTCATGGAGGTCACTTTGTTGGCGCCTGCGTTGCGAATGCGTGCTGTGGCAGCAAATTCCACTCCGGGTTTTACATAAAGGGGCACCTGTAAACCGGCAACGGCTACATCGTTTTTAGGAAGGTTGTCACCGGTCACTACTATCTGGATGGATATGTTGCCAAAATCGGCGCCTATGTGATCCCACTGGTTCCCTACTGCAATATAGTCGCCAAGTTTACTGGCGGTTGGTACTCCGTCCACCCCTATGGGATAGTCGTTGACCGACCGTGTACGAACCTGATAGCCGACAAAGAATTTTTTTCCTTCGATTTTGAAAGGAGTTTCCAGTTCAAACTCGTTCCAGTCGTTAAGTTTGGATATAGTGGCGGTTTGCGAATAAAGAGGCGTGCCGTTCAAAGCTTCGGTGATGAACAGGGTTATCGAACGGACTGCGGCCGACCCGTAACCGACATTGATTTTCACTATTTCGGCATCGCCCCACGACTGCGCTGTTTCAGCCGGTATCTCCATTGCGCCTTTCAAGTCAACGCCTGCCTGGCCTACACCAAGGCCTTGATCAAAGCCTTCACAATAGGAGAACACAAGAGCGTCGCCTGCTTCTTCGGCCTGCGGAGCGACTTTCTTTATAGATTTGTTCAATGAAGCGTTTTCAGCTTTGAACACCGGATGGGATAAAAAGCTTTTTTGTGCGTAGCCGGCCTGGGTGAGGCAAACGGCTGCAGCTATAACAAGTAAAAGTTTTTTCATTATAGTTATATGGTTTAATTATTTGACTGCAAATTTTCCTGTCGATTTCACTTTTCCCGAAAGACGATACAGGTATACCCCTTTAGTCAGATTGTCTATCGACACGCTGCCGTTGCCCTGCAAAGACTTCGTGGCTACACAACGGCCGGTAAGATTGAATACTTCGAGGGTGGTCTGGCCGTCCAGGCTATATGTGAATGTCTTTCCGCTCACTGTCACAATGTTTTTGTTTTTAGTGATGTCGTTTGCTCCGGCGACATCGCCCATGAGCAGTTTCATTGAGGTTACCGATGACGAATCGGACGAATACCACGCTTCGATAAGCACTTCAATCTGAGGCAGGTCGATAGATTCGCCCTGACCGAAAATCACCGAGCAATCCAGAAGCAGACTTGTGGGAGTGTTGGCTGCGAACTGAAGATTTTCTTTCAGCACACTTTCGGCTGCTTCACACTGTCCGCCAATACACACCTGTATCGGATAGTTAGCGGTGGTACGCAGGGTGACGGGATCTGACGAATCCTTAGTGATGAAAATCTGGGGGTCAATGAAGACTTCGGTAAAAGCCCCCATGTCGAATTCCTCGTAATCTTTGAACTCAACGGTTGCACCGGGAGCTATAGCCTCGCCTTTCTGACTGAAAGTCAATTGTTTTGCCGACAGCGAAGCTATCGAACTGAGGGCAACGAAAGATAGGAGTAAAATTTTCTTCATATTATGATGTTTTATTGATTTGTTTCAACTTTACATTTGTTTACCTGAATCACACCCGAGTCGTTATAGACAAAGCCCACGACCGAAAGGTTATCGACATTCCAGGTCTCATCTATGTCTATCGAGTTTTCGGCTGCGTGATAGTAGTTGGGCGACAATGACACCTGCTGACCCCACAGACCGTTGACACAAGCGCGGAAGACGTTGTTGTGCTCATAATCCTGGAGGCGTTGGCTGCCGTCAATCTGGAACCCAATGATGCCGTCTTCGACAATCCATAGCTGGAGATGACCGGTTACGGATGTGGATGTCAGCATTTCGGTGGTGACATCTATTTTCGAACCGTCGTCAGACACTTTCGCATTGAGAGTGATGACAAGGTCGGTGATTTTTTCAGCTTCGTTACGAATGGCAGCCGCCCATGCGTCGGAGGTCAGCACGTCGCCTGTACGGTCGACGACACCTGCGGGATAGGCTGAAATTCCCCAATGCGAGGCATATTCGTCACCTTCGGGTTGCATGAGGCCATAGGGAGCGGCTATACCGAAGCTGCCGGCATGGATGCTTACCACAATGAGTTCGTCGCCGTATTGTTCCTGAAGTTTCTCTATGACGGCGTGCGCGGCCGGGCAGTTGGTGCATCGTTGTCCGGTGAACTCCTCGAGCAATACGCGGCGCTGCGACTCTATGGGGTCGATTTCTATATAGCGGTCGTCCTCGTCGATGTTGTCACACGACACGAACAGGAATATCAAAGGTATGAGAGCAAGAAATCTCTTCATTGTCAACTTCGTCTCTTCACATTAAAAATTATAGTTATACGAAATCTGGAAGCCGCGGAATGCGGGGACATATCGGCAGACGCCACCGGCGCAGTTATATCCGGCGCGCGTGCGTCCGTACCCGAGCATGAGTCGGTTGGCTTTGTAATTGGCGGTGACGGCACCCATGTAATAATGTATTTTGGTGTCGCCGTTATTCCACATGTCGCTTACCGAGAACATAAGGTAGGGCAGCACCGACACTTCGATGAGGCCGTAGCACCAGTCTTTCTGATCTTGCTTGGTGGTGAGATATTGCAACTCGGCTCGGGCGGTTACTTTCTTGGAGATGTTGTATTTGCCTTCAAGGATGAAGATGTTTGCACGGACATTTCCTCCGTGCCCCTCAAGGATGGTCTGGTTGTACAGTTGGTTGACATACGTGAAGTTAAGGTTGAGGTCACGTAATACGCGTTTTTCCAACTGCACGTTGAAGTCCTGATAATAACACTGGCCGAAGCCGAAGAAGTGTGTACGTCCGCCGTCGGTACCGAACTGCGAGTCGTTGAACAGAGGAGGATCGTCACGCTTGATACCGCGTATATAACTGGCATTCAGTTTTATAGAGGTTCCGTACTTACCGCCGAGAGCTGTTTTGCGCTTGAATTTGTAAGCGAACGACCCTGTGAAAGCCCATTCGCCCGGTGCAGCCTGCGTCGCATAAGGATAGATTGAGGCCAGAGCGTATGTGTGCTGGTATGCAAACGGAGGCATATTGTTGATGAATGCCGACGACAGCTGTTGCGAACGTCGTGAGCGGAAGGACATGTTTTCGCTGCGTTTTGCCTGGAGGAAGACACTCAGGCCGCTACGCGAGTATGACCCGGAAAGCATCAGCGCGTCGCCGTGGGCATAGGTATAGTGGTTGTCGTACGACGGGTCGGCGCTTTTCCATGCATATTCGCCAAGGACGGTAAATCCGTTTTTTGCGAACTGCGAACGCAGGTCGAAAGCACTGACAAAATGCGGCAGGTTGAGTTTGTAGTTTGTGCCCGGCACGATGACATCCTCGTCTTTTTCGTGTTTAAGGACGTACGACGCTCCGAATGTCCAAGCGTAGTCCTTGCCGCCTATCTTTCCGAAAAGGTCATCGAGGCTGAACTCGGCGTCACCGCCATACACCTGGCTGCGTAGGCTCCAGTCCCAGAATCGGCGCTGAACACCGCCCAACAGGGTGTATTTCATACCCTTGAGGCCGCGTGTGGCTATACGCGCGCCACGTATGGAGTTGTCTATGCCTATGCTGCGGTCTTCGTATGTACGCAGAATGAAACCGCTGCCGAACTGTTCGTAGAAATCACCCAGGGTGAGTTCGAGTTTTTTGTACTTGCCTTTGACATAAATGTTTGGCACTCCCCACCCTTTGAAGTCCGGCTCATAACCGGGCAGCGGGTGCTGTAGGTACTCGATGCGGAAACCGGCGTCGACATACTTGCTGTAAAGCGAAAGGTCGCCGTATGTGTTGGTGAGTATCTTGTCCTTGTAAGTCTCGGTGCCTATGGTGACATCGGTCTCGGGGAAGAGGATATCGCTCTGTATGCTGCCATGCAGAACAACTTTGTTGTCGCCGGCAAACGACGACAAGACGGCACACAGACACAATATGGACAGACCGCGGTGTTTCATCGGATTGTTCGTTTTAGGAGTACGCGCTAAGTAGCGATTGCTCTTTCACTTACACTCACTTGTTTTTGAGCTCGCGTATTTTTTCTATAATATGTGACTCGCTGCCTTCAGTGTAACCGTTGCGTGTCTCGACAATGTTGCCGTCACCGTCGACAATCATGATGAAAGGCACCATTTGTATGCCGAGGGCACGCTGCAACTCGCCGTTGGTGTCGAGGAGTACTTCGTACTCGAAACCTTCAGCGTCCACAAGGGGTTTGACGCGGTTGACGTTTTGAGCTTCGTCTATCGAGACGGCTATCAGTTTCATGCCTGTCTCGTCCTGCCAGTCAGCGTAAACCTCGTTGATGGCTTTCAGCTCGCGAAGACAAGGTTTGCACCATGTGGCAAAGAAACTGACCACGTAGGGATTGCCGTCGTTGTCTATCTTGGCGGTGTCGACAACTTTGCCGTCCAATGTCTTAAGCTGTGCCGAGGGTAACGCCGCGTTTATGCCTTGAATGGCAAAAGCCATAAGGAGTATAGAAAGGAATTTCTTCATATTGCAATAAAAATAATTGGTTTGTCGGTTGGTTATCAGTAATTTTTAAACAATTGACAACAATTTGTTATCAAACAAAGCACAATTCGCTTAATACCGCAAAAGTATAAACAATAAACCAATTAACAAAATTTTTTTGTAACAAAGTGGTTTAAAGCAAAAGCTACTGTAAAGCTACCAAAAGGCCACGCAAAACGATAAAAAGAATAGACGCACGCAAATACTGTCGCTGTCGAAATATATCTTTGAATTATTCGGAAAGCAGCGCATTCACTTCTTTTTTAAGCAAAGGCAAGTCGTTGATGACAATTCCCCAAAGAATCTCTTCGCTTAAA
>JAFLTY010000011.1:32082-58754 GCA_022509065.1 Muribaculaceae bacterium
TTTAAGCAAAGGCAAGTCGTTGATGACAATTCCCCAAAGAATCTCTTCGCTTAAAGTGTCATAAGCATGTATGACATAATTCCTTGTGTTAACTATTTTGCGCGATGATGTAATGGTTATTTCGGGGTGAAGTTTTAAAACTCGATTCATGGCCTCACCAATTATCTCGATGTTTCGTTCAATCGCCCTTTTAAACATCGTGTCTTGACAGAAATGATCGAATGACTTTGGTCTAAGTTTCATAAATGACTCAATTTCTATGATAGAGTTCTCAATATCATAAAGAAATTTCTTTACATTTCTATCCATAGATGAGTTTTTTTGTTTCTTCGACTTCTTCTTTAAAATAGGGATTTCTGACTGTCCGTTCGTCAACCAAATCCACATTGCGACCCAACAACGATTTAAGATTTTCCCACAAATCAAAGAAATTATTGGAATAATTATTGAAATCGATATCTGATTTAAAGCTGAAAAGTAAATCAATGTCACTATCGTCGTTGAAGCGATTATTTAATACTGAGCCAAAGACATACATACTCTTCACTTTATATCTTTCGCACAGAGCTCTTATTTTATCTATGTTATCATAAATCAGATTCATACCGCAAATTTAATGTTTTTACCTCATAAAACCAAAAAATTGTCCTCATCCGCACTGTGTTGACTTTGAAGTTTGCGCGGATGAGGACAAGTGTTGTTTCGAGAGTGTCGAACCGGCTCTTACTTATTTTTTCAGTCCGGGTATCGGAGGATTGACTGAACCGTAATAGGTAGGATCGGCTTCGAAGACAAACGATTTGCGTTTCCAGATTGCGATTATTAGCACGATGGCGACTATGCAACCGTTAAAGAGGAACGAGAAGTTGACATCGTCAGTAGCTTCGAATACGCGTTTGGCTGCTCCGATAATAAAGGGAACGACACTGATGCCCACATAGTTACAAGTCAGAAGGTAGGAGAAATAGGCTGTTGATTTTTCGGCTGTGGGGGCAACATACGATGTCTTGTCGTAGATGACCGGCTGGACAACGCCGTAACCAAGACCCATAATGAACACGCCTACTATATATGCCCAATACGAATGGAAGATTGGGATGATGAAAAGACCTATGACACAGAGCATAATGGCCAGCTGCATGGTCTTTTTCTGGAAAAAGTCGATGATGCGCGTCAACAGGAAACCTGAAACGGTGGCGGCCAGGAAGAACATTGCCGTTGCTATGCCAACATCGCCGGTCGACAGGTTGTAGTGTTCCATGGAGAAGGGCAGGTAGTACGAAACGACCTCGGTGCCGTATGTCATCATGAAATACAGAGCCATAAGACAAAACAGCATCATGATGGCTGTCTTGCCGGGGAAAGCAATGAAGCCGGGTTTCGAAGCTGCAGTGGTTGAGGTGGCTGAGGCAGCCGCGGTTGACGTAGCGGCCGGTGTTTGAGTGGCAGCCGGGGTATTCTTGATACTATGCGCCGAGATATATTTCGAGGTCATGAACGGGATGAGACACAGAGGGATGATAGGTATCATGTAGACGATAAACGACAGGTGCCATTGTATCGAGGCCATCCATCCAACAAAAAGCGTGGCGAAAATGACGGTGAAGTTCGACAGGCTCGATTTCATGCCTAACTGGCGTGTGCGCGCCTTACCGCTGAAATATTGCGAGACGAGACTGGCCGCCAACGGAATGACAAGACCGCAACCGACGCCGAGCAGACAGCTCAACAAGATAAGCTCTATCATAGTGTCGGCAAAGAAATACAGCACACCCGTTAGAGTGTAGATGCCCAGACCGATGCCCAGTATGAACATTTGGTTTTGCTGATTGCTGATTTTGCCCGAACACAGGATAAAAGGTATTGTCACAAGGTTGGGAAGCACCGTGAGAAGCTGTATTTCAAGCTCTGTCACGTGGTGAAAGACTTCGTGCAGTTTACCCATGATAGGCGAAATGGCCAACCCGGGCAGGTTGACTGTCAATGAAATAGACAGAATGGCGATTAATGAAATGAGGGGCATCTTGCCGGTGCCTGAGTCGACATATTTCATAGCGCTTAGATTAATAAATAATGCGTAATATGTGATGTGTTTTTATAGTTAATATAATTTTATAACACACCTTACCCAAAAAAGTTCAGCGACCCTTAGGCAACAGCCGTGTACATATATAACGATGCGGCATGAAGAGTCCCTTAGACAACAACCATTAATTGTCGAACCGGCTCTTACCGGTCGCCTAACGAGACAAACGAGGATAATATCCTGTGACCGAGGCGACAATCGGGACAGCGTCGGCGTTCGCAATAACCGCGGTGCAGTTGTATGAGGGCTTGGCTGGTGAATGCGTTGTCGGCCGGTATGCCATGCTCTTCAAAGCCCCGCGTTATGCTGTTGCGTTCGCCGTCAACTCTCTCCCACAGGCGAATGGCTCCGTCAAGCAGCTCGGGGCGTCCCGACGCTAATCCACGACAGTATATCAACGGTGCCAACACATTAATTATAAGTAAGTCGCGACTTTGTCGGCCTAACGCTGCCATGCGCGAGCCACCGGTTCGTCCGAAAGCGAAGGCGTAGGCCCAGTAGTCGGACATGTCGATGTTCATGACGCTGCGGAAAAACTCTATGTCGGTGTTTTCGCTCAGTATTGAGCCCAGATCAGAACCGTGTCGGCACACCAGACGCGCCAACAAGGCGATGCGGCGCCATGGGGTGTTGGCCATATTACGGGCGTTGGTCTGCCACACCGGGTTGTCGATGGGAGTCAGTCCGTACTTATGTGCGTAGAAGCGATATTCGTTGACAAGTTGCGCTTCGTGGGCGTCGGCCGGCGAAGCCGTATCGAGCAACCCGGCTTGACCGAAGAGTATGGCTTCGACAGCGTCCAAGTCATCACTGTGGCGCAACAATATCTTATAAGGCACCGAACGCGCCATGCGCTCCATATTGTCGGCATTGACGCCGAAACCCAGACCACGCGCCAGTGTGACAAAGGCTGTCTGTAGCCAGTCGCCGGCCGTTGCCCGTAATATGGCTGCCACATCGTCGGCCTTGCGTTGCATTCGCTCGAAGGCCAGCGCCGTCAGCCAGTCGGTCTTGAATATGTCGGCCACGGCCGGTAACGACCGTCCGCACATGGGCAGCACGTAGTGCGGTTCGTTAAGCAGGCCGTTGAACATCTCGACAAAGCCGGGTGCCACACGCATGACAGCTTGTGGTATCTCGGTGCCGTCTTCACGAGTAATGCGACAGTCGTCACATCCCACCACATGCAGAATGACGTTGCGGTAAGCGGCGTCCCCGTCATGACCGTGACGGTGCCAGTCGCTGGCATGGCGGTGCATCTCCACGCACCCTACCCACTCGTCGCCGTCTATGCGCAGTCGCGCGTCGCGGAAGTCGGGACCGGGACCGGTGTTCAGTTTGCCGGCGTCGCATACACTGACCGCGTTGCCCTGCGCTGTGTTCAGCCGCCGCGTGTTGCCCAGCATGAAACGCCACGCCTGCTGCATGGCCGTCTCGTGGGGGATATATGTGTCAGACTGCGACATCGTGGGGTGATATTGTGTCGTGACAATGTGTCAACTGTCGAGGCAAAGGTAAAAAATAACTGCCAAAACGCAAAATGCTCCCTACTCGTTATAGGCATCCGCAGTGACGTTTGGTCTTTGTCGACCCAGATATGGGAATACCACCGTTGCACTTAGTATTGGAATTTTGGTCTAAAAAATTTAACCTCCAAGTTAATATACATTTGCATAATTAATAATTTATTTGTACTTTTGCACACAAATAAAGGTTTCCAATTACATAATTGCGCAAAAACATAGTATTTCCATAGCAAATTCACAATAATTTCTTTTTTATTAACCCGTCCGGCTAAGCGTAGCCCGGGCATAAACCAATTTATTATATGAAGAAATTTTTAACTCTTTTTGTTGCTACAGCCGTCACCCTTTCGGCCGCTGCTGTTGACGTAAAGAAAGAAATCTCGGGTAAAAACCTCGAGTTACGTCCCTTGACGGAAATGAAGTCCAATTTCAGAAAAGTTGACCAGACTAAAATTCAGAAAAAAGCACATTCCAACAAACCCGCAAAGGTTTTCGCAGCTTCTGACCTTTCCGGAACATGGGCATTTACTTTCGGAGACTTTTTCGGTGAAGATCCCACATGGGATTATGTTACATTCAAGATGGGTGCCGAACTTGAAGGACTGGAAGTATTTTTCTACGATCCGACAGACGAATATCTGCCTTTAGTTGCTGTTGCCGACGAAGCTAATGACGCAATCGTAGTTAACGCCCAATTTATTTGCACAGTTAATTATGAAGGCAATGCTTATTACGTTTACCAGCAGCCTTTCGATGAAGATATGGATTGGGAAACCAACGATTCAGAAATCATACCTTTGGAATCTCAGTCCTATTGGTATGAAGAGGGTTATATTGAAGGAGACTATTTAGGTGGTATCCAATGGCTTGCTTGTACGGCCGAAGATCCCGAAACTGCTATAGGTTACTTCGAAATGTATGGTTTCGTTGATGCTGAAAAGATTTCTGACAATATTCCCGAACGTCCGACTACTCCCGAATGGCCCGTTATCGGCACAATGAGTGGTTATACTGATATGAACATGGGTCAAGGTGAACCCGATCTTTCTCCTTATGTTGAAGAGTGCCCCGTCAAAGGTTATTACGAAGACGGCAAACTTACTATTTCCGGCATGCTCAACCTCAGTGACGTTCCTGTTACCTTTACAATTGATCTCACCACCGGTGAGGCTGTTGCCGAAAACTGCTACATTAGCAATGAATATGGTTTTGACATGTATTATGGAGATGTCGAAACAATGAAGCCCAATTTGTACGGTCAGATGTACAACACAAGCGAAAACACATCGGAACTCGTTCTTCGCCCATGGGGAGAACTTTGCGACGCGTCCGGTCCCGAATTCGGTGAATACGGTTGGTTCTTCGACGTTGTTTTCTATAACACAGTTGCTGAACTCAACTTTGCTATCGAAGGTCTGCCTATGAAGGGTGCTGTTGATTTCGAAATCCCCGCAGGTGTCGAAGGTAAATGGAGCTTCACCCTCAACGGTCACTATCTTGGCGACTACTCGCTTGGTACCTTTACCGAAGAATTCGACGCCACTCTTGAAGGTGCTACAATCCGCTTTGCAAGTTCTGGCAGCCAGTATGACATTATCGGCGAATTCACATCACCCACAACTATCGCCTTCAAGAAAGCAGCTCTGACCAACTCTACCTACGCTCTTACTCAGGTTCCCTATGTAAACAACAACTACGCAAGCGATGTTGAAGATCTGGAAAGCGACATTGTAGAAGAACTTATCGGTACTTACTATCCTGAAACCGGTCAAATCTCATTCCCCTTCAACAGCGGTCTTCTTTACGGCTACTTTGACGCCCAAGGTAACCTGAGCTACTGGGATGATGCGTTCGATGTGTTAGCCGCTGTCAAGGCTACCGACATCGAAGTAAGCGAAGCTGTAGTAGTAAGTGTTGCTGCCACCACAGCCACCATCGCTGTTACTCCCGTATTCAGCGCACTGCCTGAAGGTGCTGAAGTTTACGTAACTCTTTCGAACGGATATGAAGCTGCTATCGAAGAAGCCTTCACAGGTGTCAGCGGCTCGACTGCCGAAATAGTTCTTACAGGTCTTACAGCAAACACCGAATATCAATATAGCGCATCGGCTGTAGTTAAGAAAAACGGTGAAGTTGTAACAAGCGCCACTCCCGTTATCGTAAGATTCACAACTACCGACGTTGCCGACGGTGTTGAAAACATCGCAGTTGACGCTAACGGCAACGCTCAGCTCTTCAACCTGAACGGTACACGCGTTAACGGCACCAACGTTCCCGCAGGCGTTTACGTGAAAGTTGTCAACGGTAAAGCAACCAAAGTTATCGTTAAATAAGACGTTTCCCTAAGCCGGTTTCCTGCTCGGAAGCCGACTCACGAGACAAATAATGCCGAAGAGGCGCGCCAACGATGGCGCGCCTCTTTGCTTTCGCTAAATTTACCCTACATTTACGGTTGCGATTTACGTAAAAATGGTTAAAAGGTTTGTGGTTTAAAAACATAATTGGTAAATTTGTATTTTGTAAGCGATTATGCGCAGTTTTATCGCCTTATCGAAACTACGAAGTCAACCTTTTAACCTGTAAACAAAAACCTGATTTTAACATGAAGATATCCAAACTGTTTGTCAGCGCCACGCTTTTAGCCGCATTCGGCACAGCGCAGGCTGACGCGAGTGACAGCTTCGCTTTTAACGCACCGGGCAATTCGGTGTTGAGTCGCCAGATGGAGGCCAACCGACACTCACGCGAGTTTCGCGGGACGAAGTCTTTCGACACCGTTCTTTCGACATCGGCGGTAACATCACCCGTGCGCAAGGAAAAGACTCTCACTCCCGATTTATCATTCACCAACCTTCCGCAGTACGATTATCTCGAAGGCCCCGACGGCTCGACATGGTTCTATACCGCCGAGTATGTCATAGAGACAGTGGAACATAACCCCTATTGGACAGAAGAGCTAATCACCGGTTTCACTTTCACAATCTATGACAGTTCGTTTAATCCCGTGGGCTCGGTACAGGACATCGTCCACTTCGCCGAGAACGAGACGCGCGTCGCCGAGGTTGTGGTCGACCCCGCCGTGTCAGCGAAATTCTTTAACACCGACGACAATTTAGAAATCATGGTGTTCTTTGCCATGAACACCGTGCAGTATGTCAACAACTACTACTATAAGGTGTACTCGGTAGGCGGCGAGAAAGACTCCGACGGCAACGACATCAGTCTTGCCACTCTTGAAGGACGCTGCGTCGACGCCACCAACCGCGCCGGCGTCGGTGAGGAAGAGGATTTCTACTACACGTTTGTCACTGACCCGGTTTATGACGAGGATGCCGCCGACAAGGCACAGTCGCGCGTCGACTATCTGAACACTCTCACCTACGACCTGACCACCTATAAGAAAGCCACCGACAGCGAAGGCCCGACACCCGTGTTTACTAAAAGCATATACTCGACACGCGTGCCCGGCGACACCACCGACGGCATATATTTCATCTCGAAAGTGGCCGACGGCAATCTGTACGCCATCTATTCGCAGTACGCCAAACCTTACTTCGTCGACCCGACCGGAGGAGCCAGTGACGAATCGGCCACAGCCGACAACTCTCTGGAAATTGAGGTCTATAACCTGTCGGCCGACCAGCCACAGCTTTTATCGACAACCTTGATACCCGTCGAAAATCTTTCGACTCCGACCGAACTGATTTATTCGTTCTACAGCATCGGATCTGTTGCATGGGCCAACGATGTCGACATGAGTGTCAACGGCACCCCCTCGGCAGCCGCCTTCCTGGTGTCGCGCGACTTCGCAAAAGCTGCCACCCTCGAGGATGTCACCTCGAGCTACGATATATACGCCAACAACGGTACGCTTATCAAGAACCTGGCCACCGACACCGAGAGCATAGTGGTGTTCACCGGCAACGGTCTGACACAACCGCAGGCCATGTTCATCAACGCTGACGAAAACGGCAAATACGAATTCTCATTCGCCAACCTTTACAGTGCCGAAAAGCTGTTCAGCATACCTCAGGCCAATGGTGAAGACCCCTTGACAGCTATCTGTTCGCGCATTGTCGACTCAGAAGGTAAGGTGAAATATGTCTTCGAGATGTCCAACCCCGAGCTTGACCTTGACGGACGCGAATATGTGCGCGTGGCCTGGTTTGACGACAAGGGACAGCACGAGCGCATCGACCGCATTTACATGGGCGAGGACGCCATGTACGCCACCGTCAACATGGATCCCGAGGCTTTGAAGCCCCACCTCTTCGACAGTGATGACGACATGGAGTATGCCATACTTGTTAAACGCATGTTCGGTAGCGGCACTCGCAACGAGTTCATGGTTGTAGACATTGACGGCACCATAGTGAAGACCTTCACTGCCGACGACGGCAAGGGCGATCCATTTCTATTCTCCATACTGCCGGGCGAGGTTAACCGTCTGATGATGGTTTACCGTCAGAACAACCGTTTCAACGTCGACCTTTACGACCTGCCGTTTGACGCCGACAAAGACGCTGTGACTTCGATAACCATTGACACCACCGACGGCGAAGAAGTCTATTACGACCTCAACGGCACACGTATGCGCGGCGACAAACTGCCCGCAGGCATATATATCAAGGTGAACGGCACCTCAGCCACCAAAGTAATTGTGAAGTAAGCCGTACTTGCGTACATAGCAGTACATCGCCCGGCTGATTCATCGTCCGGCGATGTATGAGCAAAAGAGCCGGTTGGACAATAAAATGTCGAACCGGCTCTTAATAACTTAATAACGAATCTCTTTCTCCAAAACCGTCTTGTCCGCGGACAGGCGATAGACAGTCGGCAGATTGCGAATGACGTACAGACCGTCGTCCTGCAAGCTGCCGTCTTCGTATCCTACCGTCCATTCGGAGGGGAGTGACGCGGCGCGTTGTTGCCACAGCTCACGGTCTTCGCCTGAGTAGACAGCAACAACAGCGAGGTCTCCCGAGGCCACCTTGTCGCTGATCTGTCGGTCGGAACTTATGGCGCGCATGGCAATGGAGCAATGTTCGCAGTCGGGGTCGTAAAAAATAAGCAGTATATCGCCTCGGGTATCGATACCGTATAAAGACGTGTCGTTACCGTCTCGGTCGGTAAACGCGAAATCAGCTGCCGGTGTACCGGGGCGGTTCTTGAGGGCGGTGTCGCGATGTGCGCGCGGACGTATCTTATGAGCGTCGTCAACCACCGGCGACGACAGTATATTGTCGGCAAACATCACATAAACACCATCGTCGGCCATCGGAGAGTCATAGGTGTAGAGGTAAGTGTCGGCCAAGTCAGCGAGTATCTCGTAAGCGTCGGGATTGGCCTGGGCACGACTCATCAGCGTGTCGACAGCCACGCTCTGCGCCGCGATGTCGGCGTAGGGAAAGACACTAAGATAGTTGACGAAGGTCTGCTCCATGAACCGGGGGTCGTAGGCTCGTTCATCGCCGGCAAAGTCCATGCTGTCCCAAAAATGCTCTATGATATACGCCGCCCTGTCCGACGGCGCTGTCAGTGTCGATGGTACCAACGGCAGTTCCAAAGCTTCGTATGCAACGTTGGTCTCGCTGTCAGACACATTTTGCGCGGCTGCCACTAAACAGAGCGTCGCTATACCGAATGTCAGTATTTTTTTTCTCATGGGACGATGTATGTTGAGCTTGGATTTTTGTACACCCACAAAATTAGCACATAAATTATAAAACGACAAATGTTTTTTTTTGTTAAAAACTTGACAAAGGGGGGTTCGATTTAGTAAATTTGCACCTAATTTGGCTTTGAATGCAAAGTTTCGAACGGCCAATGTGAGCAACGAGCATCAACCATTCAATTAAACCGTTGGTAATCATTGCTTAAGCATAAAACTAAAGCTAATGTCAAAAAAACCGCACAAAATTTCGCTCATCGGGTCACGCGCCACATCGGTACTTAGCGTGACACTCGTCCTTATATTCCTCGGTCTATGTGCCACCTTAGGCATCGCCGTACACCGCGCTTCCCAAGCCATCGAGAACGAGACGTCCATCATAGTGACAATAGTTCCGGGCGAAGACCCTCTCCGTGTCAGCGAGCTTAAACGACAGTTCAACGCGTCGGAATGGGTTGACAGCTATGATTTCACCGACGCCAAGACAGTTTTGAGCCGTGAGGCCAACACCATGAGCGGCGACGCGCTCGAAGCCCTTGAGCTGCTGTCGGGCAACCCCTTCGGCGATGAGTTCGTACTTCATATCGCCTCGGGATGGCGTTCTACCGACAGCATCAACGCTCTCACCGAACGCCTCTACGACACGGAAAGCGTGGATATAGTCAGCGGCGACGCATCGGCTCTGGGCTCGGCAAACGAGGGGCTTAACCGCATGATGCTGTTTCTGAGCATTCTGGCCGCAGTATTGCTGATAATCTCCATCGCACTGATAAACAACACCATATCGCTGTCCATATACAGCCGTCGTTTTAATATCCATACCATGCGGCTTGTCGGAGCAACGAATGCCTTTATAAGACGCCCGTTTGTTCACGCCGGCATGTACACCGGTCTGTTGGCCGGACTCATCGCCGCAACCGTCATCGGCGCTTTGCAGCTCTATCTGATGCTTTACGACGACCTTATCGGCACATGGATTACACCGGCGGTCATTGTTTTGACGGCCATAGGCATAGTAGTGGCCGGAACTCTCATCGCACGCGCCGCTGCATGGTGTGCAGCAACCACATATCTGAACAAATCGTTCAACCAACTCTTCAAAAGATAACACGAATTTTCACAACACCCTATATGTCAAAAAAACCATTAAAGGAACAACCGGGACGCGCATCCCGTGACATTGAGCGCCAACAGCAAAGCCAGATGGCTCTGAACCGCGCCAATTTTATATGTATGGCCATCGCCGGGGCAATGATAGTGGTCGGTTTCCTGCTCATGCTCGGTCCGTCGTCAACCGCCGACGCTTTCGAACCCGACATTTTCAGCACACGACGCATTGTGGTGGGTCCCACCATAGCTTTCCTGGGATTCTTAGCAATGGCCATCGCCATCATAGTGCCCTTTAAAAACAAGAAAGGCTGAGCGAGACGACGTGTATTACATTATGAATCTTAACAATGTAAGGTTCATACAGTTAAACAGAATAAACTTACTAAAAAAAAATAAATCGATATGGAATGGTTGGATGCCCTCATTCTGGGCATTGTTCAAGGCTTGGCCGAATATCTGCCCGTCAGTTCGTCGGGACAGCTCGAAATATGTCACCAGTTGCTTGGTCTTGAGACCAGCGGCGCCGAAAGCCTTCAGTTCGACATCACCCTTCATGTTGCCACGGTGCTGAGCACCATAGTGATTTTGTGGCGCGAGTTCTCAAGAATATGTACGTCGGTGCTGACCTGGCGCAGGGATGAAGATTTCGTCACCTTCTGGAAGATAGTTCTTTCGTGCATTCCGGTGGCTATTGTGGGCTTCGCATTCAAGGATGTTGTCGAATCGGCCTACGGAGGACAACTCAACATTGTCGGCATTTGTCTGCTGGCGACAGCCGCCCTCCTGGCATTCGCTTACTTTACGCGCACCCGACCGCTCATATCGCGGCGCGGCGCAATAGACTCGGCGTCGGTAGGACGTCCCATAGGCTGGCTGGACGCTTTCATCATCGGCATAGCACAGGCCGTCGCCGTACTGCCCGGTCTTAGCCGCTCGGGCTCTACCATAGCAACAGGCATATTGCTTGGCAACAAACGCGAAGCCGTCGCCAAGTTCTCGTTTCTGATGGTCATCATACCAATTCTCGGCGAGGCTCTCCTTGACCTTATCAAAATACTGAAAGGCGAGGAACTGTCGGCACAGATAGGCATGATACCGTTGTTGGTGGGATTTTTCTCGGCTTTTGTCGTGGGATGTCTTGCCTGCCAATGGATGCTCAACATAGTGAAACGCGGAAAACTGGTGTGGTTCGCATTGTACTGCCTCGCAACGGGCGTTCTCTGCTTAATTTTCGGCTAAGCCCTTATGCGTCAGCTTGATTTCATCGAAGGCGAGATACTGTATATAGACAAGCCGTTGGGGTGGACATCCTTTGATGCGGTGAAACGCATACGGGGAGCTATTACGCGCCGTCTCAAGGTCAAAAAAATCAAGGTAGGCCATGCCGGCACACTCGACCCGTTGGCCACCGGCGTTATGATAGTGACCACCGGACGTGCCACCAAACGCATAGAAGAATTACAGGCCGGCGTAAAGGAATATATAGCCACCCTCGAAATTGGCGCCACCACGCCGTCCTTCGACCTTGAATCCACTGTAGACGCGGTTTATCCCACCGAGCATATAACAGCCGATAGCGTTGCCGCCGTATTGGAGACCTTCAAAGGACGCATCGAGCAGGTACCTCCGGCTTTCTCAGCTATCAAGATAGACGGCAAACGGGCGTACAACATGGCTCGCAAAGGCCAGACACCCGAATTAAAACCCAAGATACTCGTTATCGATGAAATAGAACTGTTAGAATACGACCCTCTGCCCGAAGGCCGCAAAAAAGCCGTCATCAGGGTGGTGTGCAGCAAAGGCACCTACATAAGGGCGCTGGCGCGAGACATCGGGCTGGCTCTCAACTCGGGGGCACATCTTACCGCTCTGCAGCGAACACGTGTGGGCGACACCACCTTAGCCGAGTGCATGTCGGTGAAGGAAGTTGCCGACATGATAGCCCGGGCACCGGTCGTTATGCCCGAAAAGGACGAAAGCGACGCATCATGACAGACATTTCACAACATATCAAAAACATATACTCCTAACTTTACAATTCCCGCAAAACTCTTTGCATGAAACTATCACAATTCAAATTCAATCTGCCGGAAAATCTTATCGCGCAATACCCCACTCCCGAGCGTGACGAAGCGCGTCTTATGGTAATACACAAAAGCACCGGCGAAATAGAAGAACGCAAATTTAAAGACATAATTGATTATTTTGACGACGGGGACGTGATGGTATTCAACAACACTCGCGTTTTTCCGGCGCGTCTGCACGGCAACAAGGAAAAGACCGGAGCGCGCATCGCCGTGTTCCTGCTCCGTGAACTCAACGCCGAAAGCAAGCTGTGGGACGTCCTTGTGGATCCGGCTCGCAAAATCCGTATCGGCAACAAACTGTATTTCAGCGAAGACGACTCAATGGTGGCCGAAGTCATCGACAACACCACCTCGCGCGGCCGTACGCTACGCTTCATCAACGATTCGGATCACGAAGAGTTTAAACGCGACCTTTACGCCTTGGGCGCCACTCCCCTGCCCGAATACATCACTCGCGAACCCGAAGAGTCCGACGTGACAAACTATCAGACACTCTTTGCCACCGAGGAAGGCGCTGTCGTGGCCCCTGCCGCAGGGCTGCATTTCTCGCGCGAGCTCCTTAAGCGCCTCGAAATACGCGGCGTCCAGAGCGGTTATATAACGGTGCATATCGGCTTGGGGGCGTTCCGCGACATCGATGTGGAAGACCTTACCAAACACCGCATGGACTCGGAAGAAATGAATGCCGACGAGAAACTTGTCAATCTGGTTAATCACGCCAAGGACAACGGCAAACAGGTGTGTGCCGTCGGCACCTCTGTGTTGCGAGGCATCTCGAGCGCAGTTTCGATGGGCGGTCACATGAAAGAGTATCGCGGTTGGACAAACAAATTCATCTTCCCACCGTACGACTTCACTGTCACCACCTCCATGATAACGAACTTCCATCTTCCCTACTCCACCATGCTGATGATGGTGGCTGCCTTCGGTGGATACGACCTTATAATGAAAGCCTATCAGAAAGCGGTGGCCGAGGGCTATAAGTTCGGCTGCTACGGTGACGCAATGCTTATTTTGCCATGACCCAGGTTCAAGACCAGACAAAACCCGTAAAACGCACCGTCCTTGATGCCGATGACGTCATGCAGATGGTACCGGCTTTGGCGAAACATCCAAAGTTGGTCAACCGGTTGTTGCATTGGCTGGCCGTCGACCGTGTCAACGACTGCCACTCGCGGTTCTTCGACACGCCGGGCGCTCCTTTCGTGCGCCATCTCATTGAAGACTTCGACATCACCCTCGACATCGACAACGAAGACATCCTCGACAATCTTCCCGAAGGAGCGTTCATCACAGTGTCCAACCATCCTTTTGGCGCGCTGGACGGCATCATGCTCATTGACATCATAGCCAGTCGTCGTCCCGATTACAAGGTGATGGTAAATATGATACTTGGACACCTGACCGCCATGTCCCCCAATTTCATAACTGTGGACTCGATGGCGAGCAAAGACCCCGCCAAACAAGCCGTGTCGGTCAAAGGCATCCGTGAAGTCATAAGCCGCCTCAAAAACGGACACCCGATAGGTTTCTTCCCGGCTGGAGCGGTCTCAAAAGTGAACTGGCGAGGCCGACTGATGGATCGTACCTGGCAATCGTCCGTAATAAGGATAATAGATAAGGCCAAAGTGCCGGTGATACCAATATTTTTTCACGGCACCAACTCATGGCTGTTTAATTTTCTCGGGGTGGTGTGCTGGCAGCTTCGTACCCTCCGACTGCCCTCCGAGGTGTTCCGAAAGTGTCATAAGACAATGCACATCAGCGTAGGGCAGCCCATCACTGTCGAGGAACAACGGGCTCATGCCGGCTCGACGGAACAACTCGGCAAGTTTCTTAAGCAACGCACCTACGAGTTGCGCGACAAATACCATAAGCGCTGAGTAGCCTTCACAATCGGAACCTCTCGGCTCACTTTTAAAACGACTCTACACCATTCCGCTTCGGCGGAACCGGAATCTAAATAAATGGACTTGGAATCTCTCGACATACTTGACACCCTGAGCGCCGACAAACGGTCGGTCGACCCCGAGGTGCTTGCCGCCAAACAACGCTTTGGCATTGTCGGCAACTCTCCGGCGCTGCTCAACGCCATAGAACGCGCCGTCAAGGTAGCTCCCGTTGACCTTTCAGTGCTCGTCACAGGTGAAAGCGGCACCGGAAAAGAATTTTTTCCACGCATCATTCATCAGGGCTCGCCACGACGTCATGGCCGTTATATTGCCGTAAACTGCGGCGCCATACCCGAAGGCACCATAGACTCGGAGCTCTTCGGCCACGAAAAAGGGTCGTTCACCGGCGCTATAGCCACCCGAAAAGGTTACTTCGAGGAAGCCGACGGTGGAACCATATTTCTTGACGAGGTGGCCGAACTCCCTCTTACCACACAGGCTCGCCTGTTGCGCGTGCTCGAGACCGGCGAGTTTCTTAAGGTTGGCTCCTCGACAGTCCAAAAGACCAATGTGCGTATTGTGGCCGCCACGAACGTCAATCTGGTGCAGGCCATCGCCAAAGGGAAGTTTCGCGAAGACCTGTATTACCGTTTGTCTACAATAAGAATCGAGGTGCCGCCTTTGCGCGTGCGAGGCAATGACATCGAACTGCTTGCCAGACGTTTTGCAGCGGATTTCTCTGAAAAATATCGCACCCCGTTGCCTACTTTTGACGACGATGCACGCCGTTTGCTTCTTTCCTACAATTGGCCGGGAAATGTGCGACAACTTAAAAACATTATCGAACAAGTGTCACTGTTCGAGGGTGGACATACCGTCACCGCCTCTATACTTGAGACATACCTCAACCCCGACTCTGACTCGTCTGACGACACCAACGGCCGTAACCGCACCGAGGTGACAGCCCACCACGATTATGCGCGCGAACGCGAAATGCTTTTCAACATGATTTTTTCATTGAGAAGCCGCGTTGAGCATCTTGCCGAACGAATCGACAAACTGTCGGACAATAAGGCCATTGCACACAACGTACAAAAAGACACTTCACATCATATAGGATTACTGCCACCCCCTTCCGCATCTCCCACTGCGGAAGAAACATCGGAGACCATGGCCGACAAGGAACGTCGTGCCATCAGCGAGGCTCTTGAACGGAATGACGGCAAACGACGCGCCACCGCAAAAGAGCTTAACATCCCCGAACGCACCCTTTACCGTAAAATCAAAGAATACGGGCTGGAATGACAGCATGGGTCGAAGTAATCCTGGAGTAATTATAAAGGACAAAAACAGCATCATGAAGAATATCTCCTCACACAGGAAGCGTATATGCCGCATCATCCTTGCGGTGATGACTTCCGTTACTTTCCTGACGCTGACGGCATGCAAGATAACAGTCACGCTCAATGGCGCCCCCATTGATTATAACGTGTATAAAACCATTCATGTCGGCGAATTCCCCATTCGTGCCGCGTTGGTTTACGCACCGTTGCAGACCACTTTCGAGAACGAGCTACTTAACTATATCACACGCAACACTCGTCTGCAAACCACCGATGGAGCGTCGGATCTGTCGCTCGAAGGCGAAATCACCCAGTATAATCTCACACCGCAGGCCGTCACCGAAAACGCTTACGCCTCGCAGACACGTCTCACCATAGGAGTACGTATCCGATATACTGACAATCAGAACGATAAAAATTCGGTGGATCAAACCTTCACGGCCTACCGCGATTTTGACGCCTCGCAACTGCTCATCGACGTACAGGATCAACTCTGTCAGGAAATCAGCGAGGAGCTGGTAGAACTCATCTTTAACTCCACATTAGGCAACTGGTAATCATGCATATAGACCGCGAATATCCTTACGACTACTTCGATGCGATGGAAAGGTTGCGCGACTGTGCGGCCGACATGGACGCCGACGAGCGTAACCGTCTCAAAACCATCGTCGCCCTAAACGCCGCCTCACCTCGCGATGTGGCATTGTTTGTCGATATTGCCGGTGAGGATTGGCTACATATCTATCCCCCGGCTCCCAAGGTTGAAAAGATATCCACCAACAAAGCAATCGACACATTCCTGGACACTTACGGCAAACCGTCGCCGCAGGAGGAAGCCCTTATCGAAAAACTCATCTTCAATCCCGTGCCCGAATACGCAGGCGTACTTGCCGCCGAGGATAAAGAAGATATACCGCTAAACGATGCCGAAGGGTCTGAACTGACCCAACTGGCCAACGTTATAAACGGGAACCCTCCCGACGACAAAACTCCCAACCCTGCTCCTCAACCCCCTATGACTTTCGAACTGGCTAAAATTTTCATCAGACAGGGGCATTTTGAACGGGCTTATGACATTATTTTGAAAATAAGTTTGAATAATCCGGAAAAAAGTGCTTACTTTGCAGACCAATTGCGCTTCCTTGAAAAACTTATAAAAATTCAGAAGGCAAAAAAGAACGATAACAATTAAAAAACAAAAAAATTAATATAACCATCTAAAATGAACGTACTTTTCATTATTCTTACCGTAATCACTGCCATTCTTATGATAGGCATCGTCCTGGTACAAAAATCCAAAGGCGGAGGCTTGTCGTCCAGCTTTGGCGGTGGTAACCAATTACTTGGCGTACGCGGCACCAACAAATTCCTTGAAAACGCCACATGGACACTCGCTGCCCTTATACTTGTTTTCTCGATTTGCTCGGCTTACACCCTTCCCAAAGCCGGCTCGACAATACGTGCCGAACGCGTGCAGAACGACGTTGAACAGGCCGTTCCCGAAGCACCCGCACAGGACGTGCTTCCCGTCGCTCCCGAAGCTCCTGCAGCTCCCGAAGCACCCGTCGCCGAATAATTCGACAATACATTAAAGTGACCGATGGCCGACAAGTCTCCCTTGTTGGCCTTTTAGGGATAATAATCGCCGTGTTACGCGATTGTTTCAGTGCCGGGTCGACAATAAACACGACGCATGGCTCGCGAAATACGATGCATGGCACACCGTTTCGGTAAAAGGATTAATCATATATCGCATTGCCTCATGGACATGTCCGCACAAGTTAAACGCTCCGACCTCGAACTCATGGCTCCCGCCGGTTCGTTCGAGTGTCTGCACGCCGCCATCAACGCCGGCGCGAACGCCGTATATTTTGGTGTCGGAGCCCTTAACATGCGCTCGAAAGCGGCTGCTAACTTCTCGCGGGATGATTTGAGCGATATCGCGGCGATATGCCGTGAGGCCGGGGTCAAGTCCTACCTGACGCTCAACACGGTGCTCTTTGACAACGACCTGGAGGAAGCGCGCCGTATCGTGGACAGCGCAGCAGCTGCCGGCATATCGGCCATCATAGCCTCGGACATTGCCGCCATCCTTTATGCTCGAAGCAGAGGTGTCGAGGTACACATATCGACACAGGCAAACATAACCAATATCGAGGCTGTGCGCTTCTATGCCCAATGGGCAGACACCGTCGTGCTTGCTCGCGAACTTAACCTTGAGCAAGTCAGCGAAATATATCGGCGCATAACCGAGGAGAATATATGCGGTCCGTCGGGCTATCAGGTCAAAATAGAAATGTTCTGCCACGGAGCTCTGTGTATGGCCACATCGGGCAAATGTTATATGTCGCTGCATCAAATGAACACCTCGGCCAACCGCGGTGCATGCACACAGATATGCCGCCGGGGATACACTCTGACGGACATAGAGACCGGCGACAGCATAAACGTCGAGAACAAATACCTGATGTCGCCCAAAGACCTCAAGACAGTACATTTCCTCAACAAGATGGTTGATGCCGGCGTCCGAGTGTTCAAGATAGAGGGTCGCGCGCGCGGTCCCGAATATGTCTCGATAGCCACCCAAGTCTACTCCGAAGCACTCAACGCTATCTGTGACGGGACGTACGACCAAGCATTCATAGATGCGGCCGACTCTCGTCTCGAAAAAATATTCAACCGCGGATTCTGGAACGGCTATTATCTGGGTCAACGGCTCGGCGAATGGAGCCATAAATACGGTTCGTCGGCAACACGCGTCAAACAATATGTGGCTCGCGGAGTAAAATATTTCTCTAACATCGGTGTGGGCGAGTTTATCATGGAGGCAGGCGAACTGGCTGTCGGTGACGAAGTCGTTATCACCGGACCAACAACCGGTGCCGTAATACTCACCATCGACGAGATTCAGGTCGATTGCCGTCCGGTGGGCAAGACAGTAAAAGGCGAAGCCTTCTCGATAAAAGTGCCGGTAAAGATTCGTCCGGCCGACCGCCTTTACAAATGGGAGAAAACCGATATCGCACCTCGACACCAACGCTTCTAAAAACCTCTTGTCATGCGCAGTTTCCTTATCTGGTGCCATAAATATCTTTCGATACCCACTCTTCTCATCGTGGGATTCATCGTCTATATCCTCTTTTTCCAGGAGAATTCCATAGGCCGTATCTATGACAACGACCGCGCCATCGATTCGTTGAAACGAGCCATCGCCGTGGAGAACGACACCCTGGCTTTCTACCGTGACAAAAACATGCGCCTGGACAACCACGACCCCGAGATGATCGAGAAAGTAGTGCGCGAACAGCACAACATGTCCATGTCCACCGAAGAAGTCTTCGTCTTCAAGTAAATTCTCCTTCCTATAACCTTTAACGTTCGCGATTTTACGTCCTAATTGCTTTTTCAAACAATTTTTCTAAACTTATAAGTTGCAAAATCGGTTATATTATTGTATCTTTGCGTACAAATTAAGTTTATATGGAATTTGTCAGAATTTTAAATGGATATGACCATCTTTGGGCCGTTAAGGAAGAAGGTAAGGATGTAGATGAACTCACCCAATTGTTTCGAGACTGGACAAATGGTGAATTCCTATTTGATTTCTTTATGGAAAATTTTGATGATTTGAAAGAATATTTCCATATTGAAAGGATTGACGTAGCTGTTAATGATACTTTTGAAGACGCGGATGCACTTCAGGAATTGATTCTTGAATTTCCTTATACCGAGAACCTTGACGATTTGTTCAAACCTCTGGATATCACAGATACACGAACTCGTGAGTTGAGTAGAGAAAAGGCTCGAAACTGGGACAGACAGCGACATGCAAGCTGGTTAAGGGTTTATGCTATACGTTTGGAGCCAAATGTATATGTTGTAACCGGCGGAGCAATAAAATTGACGAGAACAATGCAAGAACGAGAGCATACAAACCACCAATTATTAAAATTAAACCGATGCAAATCGTGGTTGAAAGCCAATGGTGTCTTTGACCAGGATAGCTTTGTTGAATTGTATAAGGAGGAGTGATATGAAAGGTAAAACAATACAATTTTTGGAGGCGCATACCAGCGATAAACCTTCGCAGTTCGAGGCTGATGCACAGTGGCGAAAGGAGAATGAAAACTGGTTGCGATGGTCGCGTCAACTCGCCACAGCATTGATTGGATACATGCAAGACAACAAGATAAAACGTGCAGAGTTGGCTCAACGCCTTGATGTCAGTCCTCAATACGTCAGTCGGCTATTGTCTGGCAAAGAGAACCTCAGCTTTAAGAGTATCGCCCACATCGAAGAACGACTTGGTCTAAAATGTATGAGTCTCTTAGCGATATAGAAATTAAATTTTGCGAGACAATATATCGAATGTTTATTCTTTTATATGTCTCCTAAACTTATACAAACATCGAACTGTCTGAAACTTTCTTCAAAAATGTTCGGGTGTGATTTTTTGGTGGAAAAGTTGACGCGTTATCCGATTTTTTTGTAATTTTGGCTCGTCTTTCGCACACGAAAGCGTTTTGGCATTTTTACTACCGCTAACAACACAATCTAATCCAGATACACCATAGCGTTTTCAAAACAATTGATTTAATAAGAAGCTATGAAAACTAATCATTTACGAAAGGTTTTCACCTTTATAGCCGCCTCTTGTATTTGTTTCGGTGTCGCCGCCCAATCGTCAACCGTCTTTACCCTTGACTCGTGCCGCGCGATGGCGTTGAGCAACAACAAAGACTTGATGATAAGCCGTCAGCGCATCAAAACAGCCCGGTATCAAAAGAAGGAGGCTTTCGCGGCCTATCTGCCTGCTATCGATTTCACAGGCTCGTACATGTATAACCAGAAAGAGATAGCCATACTCGGCGAAGACGCTCTTTTGCCTGTCAAGACCTTCGACCCGGCTAAAGGCACGTACGAGTTCAATATCGCCAAGAATCCCTTGACCGGCGAACCCATCAAATCGCCCGACGGCCAGTATGTCCCCGACCAAGTGGCTCTCTTGCCCAAAGAATCGCTCACTTACGACATCCATAATATCTTTTTTGGCGCTGTCACCCTTACACAACCCGTATATATGGGAGGTAAGATAGTGGCCATGAACAAGATAACCGGTTATGCCGAAAAACTGGCCGAGGCCATGCACAACAGCGAGGCCGAGAATGTCATCTATGCCGTTGACGCCGCTTACTGGCAGGTGGTTTCGCTCAAAGCAAAACACGAACTTGCCACAAGCTATGTCGAGCTGCTTGACTCATTGTCATACAGCGTGACACGTCTTGTCGAAAACGGCATAGCCACACGTAGCGACCAGCTGGCGGTAGCCGTTAAGCTCAACAGCGCGCGTGTCGACCTCACCAAGGTGGAAAACGGCCTTGTGCTGTCACGCATGGCGTTGGCACAGGTGTGCGGTCTGCCGTTGGATTCGCAGATGACGCTGGCCGACGAGGAGGTCTTCGAGAACGTGTCTCCCTCAGAGATCGCCCCCTACGACGTTAATACCGCATACGAACATCGCAGCGACCTGCAAGCACTCGAATTAGGCATAAAGATTGCCGGTCAGACCAAGAACGTGGCGCGCGCCTCCATGCTGCCCAACCTGGCTGTAGTGGGCGCCTACAGTTTCTCCAACCCAAACATGTTCAACGGCTTTCAGAAAAAATTCAATGGCGCCTTCTCGGTAGGGGCGCTCCTTACAATACCCATTTGGCATTGGGGCGGCAACTACAACAAATATAAGGCAGCCGAAAGCGAGGAAACCATCATGAAGTTGAAACTCGAGGACGCCAAAGAGCTTGTCAACCTCCAGGTGACACAAGCCGGCTACCGCACTCGCGAATCATTGAAGACATACCAGATGACCGTATCCAACCTCGAAAGCGCCGAAGAAAATCTGCGCTCGGCAAATATTGGGTTTAAGGAAGGCGTCCTCACCAGCGATGACGTCATGAAAGCACAGACAGCATGGCTCAAAGCCAACAGCGAGAATGTCGACGCCATGATTGACGTGCATCTCTGCAACACATACCTTCAGAAAGTGCTCGGAACGCTGTATTGAGCGAAAGGCTATGTGTCGTTTCGCTAATGCCGACACTTTCGTAACACAATATCCAACACCCTTTCTCCACTTCTATCTGCTACTCTAATAACTACACAAAAATATGGCAACCACCAATCAACCGCAGACCGAAAAAGCCGGTCGCACCCTCCTCCTCACCCTACTCACCGTCATCATAGTCGTCGCTGCTGTCGCAGTTATCGGATTTCTGTGTCTCAACCGTCCCTCGGACATCATCGAAGGTCAAGTCGAGGGTTCGACGGTGCGCGTTTCCGGCAAACTGCCCGGTCGTGTAGTCGAGCTGTATGTCACCGAAGGCGACACTGTGCAGGCCGGCGACACACTGGTACATATACACTCGTCGCTTGTCGACGCTCAGCTTACCCAGGCCAAAGCCATGGAAGAAGTCGCCCAGGCTCAGAACCGCAAGGTGGATGCCGGAGCCCGTCTCCAAATCATCAATGCCGCGCGCGACTTGGTAAGCCAGGCCGAGGCCGCAGTGACAATCACCCGCAAGACATACGACCGCATGGAGAAACTGTACAACGAAGGCGTGGTGAGCGAACAGAAACGCGACGAAGCCAAAGCGGCCTACGATGCCGCCACAGCCCAGCATGGCGCCGCTGTCAGCCAGTATGAACTCGCTCTTGCCGGTGCCCAAAAAGAGGACAAGCAAAGCGCCGCTGCCATGGTGACAGCCTCCGAAGCTTCCGTTAGCCAGGTCGAATCGTTGCTCGAAGACAGCTACCTGGTGGCTCCATGCAACGGCACCGTAGACCAAATTTTTCCCGAGGTGGGCGAGTTGGTGGCTCTCGGCGCTCCAATCATGAACATCCTTAAGGAAGATCGCTACGTGGTGTTCAATGTCAAGGAAGAGCTACTGCCCGATTTCGAAATGGGGAAAGAGCTCACCGTATGGTTGCCGGCCATGAAAGGCAAAGATGTACAACTCAAAGTGTTTTATGTGCGCGACATGGGCAATTACGCCACATGGCGAGCCACAAAGAATGTAGGCGATTATGACAGCCGTACATTCCAGATAAAAGCGCGTCCCGTCGACAAAGCCAACGCTACTGGTCTGCGTCCGGGCATGAGCGCCATAATAAAGTAACCGTCTTTTTGAAGAGCCATAATAAAGTAACCGTCATTTTGAGTATCGATTAACAACCAAACCTACCGACTGCTATGGGCAAGACATTTGCACCTTTATGGAAGTCGCTTGGACGCGGCATTCGGGCTCTGGTATCACGACCCGAGTATGTCGTGGCGCTTATCGTCGTCCCGTTGGTGGCCGTTTGGTTCTTTGACTCGTTGCTTAGCCGTGGAGTAACCACCCGCGTGCCGGTGGCTATCGTCGACCTTGACCAGTCTGAGATGTCGCGCGCCATTACCCGCAATCTGGACGTCCAGCAAGTGCTTGACATCACTGCCAAGTGCGAAAGCTACGAAGCTGCCATCGACCTGGTGCGTCAAGGCAAAATATTCGGTTTCTTTACCATACCCGACAATTTCGAGCAGGACGTGTTTGCCGGCAACAACCCCACGCTCAATTTCTATTCCAATCTGACCTATTTCGTGCCGGGCACTTACAGCTACAAAGGCTTCAAGGCCATTGCCGTGGCTACGGCATCGTCGGTCATTCGCGACATGGCCGTCTCGCGCGGCGTCCCCGAATCGGTTCTCGAACCTTTGGTACAGCCCGTGTCGCTACAGATCAATCAGATCAACAACCCGTGGGCAAACTACGCCTACTACCTGGGACCGTCGTTCACTTACGGCACTCTGCAGCTCATGATTCTTCTGCTCACCATTTTCTCCATAACCATGGAGATAAAGGACGGCACGTCGCCCCAATGGCTGCGCACCGGCGGCAATTCCATTTTGGTATCGCTCACCGGCAAGCTGTTGCCCCAGACAGTCATCTTCACCATAGTCGGATGGGCTGTCATGGCGGTCCAATTCGGGTTCAACCACTATCCCATGAACGGCAGCCTGGCAATAATGCTCATCGCCATGGCTCTCACTGTCGTGGCATGTCAGTCGTTGGGTGTCTTCTACGCCTCGTTGCTGCCCAATCCGCGTCTTGCCCTGTCGCTGGGCGCCCTTACCGGCATATTGGCTTTCTCGCTGGCAGGTTTTTCGTTCCCTGTCCAAAACATGTACGGCGGCATTGCCATCTTCAGCTACATACTGCCGGTGAGATATCTTTTCCTCACATATATAGGCGTTGCCCTCAACGGTGTTGACCCCTACTATGTTCGCTACGACCTTATTGCCCTGGTATTGTTCATACCCGTGGGGTTGAGTATGGTATGGAACCTGAAACGCATGTGCAAGCATCCCGTTTATATACCCTGATTTGACGTTTTTCGAGCGAGATGAAGTTTTTTAACTACATAAGCAGGTTTTTCAGCACCATGGCCATAGCCTTTGCGGCCGAGTGGCGCATTGTGCTCAAGGACGCGGGTGTCCTTATATTCTTTATCGCTCTACCCATAGCCTATCCGATTGTCTACACCCTGGTATATAACCCGGAAGTCCTCGAGAAAATGCCTGTTGTCGTCGTTGACAACAGCCGCACTGCCGAAAGCCGCGACCTGGTGCGAAAAATAGGGGCTACACCCGCCATCGAAATTTACGACTACGTCCCTTCGTTGCAGGAGGCTAAACATCTTGTCGACGCCAACGAGGTGTTCGGCATACTGGAGATATCTTCCGATTATGCCAAGGAGATAGGCCGAGGTGAGACCGGACACGTCACTTTTTATTGCGACATGGCATTGATGCTGCGTTTCCGCACCTTTGCCTTCAGTCTGACCGAAGTTCAGATAGCCGAGATAGGCAGCATCACCGCCGACCGCATTTCCATGTTGGGAGCCGAAAGCCTCTACACCGGAATGCCCGTCAATAGCGAGAGCTACATGCTCGGCGACCCGCAGCAGGGCTTTGCCTCGTTTGTCATGCCGGGCATTGTCGTCCTCATCCTCCAGCAGTCCATGGTGCTTGGCGCAGTAATGATTATGGGTACAGCCCGACAGCGTCGCCGACGCAACCACGGTTTCGACCCCCTCATGCCCGTCAACAGCCCGGCGTACGCTATCGTATGGGGAAAGGCGTTGTGTTACACCATATTCTACATCACGCCGGCTCTGTTTGCGTTGCATTTCATACCTTCCATCTTCAATCTTCCGCATGTGGGGTCGGCTGTCCAATATCTGCTCTTCGCGCTGCCTTTCCTTCTGGCATCCGCATTCTTCGGCATCACGCTGGGAGCTGTGGCACGCGACCGCGAAAGCGCCTTCATGCTCATTGTCATCACCTCGGTAGTCTTCCTCTTCCTCAGTGGCCTGACGTGGCCTCGCTACGCTATGCCGGATGCATGGCAGATAGTGGGTGACTTTATACCGGCTACATGGGCTGTCGAAGGCTTTATACAGATAAACAGCAACAACGCTGTTTTGTCCGATGTCATTACCAACTACTATTGGCTGTGGGGATTGGCGGCCGCTTATTCCATACTGGGAGCGCTCTCCGAGAAATGGCTGCGCGTCTCGCACGGCGTCTGACATCACCCTTAACATTTAAAACCGGTTTGCCCGACGTACGGCTCGCACGGCCGACACGTCTCGGCGTCATCGGTATGAGCTGTTGGAGTACACCACGGGTTGAACCATCTCTTTCAATCGGTCGTAGACGCGAAGACCATAATGGCTCTTAAGCTCGTCCTTCTTGAGGTTGGTCGTAATGATGGTGAGCAGCTGTCGGTCATATCGGTGCGATATCAGGTCGGTGACAGGCGATTTCGGCTGTCCGTAGATGATGACCTCGCTCGGTTCGGAACCCAATTCGTCGATGACCAGCATCCTTTCGTTGAATATGCGGCGATAGTCGTCGTATTGCTCCTTGAAACGCTCGGACACCGCACACAGCTCGCAAACATCTTTGGCGGTGACAAACCTGGCCTGGATACGCCTCGAATAGGACTCGCACTCGGTGACATACTCGATAAGCCTCATCAGCGCCCTGGCCATCGATGTCTTGCCGTTACCCACTTTGCCGTACAGAAGCAACGACGGAGGGAAATCGGCGCGCACAAGCCATTCGGCAATGTCGAGAATGTGCTGGCGCGTGTCGTTGTCCAGAACAAGCTCTGTGTTCTTATGGGCTCCTCGCTGTTCAACTTCAACCTTAAGTGCTGTGTACAAGGCGTTTGCCGCGTCACGGTGGCTCATATCCAGGCTAAAGCGTTCTCTCGTAACCTTTCGTGTCATCAGCGCCCGGCTCAACGCCGCGACGTCTGTCAAATCTATGCCCTCGGGTATCTTCATATCGTTTCTTGTACTTTGATTTTTGTTTGTCGTAAACTTCCTTGCTCAACCATTTGCGTACTATCGGTCTGTAATCCAATATCTTGGTTCCGGCAGCCGTTCTCCATCCCACCGCCGAATAATGGCTGTAACACTGCTCGGCGTGATACTCCCAGTCGTCCAGACGTTCGTTGGCGCGTAAGGTCAGAAACTGCTCCTTTACCTGCTCGAACGTCGGACTCTCTGGCTGTGCCGGTGTGTCGCCTTCGATGCCTCCGCACTGAGGCTGTTCAGTTGTATATTGTTCTTTTGAAGGCGTTTCGGCGTCATTAACGGGAGTTTTTGTAACGGAAACCCGGGTTTGTGCCGGGGAAACCAAAAGATAGGGCAGTTGTCCGGATCTTGCCCATCGTTTAGTGATGTGAAAATAGCGTCGCTGAATATCGACCGAGGTAAGCACCCTCACCGAATCAAACAGGCTTGCATCGAAGAACCCCCACCTGACCAAGCGGGTGATTATCTGGTCGAGAAGTTCAGCTGAAACACCGCGCAGCGCGCTAAACATCATATCGGGCCGTTACATTCCACT
>JAFLTY010000012.1 GCA_022509065.1 Muribaculaceae bacterium
GCATATTTCAAGAATATCAGCGACAACACCACGTGCTTGTACTCGCTCGGCTCAATCGACCCACGCAGAGCGTCGCAAGCCTTCCACAACACCTCCTCCATGGGGAGGCTATCTTTCTTATTTGTTGCTTTCTTAGCCATAATCAAATATTCTCTTTAGCGTTGATAAGAATTCTGGGCTCAACTTTCAAGATCTCACCTATTTTAACAAGCATTTCTAATGAGGGTTGAGCTGTGTTGGAGCACCATCGTGAAACTGTTGCTTCATTCTTGCCTAACTGTTCAGCGAGCCACTTCCCGGTGCGATTCTGCTCCGCTAATACAACTTTTAATCTATTTATACGGTCTATATTATCCATATTACTTGTTGATATGATGTAATTCATTGATGTTATTTGCAAATTTAGTGATAATATTTGTGGCAACAAAAGATATGAACCTGTTTTTATCTTTTTTTTATCTTTTGCGGCGGGAGAGGGCATGTTCGTGGCCGTAGGGAATCGACAATTTCTGTCTGATAGGCAGTTGTCCAACCTATCCGTTACTTGCCGATGCAGAAGCGGGAGAAAATGGTGGTGAGGATGTCGGTCGAGGTTATTTGGCCTGTCAGTTCTGAGAGGCAGTCGAGAACTGAGCGTACATCTTCGGCTACCAGATCGGTAGGATGGTCAGTATCGAGAGCAAGAATGGCTGCATCGCATGCCTTTATAGCTTTTGCGAGTGAAGTGGCATGTCGCTGATTGGTAATGATGATGTCTTCGTTGTCGGCACCTTGCTCGGCGCTATGTAGTTGACTGTTTGCGACTTCCTCTAATCGCTGGCGAAGCAAATCTAACCCTTCACCGGTTTTAGCTGACACCCGGATAAAATCTTCTGTATGATTATTTTTGTCCTGGTACGAAGTGTTGTTTTGATTGCTCGAGGATTTATCTGCTATCAAGTCGCATTTATTTAATATGTTAATCACAGTTTGACTCGGATCAAAAGATGGCTCGGTACTCATTTCCCAATTTTGTAAATCGGTTTTATCATCAGTCACATGTAAAACTATCAACGCTTCTTTAGCAGTTTTGACGCTTCGTTCAATGCCTATTTTCTCTATGGGGTCATCTGTATGGCGCAATCCGGCTGTATCGATAAATCTAAATATGTAGTCACCGATTTCAATTATTTCCTCAATAGTGTCACGTGTGGTTCCGGCAATATCTGTCACTATGGCACGGTCGCTTTGTGTCAAAGCGTTTAGTAGCGATGACTTCCCTACATTCGCTTTACCGATGATAGCGACGGGAATGCCGTTTTTGACGGCGTTCCCGGTGCGGAATGTGTCGAGCAGCCTCTCTAATTGATTCTTTATGTTTAGAGCTATGGATTTAAGTTGTTTTCTATCAGCAAAAGCTACGTCTTCCTCCGAGAAATCCAACTCAAGTTCAAGCAGGCTGACTAAGTCTATCAGTTGTTGACGTAGTGTGTCAATATTGTGAGCAAAATTACCTTTTAACTGAGAGACGGCTAATCGGTGTGCGGCGCGAGATGTCGAATGTATGATGTCGGCAATAGCTTCGGCTTGTGTGAGGCTTAATTTTCCTGCGGTAAGTGCTCTGCGGGTAAACTCTCCTGCGCGAGCCGGGGTTGCACCTGCATTTACAAGAGAAGCAACGAGTTCGCGTTGAACGAATTTCGAGCCATGAACGGCAAACTCCACTGTATCCTGACCGGTGAATGAGTTTGGGCCAATAAACACGGTTACGACACACTGATCCAACTCGTCGCCTTTCGAATCCAGAACTATACCGAGATGAACTGTGTGTGTGTTCACGCCCGACAACCTTTTGCCGCGCCATATCTTATCGGCAATCTCAATGGCGTCGCGTCCTGAAAGGCGTGCTACAGCAATACCTCCGACACCGGGAGGTGTTGATATTGCGACTATGGTAGTGTTATCGTAGAGTTCCGCTAATGCTTCAACCATCTTAATATAGTTGTATTGTTACTTTTGTTTTTTTGAAAATTGCCAACGGGAATAGCGAGACTCTGATTCGATGCTGTTTTCCAACTCATCGGGAAGCGAAGAAAAGAAATCGAAGCCGGTGATTGATTCCACGTCGTCAACCGTTACTACAGATTGCTGCACACCACCGGGAACGCTATAATTTGGCATGATAAAAGCAATAGCTCGAGGTGGATTGGCATAAGGAGCATACACTACTTTAAAATACCTGTCGGGCACTGTAATATGACTCTCTCCAATCGATTGTGTAAGATAATCCGAAAGTATAGGCCCTGTAATGATTACAAGCGTGCTGTCACGTATGGCCCAATTGCGGCATTGCTCTTCAAGATTGGCCCAGGCACCGGAATTGAGCGCATTTCGTTGAGGACTCATATTGGTTAGAAAAAATGTGGCTTCCTGTGCTTCTTCCGAATAATGGAAATCGGCCGATGGCGCCATGTGTCCTCTGTCAAAACCGCTGTTGCGATAATCGCTTAATAAGGGAGAATTAACGACATCGGGATCCGGTCTGAAGTTATTGGAGCGTTTAAATTCTTTTGATGATGCGTGTTCAGGTGTAAGAACCCAACTAACATAATACGGCTGCCGGTGAATATTGCTGAAATAGACATCAAATCCCGGATAATGAAGCATCTCGCCGTCTTCAATATTTGGAGAAATGACATGCGTCAGCTCCGTGAGTTCCTCGTCATAAGGTAGCGGATAATCCTCACTGTCAGATTTTGCGCACGTTGAGTATGCCACCGATATAAGCAATGCCGCAACCATAATCAAAGCCAATGTACTTTTGACGGATGCGCTGTCGACATGCTTCTTATTATGTCTTCGTTTTTCAGCCATATCGAAAAATATTATATTATATCGGGGATAAGGGTTTGAGGAATAGAGTAGGGATATTTGATATCCCACAGATAAAGAGCATAACCCGGTACAGATGAACCGGCGGCGCAACGATTTGATGCTTCAAGTACTCGTTGGATATGACCGGGAGCTTGTTTGGAAGTACCTACATCAAGTAGTGTCCCAACGATTGCTCTAACCATATTTCTTAAGAAACGGTTAGCGGTTATCTCGAAAAAAAAATGTCCCGCAGCATACTGTTTCCAATCCGCGTCATATACGGTACAAATATTATTGTTAGTGTCCGTATGTAATTTGGAAAAAGATGTGAAATCTTTAGTTCCAAGAAGTGATGAAGCCTCTAAATTCATTCTGTCGAAATCAAGCGGCTGAAAAAAATAACGAGACCTCTTTTCCCTGAAAGGATCGGGGCAAGTGTGCAGATAATATCTGTAAGTGCGCGAAATGGCATCAAAGCGTGCATGAACATCATTATTTACCGCGAAGATATCCCATATTACGACAGATGGCCGAAGAATTCCGTTCAGAGTGTAAAGTACCTTCTTTCGCCGGCTTTCATCATCGAGAAATTTGGCAGCCGTTTCTTCTGATACATCAAAATGCGCTGTCATCATGCGAGCGTTTACTCCGGTATCTGTTCGGCCGGCTCCTACAATATGCAAAGGAGTTTGCAACGCTATGCGAAGAGCTTTTTCGATGTCTTCCTGCACTGTTCGGTCTCCGGGTTGTATCTGCCAACCGTGGAAAGGGGCACCGTCGAAAGTCACCACCATCATAAAACGCCTCGTCGTAACCTGAGGGTCGTCAAGAATGATGTTTTTACGTAAACTTTCGCCGTCCATTATCTTAATCTTTCTCTAAATATGTATAGCCATACAATCCAGACCGATAAGTCGAAATAAAGTCACGACCTTCTTCAGGGGTGATTTTACCGGCCTTCATTGATGCAGTTACCCACGCTTCGACATTGCGGACAAGCTTTTTGGGTGAGAACTGGACATAATCAAGAACCTCCGCAACAGTTTCGCCATCGATGATCTGATCTATTTCATATCGGTCTTTATACACGCTGATGTGGACAGCGTTTGTGTCGCCGAAAAGATTGTGCAGGTCCCCGAGAATCTCTTGATATGCACCTACAAGGAAAACACCGAGGTAATATTTTTCTCCGCTTTTAAATGCATGTACAGGGAGCGCTGAAGAAACATCTCCGCCGGTGATGTATGTCTGTATCTTGCCATCGCTGTCGCATGTTATATCCTGGATGGTGCATGTGTGGGTGGGCTTTTCGTCAAGCCGCATGATGGGCATGATCGGAAAGATCTGGTCTATAGCCCATGAATCAGGTAAAGACTGGAACAAAGAGAAATTACAGAAATACTTATCGGGTACCATGCGCGTGATTTTTCGAAGTTCCTCCGGAGCATGTTTCATCCCGGCTGCTATCTCGCTGATTTCACGAGCAATGGACCAGAAAAGCTTCTCAATCTGCGCGCGTGTCGGTAAAGAAAGCAAACCCAAGCTGAATAGATCCAAAGCCTCTTCTCGGATTTGTAGAGCGTCATGCCAACTTTCGAAAAGATGTGTAGTATTCAGGTTGTCCCAAATATCATAAAGTTCTCTCGCCAGTTCATGCGCGTCCTCCGGCAAAATATCGTTGTCTTTCCAAGTGGGCAGCGACGTTGCCTCAAGCACCTCGAGAATGAGTATGGAGTGATGCGCAGTCAGAGAACGGCCGCTTTCAGTAATAATGTTCGGTTGTTTGAGTTCGTTCTTGACGCAGACATCCACAAGAGCGGATACAGCGTCATTGGCATATTCCTGGATGGAGTAGTTCATTGAGGATTCTGATGATGAAGAACGTGTTCCGTCATAATCCACTCCAAGACCTCCGCCTATGTCAATGAAGTCAATATCGAAACCCATCTTGGATAATTGTCCGTAAAATTGTGTAGCTTCGCGTAAAGCGTTCTTTATGCGTCGAATTTTTGTTATCTGACTTCCTATATGGAAATGAATAAGTTTCAGACAATCTTTAAGATCCCGACGTTCAAGAATATCCAGGGCTTGAAGCAACTCGGACGAATTCAACCCGAATTTAGACTGGTCTCCACCTGACTCTGCCCATTTTCCTGCTCCGGTGCTCGACAATTTGATGCGGATACCTATATTCGGTTTTATTTTGAGCCGTTTGGCGATTTCAGCTATAAGAACCAACTCGTTGAGTTTTTCGACGACAAGATATATTCTACGACCCATCTTTTGTGCGAGCAATGCCAGTTCGATATAACTCTCATCTTTATATCCATTGCATATTATCAGAGCGTTATCGGCAATGTTTGTTGCGAGGACGGCATGTAGTTCGGGCTTGGAGCCAGCCTCCAACCCGATATTAAATTTTTTGCCATATATGACTATCTCTTCGACAACCTGACGCATTTGATTCACCTTAATAGGATAAATCATAAAGCTTTCCCCGGAATATTCGTACCGTTTGGAGGCTTCTTTGAAACAATTTGATATCTTTTCTATACGGTTGTCGAGAATGTCAGGAAAGCGAAGAAGAACTGGCGATGTGACATCGCGCACTTGTAGTTCGTCCATTATCTCCTTTAAATCCACAGGATAGTCGCCTGGTCGAGGTGTGACCACAACGTGTCCTTTATCGTTAATTGAAAAATAATTACGCCCCCAACCTTTAATGTTATACAGTTCCGAGCTGTCTTCTATGCGCCATTTTCTCATTGATTCATGTAGATTTATCAGGCATCGCACCTTGCTTGCCGTGACTGCAAAGTTACAATTTTTTTATCATTCACGCAACCGAAGTTACGTGTCCCATCGTATCCAACTGTACAGCATAGAGTCGTTATTAATAGAAATTTTATTTTTGTTTAGGTTCTGAAAAATAGATACGTTAAAAAAACAATAATGAAAACTCCCACTAACTAAGTCGCTATGTGTTCGACGTTAAATGTCGTTAACATGAAAATGAAGGTTAATTGAAAAAAAATTCGTATCTTTGCAAAATTAGAGAAAACGCAGCAGTTTTTTCAAGATCTAAAGGTTCAATAGGTACAAAAGGACGGTGAGAGTTGTCTCGCCGTAGGTAAATCGGATTATGATAAAAGAGGCTCTCGAAAAGGTTATTAACGAGGACATGCACGATATTTGGTCGATTCTTAATTCGGAAGAACGACGTATTATCGTGGAGAATTTTCATATACATAATTTTAAGAAAAATCAGATTATTTATTCGCAGGGCGAAGATGCCGAACAACTTTGGTGTTTACTTAAGGGTAAAGTAAAGATACACAAAGATGGAGTAGGGGGAAGGTCACAGATTATCCGTTTGTATCGTCCGGTACAGTATTTCGGATTTCGAGCTTTTTTTGCCGGCGAACCGCATCTTTCCAGTGCATCGGCATTTGAGGAATCGACACTGGGAGCGTTACCAATGAATGTGGTTAGCGACCTTATTGATGGCAACAGGGAACTGGCCTGGTTTTTCATCCGTGAACTTGCTCACAATCTCGGCGGATCTGATACTCGCATTGTCAATTTGACTCAGAAACATATCCGTGGACGTTTGGCCGAAGCGCTCATTGTTCTCCGAGATAATTATGGATATGAGGATGATGAAGCTACCATTAAGATTTATATGTCCCGTGAGGATCTTGCCAATCTATCCAATATGACCACTGCAAACGCTATAAGAACTCTATCTACCTTTGTAAGCGAGAAACTTATCGTTGTGGATGGTAGGAGAATAAAGATTATCAATGAAGCAAGTCTGCGTCGTATTTCAAAATTCGGTTAAGAAAGAAATCGTCTCGTCGGTTATGACAATTGGCAAACGTGACGTATGAATGCATGATATTTAAAAATGGAAAAACACACGCTCATATATAAAGGAAAAGAAAAAAATAGAGATAAAGATATTGTAGTAGAGAAGTCGAGGGTGCACAATCTTCGCGATGTTTCAGTGAGTCTGCCCAGAAACAAACTCATTGTGGCTACCGGGCTATCAGGGTCTGGAAAATCCTCCTTAGCCTTCGATACACTTTATGCCGAAGGTCAGAGACGCTATGTTGAAAGTCTAAGTGCCTATGCGCGCCAGTTTTTGGGAAGATTGCAAAAGCCCGACTGCGACAAAATATCCGGAATACCTCCGGCTATCGCGATCGAGCAAAAGGTGAACACGCGCAATCCCAGGTCGACTGTCGGAACATCGACCGAAATATATGATTATATGCGATTGCTTTATGGCCGGATAGGAAAGACCATTTCTCCGGTGACCGGACTTGAAGTGAAGCATAACGATGTGGAAGACGTTATTGGCACTATTATGGCTTATCCTGAAGACACACGTGTAGCCATCGGTGCTCCAATCCGTCTCATTGACGGTAGAACTCTCGAAACGCAGCTCGAAATATACTCGAAAGCCGGCTATTCAAGGGTAATAGGTTCAGACGGAACTATTACTGCTATTGAGGATGTGTTAGATCACCTTAAAACCGACAATAAAAAGACAAAGTGTACAGATGATTTTCTTTTGTTGATAGACCGCACTGTTATTTCAAGTGATAAAGACGAGATTTCGCGAATTTCCGAGTCAATAGAAACTGCCTTTTTCGAGGGCCAAGACAATGTCGAAGTACTTGTATTTAAGAATGATGGTGAAATTGTCCGTCATCAATTCTCGAAGCGTTTTGAATCTGATGGCATTACTTTTATGGTGCCAAACGAACAGATGTTTAATTTCAATAATCCTTACGGTGCTTGTCCCACCTGCGAGGGATTCGGGAAAACAGTAGGTATAGCCCCGGATCTTGTTATCCCAAACCCGGAGTTATCCGTCTATGAAGGTGCAGTAGCTTGTTGGAAGGGAGAAAAGATGACACAGTGGAAAAATGACTTTGTGCGCATTGCTCCCCGATATAATTTCCCCATTCATCGCCCATATAAGAATCTGACTGATGAAGAGAAACATTTGCTTTGGCATGGAAATGCCGAGTTTCCGGGCATATACGGTTTTTTCAGATGGATAGAGACCCAACAGCACAAAATTCAATACCGTATAATGTTGGCACGATACCGTGGCAAGACAGTTTGCCCGGAATGTCATGGAGCAAGATTGCGCAAAGAAGCCTCCTATGTTAAGGTAGCAGGTCGTTCTATTACGGAACTGGTGACTATGCCTGTAGAATCGCTGTATCAGTGGTTTAAGACTATTGAGCTTAATGATCAAGAAAAAAAGATTGCCAGCCGATTACTTGTTGAGATTATTAACAGATTGGGTTTTCTGGTTAATGTGGGTCTTGGTTACCTTACCCTGGATCGTTTGAGTAATTCATTATCCGGAGGAGAAAGCCAACGTATCAATCTGGCTACCTCTCTGGGAAGCAGCCTGGTAGGTTCGTTATATATCTTAGATGAGCCTTCTATTGGACTTCACTCGCGTGATACCGAGCGACTTATTGGTGTGCTCCGTGACTTGCAGAAGTTAGGCAATACTGTCCTTGTAGTGGAACATGACGAAGATATTATGCGTTCGGCAGACTATATTATAGATGTTGGACCCGAGGCGGGAGTGAATGGAGGAAGAATCGTTTATGAAGGCGAGCCTGAAGGGTTGAAATCGGCTAATGAGTCATATACCATGAAATATCTGAATGGCAGTCTTTCCATCCCAGTCCCCAAACGCCGACGCAAATCAAATTCATTTATAGAAATAAAAGGAGCTTACGAAAACAATCTCAAAAACTTAGATGTGCGTTTTCCGCTCAATGTCTTGACAGCAGTGACCGGAGTTAGTGGTTCGGGTAAGTCTACTCTTGTGCGTGACATTTTGTATAGGGCTATGGTGCGTCAGATTGAAGGTATCGGTGATGCTCCCGGTAAGTTCGCAGGTTTGTCCGGCGATTACAAACACATTGGAGCCATTGAGTTTGTCGACCAAAATCCGATTGGTAAATCCACTCGTTCTAATCCTGCAACATATCTTAAAGCTTACGACGAGATAAGATACTTATTCGCCGACCAACAGGTCTCAAAACAAATGGGCTTTACTCCTACTCATTTCTCTTTTAATACCGAGGGTGGACGCTGCGAAGAGTGTAAAGGAGAAGGAACTATTACAATAGAAATGCAATTCATGAGTGACATTACCGTGGAATGCGAGGAATGTCATGGACAGCGCTTCAAGAAAGAAATTCTGGAAGTAAAATACAAAGGTAAAAATATCAATGACGTACTTAATATGTCGGTTGACGAAGCGATAGAGTTTTTCGGTTCATCATCGGGCAGTACAGAAAAACGCATTGTGGAGCGGTTACGTCCTCTTGCCGATGTTGGTCTCGGTTATATTAAGTTAGGTCAATCTTCGGCCACCCTTTCCGGTGGTGAAAATCAACGTGTCAAATTAGCTTACTTCCTGTCGCGTGAAAAAATAAGCCATACGCTCTTTATTTTTGACGAGCCTACAACCGGCTTACATTTTCATGACATCAACAAATTGATGGAGTCAATCAATCGACTTATTGACAATGGACACTCTGTTATCTTAATCGAGCATAATCTTGATGTCATAAAATGCGCCGACCATGTTATAGATATTGGCCCCGAGGGAGGAGATAAAGGCGGAGAAATAGTGGCTATAGGTACACCTGAGCAGATTGCCGAATCTTCAAATAGCTATACCGGTAAATATCTAAAAGCCAAACTAAGATAAATTATCACATCGGGTCAACATCAAAATAGATATCGACAGCTCGGAAGTCTTTGATTGAACGTAATTTGTCAACGGTGTCGGTAAGAATCTGCTTTATCTGAGAAAGGGATACACCTGTCTCGATTTTAACCATGATGCGCCGTATATACATGTTTTTTATGCGGTTGACTGGGGGTTCATGAGGCCCGAGAACACGGTTGCCAAGTTGCGCTGTCAGTTGTTTCATAAGAGCTTCCGATGCTTGTTGGCAAATGTTGGCTTCCCTATGTCTGACAAATATATAGATAATACGGATAAACGGCGGATAAGCGAAAGCCTCGCGCTCTTTCAATTCAGTTTCATAAAAACCATAATAATCATGGTTTAGCACCTGTTGTATGATGGGATGGTCAGGTTGTCTGGTCTGAACAATGACTTTGCCCGATTCCGACCTACGTCCGGCTCGTCCGGCCACTTGTTCAAGCATGTTAAAAGCTCTTTCAGCAGCGCGAAAATCCGGATAATTGATTATAAGGTCAGCGTTCAACACCACTACGGTAGAGACATCTCCGAAATCCAATCCCTTGGTTACCATCTGAGTGCCAACCAGAATGTCCGCTTTGTGATTTGAGAAATCGTCTATAATCGTCGCGTAATTTTCTTTGTTTCGGGTTGTGTCAAGATCCATTCTGAGTACCTTCGCTTTAGGGAAGTTTTCAGATATATCATCTTCTATTCGCTCTGTTCCGAAACCAACTACTTCTAACGTGGGCTGATGACACACAGGGCAGGTGGTAGGAAGAGCATATTCTTTCCCACAGTAATGGCACACTAAACGGTTAATACGTTTATGATAACTCAATGAAACATCACAATCGGTGCATCGTGGAATATATTCGCACATTTTGCAACGAGCGATAGGAGAGAAGCCTCGGCGGTTGTGAAATATTATGGTCTGTTCTTTCTTTCCCAGTGCGTCATCTATTGCTGCTACAGTCGGTTCAGCAAGCGATTGCACCGTACCCCCTTGAAGATATGACTTTGAAAGGTCGACGATCTTCATTTCCGGAAGTTGCACGTCGCCGTACCGTACGGAAAGTGTCACCAACCCGTAACGTCCGTTTGCTGCTTTCCAATACGTCTCTACTGACGGTGTCGCACTACACAACAAAGTTTTTGCGCCATGCAGACGGCTTAGAACAGTCGCCACATCACGTGCGTTGTAGCGCGGTGCCGGATCAAATTGTTTGTAGCTTTGCTCATGTTCTTCGTCAACGATAACCAAGCCTAATTGTGCGAACGGTAAAAATACCGCTGAACGAGCTCCAATCACCACCAAAGGTCTGTTGGTGTTAAGCATCGTTTTCCATACCTCTACACGTTGTGCATCTGAGAATCGGGAATGGTAAACCAATACTTTTTCGCCAAAAACATCCTGAATTCTTCCCGTCAGTTGAGTTGTCAAGGCTATCTCAGGCACTAATAGGAGAACCTGTTTGTTTTGATGCAGAATGAAGTCAATCAGATGGATGTATATTTCTGTTTTGCCTGATGATGTAACGCCATGCAATAATACGACTGGATGTTGACCGAAAAGATGATGAATGCTTTTAAGAGCCGTGGATTGTGCATCGGAAAGCTCAGGTAAAGGTTTAACCGGTTTGGGAGTCCATTGAAAACGTGATATGGTTCGGTTCTCTACTCGTATATATCCTTTTTTTACAAAACTTTTGATTATTGAGGTGTCAAAATATTCCTCTTCGTCAACGGCGGAACGCGGAACCTCTTTTAGTGGGGCAACTGGGTTTGTGAAGTTGCTCAGTTGAATTAGTTTCATCAACAAGCGCTGATGGCGGGTACTCCGCATACACGAAAAAGCTGCGCTGATGGCTTTGTCGTTGTTTCGTTCTATCGTAATCAGATAAAACTGTTCTTGTTTGGGACGGAAACGCTCAGTCAATTTTTCACGAACTGTGATTGCCCCCATGTCAATAAGTTCATATACCGTTGACATGACACCAGAAAGGCCCTCTTTCTCAAGTTCTTTGACAGAAATCTTTTCTTTAGTTTTAACAACACCCCAAAGAGTTGCTTGTTTAGCGGTTAAATCGGTCTCGTTATCGGGATTAAAGTCAGGGCGAATCTCTATTATGGTTTCCGATTCTATTTTCAGCCCCGAGGGCAACGCTGCTTTAAGCACATCGCCGATAGGACACATATAATACTCCGCAATCCACTCCCACAGCGAAAGTTGAGGACGTCGTAAAATAGGCTCCGTGTCAGGGCACCAGGCAATTTCTTTTAATTCATACTGTCCTTTGAAATTATCCGTGATGTTAACGACTACCCCCGTATAATATTTTCGGCTTCCAAAAGGTACTACCACACGATACATCAATCCGACTCTATCCTTCATTGAATCAGGTATGATGTAAGTAAAAGTTGCCGGTATCGGTACCGGTACTATGACTTCGGCATAAATAGCCATGTGGTAGCGGATGGTGTTATTGCACAGGAATCTTTTCTATGCGTCGCTGATGTCGTCCTCCTTCAAATGGAGTGCGCAGAAATTCATCCAAAATAGCGATAGCTTTTTCCGGCGCGATGAAACGTGCAGGCAATACAAGTATGTTGGCATCGTTGTGTGCTCGAGCCAAACGCGCCAACTCCACATCCCAGCAGAGCGCGGCACGGACATCCCGATGATGATTAAGGGTCATTGCTATACCGTTGCCGCTTCCGCACATTGCAATTGCCGGGTAAACTTCACCTTTTTCTATGGCTGTGCCGCAGGGATGTGCGTAATCTGCATAGTCGCACGATTCGGAGCTATAGGTGCCGAAATCATGATACGGTATATCCAAACTTTCAAAATATCCTTTGATTATTTCCTTTAACTCATAGCCGGCATGGTCGCTGCATAATCCGACAGCGAGACCGTTTTTTAATATAGTCATGCTTTTTAACTCATTCGTGATTTATAATCTTCATAATCGAATTGTCTCAGATAGGAACATTCTCCGTCGCTTTTGCAAAAAACTATGGCAGGATGACTGATACCGTTAAACATGTTCGTTTTAACTGTAGTATAGTGATTCATGTCCTCCAAAGTGAGCCTGTCGCCGATTTTTAAAGGTTGCTCAAATATCCAGTCGCCCATGTAGTCTCCGCTCAGACATGAATTTCCTCCAAGACGATAAATATAACCTGTACCTGTGTTCTCATTCAGACTCTCGGTTATAGCAGGTTTGTATGGCATTTCGAGGGTGTCAGGCATGTGGCATGCAAATGAAACATCCATAATTGCTGTCGCTACACCGTCGTTATTGACGATATCTACAACACTGCTGATAAGATCTCCGGTGCGCCATGTAAAGGCACTCCCCGGTTCGAGGATGATCTCGAGGTTGGGATATCTCGACTTAAAGTCGCGTAATATTTTGACCAGATGGTCAGTATCATAGTCCTGCCGGGTCATTATATGACCTCCACCCATATTTACCCATTTGAGTTGCGGAAGAAGGTGCCCGAATTGATTTTCGAAAGAGACGAGTACTTTTTCCAGATCGTAGGAGGAAGATTCGCACAACGCGTGAAAATGTAAACCTTCTATTCCTTCCGGAACTCCATCAGCGAGTTCTGAGGCAGATGCCCCGAAACGACTGCCGGGAAGAGCGGGGTTGTAAAGGTCGGTGGTAATGACCGAGCACCTTGGATTTACTCGCAAGCCGGGAGATACATGCCGTCCCGATGTGCAGTTATATTGTTCCACTTTATCCTTAAAACGATACCATTGCGATAAGGTGTTGAATGTGATATGAGTGCTTCCCTCAATATATTCGTCTATAGTATTTTCGGTATAAGCTGGACTGTAAGAATAAATCTCGTTGGTGAGATACTCTCGCCCAAGCCTTAGTTCGTTCAGCGAACTGGCAGTACAAGCTACATTATATTCTTTAAAGATGTCGAAGGTTTTCCAAAGAGCATTGGCTTTGAAAGCCATAATGATTTTTACCTGAGCGCGTTTGGCCACATCGGTGATCAACTGCAGGTTGTGGCGAAGTTTGTCTTCGTAGACAATATAAAAAGGGGTTGGAATTTCTGTAATTTTCATATCAATCAATTATTGCAAAACGAGCGAATGATAACACAAGAGTTTTACGACCGTCGCTATCAAAGTCAACGGTAATTCGTGCGCCTCCCGGATGCTGTGCATCGATTTGATGTATTATACCGTTTCCGAAACGACTATGGGCGATTCGCATGCCGATTTCAAGTTCTTCAGGCGAATGTTTTTCTGCAATAGCTCCGGAAGGCATTGTGATACGGTTCGGAACAGAAGCAGGTTTACTAATCGGATTAATATAAGCCTTTCCTTTTGAAGAGTCGCCCTTGTTACTTGTGCGGTTATACCGGTTTCCGGTAGGAAAAAGATTTGAAGAGTATAATGTTGTTCCGGGAGCAAGTCTAACAAAACTGGGGTCTATCTCCGTAAGAAACGGTGACGGCCCGTTCATCGAAGGAGCTCCGTTCATATATCGGGTATTGGCATACGAGAGCATACAAAATTTTTTGGCGCGTGTGATAGCCACATAAAGCAGACGTCGCTCTTCTTCGATTTCTTCAGGATTGGATTGACTCAACATTGAGGGCATCAGATTTTTTTCTACGCCCACCACAAATACATTATTGAACTCAAGACCTTTTGCTGCATGAATAGTCATCAGGGTGACCGAACTCGAGTCGGTATCCGCGTTTTCATTCTTGTCAGCGTCTGTAGCGAGCGATATTTCAGTCATAAAGGTCGCCATTCCCGTCTCGTCCAGCAACCCCTGTTCTGTTTTGCCCTCTACGAACTGCATCGCATAGTTGCTCAATTCAACTATATTCTCATGTTTCGACACGTTTTCAGGTGTGGAATCCGAAGCATAATAAGTATCCAGCCCGGTTTTGCGAAGGATATAATCTACACCTTCCGAGGCATCGTGACCGCCGACGAAGTCGTATATGTCGTGAAGCATAGCGGCAAAATCATTGAGTCTCTTTTTTGTGGGAGCATTTACATCGAGGTTGTAAGAGCCCGGATTGGAAAGCACGGTGTACAAGCTCACATTAGCTAAAGTAGCGGCATTAGACACTTTTTGCAGGGTAGTGTCTCCTATTTTACGCGGAGGGAAATTGATGATACGTTTTATAGCCTCTTCATCGTTGGGATTAAGGCTTAGTCGCAGATAAGCAACGACATCTTTAACCTCGCGACGTTGAAAAAATGACAGGCCTCCAAATATTCTATAGGGTATGCTACGTTTACGTAATGATTCTTCAAGAATGCGACTCTGGCTGTTGGTGCGGTAAAGCACAGCGAAATCCTCATAACTGTCCCCGGTATTGGCTTTCACCATGGCTATACGAGCAGCCAACAAACCGGCCTCCTCATAATCGCTGTAACATTGGACTATCTCCAACGGATAGCCTTTTTCATTGTCAGAAAAAAGATGTTTAGGAATTTGAGCCTGGTTATGATAAATAAGCGACCCCGCGGCATTCACAATGTTTTGAGTCGAACGATAATTTTGTTCGAGTTTGAACATTTTCAGACCTTTGAACAGAGAATTCATGCGCAAAATGTTGGCCAGATTGGCGCCACGGAATGAATATATGCTTTGGGCGTCATCGCCTACAACGCATATTCCGTTTGCGGCTCCGTTATGAGTAAGTAACCCTATTATAGTAGCCTGTGCATGGTTGGTGTCCTGATATTCGTCAACGAGTATATAACGGAAAAATTCCCTATAATGAGCGGCGATGTCAGGATGTTCAAAAAGCAGTTTGTGTGTGTAATAGAGTAAATCGTCAAAATCCATTGCACCGGCGAGACGCAACCTGTCAGCATAAATTTTATATATATGCGCCATGTGTGGTCGCCCGTTGATTTTGTCTCTTAAGATATTTGACTGTGTGGCCGCGTATTCCTCGGGCGAAACTAACGCGTTTTTTGCTTTAGAAATGGTTGCCGCTACAACGGAAGGCTTATAGACTTTGTCATCAAGATTAAGACTCTTGATTATGTTTTTAACCACATTTTTAGAGTCCTGTGCGTCATAGATTGTGAAATTTGGCTGATATCCTATGACATCGGCGTGTCTTCGCAGTATTTTGGCAAATACTGAGTGAAAAGTGCCCATCCACAATTTGGAAGCCGTTGATACTCCAAGTTTAGCGCTCACTCTTTCCCGCATTTCGCGAGCGGCCTTATTTGTGAAAGTAAGCGCTAAAATTCGCCAAGGTTCATAGCCTTTTGCTAACAAATGTATAATCTTGTATGTCAGGACACGAGTCTTTCCGGCACCTGCTCCGGCGATTACCAGTTCAGGGCCGTCGAGATATTCGACAGCTTCTCTTTGGACTGCATTTAGCTCATTCAGATATGTCGCACTCTGAATTGGCATTGAACTTTAGCGATATTGATTGACAGATGGTATGTATTCGAATCCCGCTTCCTTGAGACGTTGGTTTAGTTCATCGGAATCCAGGTTCATGTCTTCACACAGTTGCTTTAAACCTTCGGGATACTTGTCACGCAACAAGGTGTTGACAACGCTCAAAAGCATTATCGGATCAGTCGGTAATTGTGATTGAGATGAGCCTTGTTCGGTCATTAGCTTTTAAATATTGGTCAAGGAGTATTGTCAACAGTTTTTATTTGAATACGTATTGCGAAGAAATAGACTCGTTATTCTGCACCCTGCGTATGGTGTCCGCGAAAAGACGCGCCACAGAAATGATTGTGCATTTTGATGAGTTTTTAGTGAAGGGGATGGAGTTGGTAAAAATCATCTCTGTCAGCGCACTTTCTTCAACGCGTTCTGTTGCTGGATCGCTCATGATAGCATGTGAAGCGAGAGCCCTTACGCTTTTAGCTCCGTTCTCTTTCATAAGATCCGCTGCTTTGGTGATAGTACCAGCTGTATCCACCATATCATCGAGTAAAATGACATTTTTGTCTTTAACATCGCCGATAATAGTCATCGTTGCAACCACATTGGCCTTGGCTCGTTGTTTGTGGCAAAGTACAAGAGGCGCCCCGAGATATTTGGCATAACTGTTGGCACGTTTTGCTCCACCGACATCGGGCGTTGCGATAACCAGATCCTCAAGGTTGAGCGATTGTATGTATGGGATGAAAACAGAGGATGCATATAGGTGGTCAACAGGAATATTGAAGAAACCCTGTATCTGGTCGGCATGCAAATCCATGGTAATCACGCGGTCGACTCCGGCGGCGGTCAGTAGGTTGGCGACAAGACGAGCCGCTATAGAGACACGCGGTTTGTCTTTGCGGTCTTGACGAGCCCATCCGAAATAAGGAATAACGGCTATTACCGATTTGGCAGATGCGCGTTTGGCTGCGTCTATCATCAGCAATAGCTCCATCAGATTGTCTGAATTGGGGAAAGTGGACTGGACAAGATACACGTCGCGTCCGCGTATCGATTCCTCAAACGAAACTTCAAATTCGCCATCGGCGAAATGTAAGATATTCATTTTGCCGAGTTCGACACCCAGGTCACGACAGATTTCTTCAGCCATGTAATGCGATCGCGTTCCTGAGAATACTTTGAAGGAGTTGTTCTGAGAGTTCATAAGGTAAGAAATAAATTTAAAGTTTATGGTTCAAAGACTGGTTTCTTTAATTTGGGTAGCCTAGACAAACTAAGTCGGAAACGATACCTTCAGAATTGACGCTCCGTAACCCGAAACGTAAGTCTGTGTTGTTTTGCCCGGTTCAAGACATATTTTTTGTTTTTGTTGTGTCACTAAGTCCACAGCTTCAAAGACTCCGACCGGTAAATTTAGCGTGTCAAAAGCTTGTTGAGGTATAATAATATCGCAAATACGCGGTGTCTCCGAAAAATTAAGCACAATAAGAATTACGTCGTTGTCTTTCTTCCTGAAATAAGCGAATTGATGGTGCGGATTTATGCCTGGATTGTCATAGTTGACATACATCAAGTCGAAAAAGAGCCCTTCGCGAATGGCTTTTTCATCATTGACAAGATGCAGAATAGTGGAGTAGAGCTTTCTAAGAGAAGACTCAGACACTGTAAGCCCATCTGAAGAAGGGACATAATTTTTACCGAGCCATCTTCTTACTGTGTCCATCGACCAATAATCAAAAATCGAGGTACGTCCGTCAAGTCCGCTGTAACCTTCCTCATCCATGCCTTTCTCTCCGAATTCCTGGCCATTGTAAACCATCACCGCTCCTCTTGACATTGTGGTTATGGCAACAAGATATGGCAGAACTTTCGTGGCATCTCCTGCAAAAAAATCAGAGGCGAAGCGTTGTTCGTCATGATTCTCCAGAAAATTAAGCATTTGCTCCGAAATGCCTTCGGTTGTTTGCCAACACGATGTCAGCAACGCAGCCGAAACATTTGAGCATTCAATGCCACGAAGAGTGTCATAAAGATTGACTTTGTCGTAGAGATAGTCAAAGCCTGCCTCATTGAGAAAAATATGGTAGAGGGAGACATCATAGATTTCAGCTATGAAAATGATATGCGGAAACTCGGCTTTCACTTGGCGTATGGCCCATTGCCAGAACTCAACAGGCACCATGTGAGCCATGTCGCAACGAAAACCTGATATACCTTTTCTTGCCCAAAACAATAATATGTGGAGCATCTTATACCAGGTGTCGGGTATGGGTGCGAAATGACCTATGCCGTTATATGGGTCTCTACCATAGTTTAATTTGACGGTCTCATACCAATCGTTTGAATTTGGAAAGGCGGAATAACAGTCGTTACCCGTAGCGCGGGCAGGAAATTCTCTATATGCTTCGTCTCCGGCTCCTAAATCCACGCCTATTGGCGAGAACTGCTGGCGAGTGATATAAAAAAAGTTGTTATTGGGGAGAAAGAAAAAGTCTTTGTTGTCTTGTGCGCCTAAGTCTTCTGTGCCTTCAGGGGCAGCGTCACTGTGATAGATACGCGAAACATGGTTGGGAACGAAATCTATTATGGTACCCATGCCCGCTTGAGTTGTGCGTTGAACAAGCTGCTCAAATTCGTGCATGCGGTTATTTACGTCCTCGCTAATATCCGGATCTATGTCATAATAGTCGCAAATGGCATAAGGGCTGCCGGCACGCCCTTTGATAATGTGCGCGTTGTGTTTCTCTATTCCGTAACGCGTGTAATCGGCATCATGCGCGTGCTCAATGACTCCCGTGTACCAGATATGTGTAATGCCAAGCTCGCGAATGCTTTTTAAAATGCGAGAGGTAATGTTGTTCATTTTGCCGCTTCCGTTTGTCTGAATGCGGCCGTTTGGAACGGGATTTTGAGTTGCGTTTGCGAAAAGACGTGGGAAAAGCTGGTATATTACAGGGCGTAAGTTCTTGGTCTTAGCTATGCTGTTTTGACGTTTTACCTCAATTCTATTCGATGATGCAGCTGCCATTGTTTTACGCCTTTGAACGAGATGTTATCATTTATTGTCAACCGAGGAAGGCTTTAAGCAGGTCGGAGCGGTGACCGCGCAGACGCCTTATTGCTGTCTCTTTGATTTGACGTACTCTTTCGCGCGAAATATTAAACTGATTGCCTATTTCTTCAAGACTATATTCACGACCTCCTATTCCATAAAACATTCGGAGGACAGCACTTTCTCTTTCGGTCAGTTGGTTCAGGACGCGGTCTATCTCCAGACTTAGAGATTCGTAATTAAGGCTATCGTCAGTTGCCGGCTCGTTGTCACCGATAAGAACATCCAACAATGTGTTTTCGTCTCCTTCGCTGAATGGTGCGTCCACAGAAACCGATCGACCGGATGAGCGCAAGGTCTCGTCAATTTTTTCTGCGGGAACATCAAGAATTGCTGAAAGCTCCTCCTGCGAAGGTCTTCTGAGATGCTGTTGTTCGAACTGTGCCGTAGCTTTCGATATGCGACTAAGAGAACCTACCTGATTGAGTGGGAGACGAACCAGACGCGAATGCTCTGCGAGTGCTTGTAAAATGGATTGCCTTATCCACCACACTGCATAAGAGATGAACTTGAAACCGCGAGTTTCGTCGAACATCCTGGCAGCCTTCATTAGACCGATATTCCCTTCATTAATTAGGTCGGGTAGGGTGAGGCCTTGGTTCTGGTATTGTTTGGCTACCGAGACCACAAAGCGCAAATTACACCGCACAAGTTTGTTTATAGCCTCTTCGTCGCCTAATCGACCTCGGCGTGCCAGTTCAACCTCCTGGTCGACAGTAAGCAATTCTTCGTGACCTATTTCCTGAAGATATCTGTCAAGGGACAGACTTTCACGGTTAGTGTACGATTTCTGAATCTTTAACTGTCTCATAGATCAGGAGAGGGAATGTTTGGAGTGGGATTAATTAAATATCGGTGCTTTTTGGCACTCGGATTTAGTATTGCAAATTTAACACTAATATGGCAAAAAATTACTCATCAAATAATCGATTAGCAATTTTTAATATTTATTTGTTTTTGTTTACATGTGTATTTCAAACGCTATATTAATGAAGTGATAATAAGCCAAGCGATTAACAAACTGTAATTAGAATATTTATATTGACGCATGAATTATTAATGCATTTTGTCTGAAAATAAGAAAATATTTTGTACTTTTGTCAGTGGATTTCAGTATTTCACAACTATACGTCATCATGGGCGCTGAGCTCTAATTTGATATTTACCAATCATTGGTTTCCAATTTATATTAACCTTTTAAAAATTTTCTATTATGAGAAAATCTTTACTATTTTTATTAGCAGGTTGTCTTGCGGTTTCAAATGTTACAGCCCAGGAATACAAAACCCCGGGAAATAAAGTAAGTTTGACTTTCACATCATTGAGCGAAACTCCCGGCAGCGGTGTAACCAAACTCGGTGATACATTTTATGTATCGAATGACATCACGGTGTTAGAGACAGATACATTAACTATCGAAAATGAAGCTGTGTTGACATTGAGTCCTAAGGTTCAGATTTTGATTGAAGGAGTAGGTAACTTTGCGCCGGCCGATACTGCTGTCATAATGAGTGCGGATGATACTGCAGGAGCAAAAGGACTTCGTTTCAGCGGCGATAACGCTTCGGGTACAGTCAAAAATATTGGATTTGAGACGACAGCTTTGTTATCATATGCATCCAACGGTATTACCGTTGAGAACTGTACATTTAACCGTGCTAACGGCGAGATGAACTCAACAGGCGCTGTTTCCTTTGGTCCCAGCGTGAATAATGTGATTCGCAATTGTCGTTTCTTGGAGGGTACAGTACCTGCTATCGGTACGGGTGCCAATATCGCCGCCGGCATATTGATTGAGAATTGCTACTTCTATGACAACAATACCATTAATGCAAACAAACCCCAGTTGAATATTACTACTCCCGGAGCCAATGGACCCACTATCATCCGCAATAATGAGATAATAGGCAATCAGCGCGATAAGGTTGGCGGTGTGGCAATATCAAATATGCTCGGTTTGGAAATGGGCGAAGTGATATTCGAAAACAACCTTATTCAGGATCACCGTTACGGCATGCAGGCAATGGGTGGAATGTATATTACTATTAAAGACAATATGTTTATAGACAATCGTTATGATACAAACCCGATGACAGGCGGTAGCGCTCTATCTATTACTGACTCTACGGGTGCTTTGTTCGCCATGGTCACCGGTAACCTTTTTCAAGGCAGCATCTGGGGCATTACAGCAATAGGCAGCGGTGCCAATGGTTTCGGTGAAGTTAATCTCGGTAATATTGATCCTGTTGATTCTGCTGACTATAATCCCGGCGGAAACGTTTTTATAGACAATGGTAACAACGGCTCAGTTTACGATCCTACAGTTCCTTATGATTTGTATAACAACTCGACCAAGACTATTTACGCCCAATGTAACACGTGGAGTGTAGCCGAACAGACTGCGGAAGAGATTGAAAAAGTGATTTTTCACAAAAACGATAATCCTCTACTTGGCGAAGTTATATTTATGCCCGCAGGCCCGGCAAGCGTATCCGGAGTCGTAAATGACATGTCGGTTTATTATGATTCAGTCACAAGAAACATCGTTTCCCCCGGTACGGCAAATATCACAATATATGATGGAAGCGGTCGCATGGTTGTAAAAGCAAAAGCTGTTGAAACTGTCAATCTGGCTTCTTTGCCAAAAGGCGTATATGTAGTTGATGTTGAAAAAGATTCAAAAGTAAATCGATTGAAAGTGCTTCGATAATTTATTATTTTTTCGAAAAAAACAGGGTCGCGACTTTCACGTTGCGGCTCTGTTTTTTTAGTTGGAGGTTTTATTGATATTTTATATAGTTAGTTTTTTTACATCTTAAAATAATGATTGAGATGCGGTGACCTCAAATCGATGTAAAAAAAGACTGCCACCCCAAAAGGATGGCAGCTATTTTTCGTGCTAACTAAATTAGTTATTATTCAGCAGCGGGAGCTTCTTCAGCAGCAGGAGCTTCTTCAGCGGGAGCTTCTTCTGTAACTTCAGTAGCTTCTTCAGTTACGGTAGCTTCTTCAGCGGGAGCAGCCTGTTCGGTAGCTTCGGGGCAATTGCCGCAAGTGTCGGTGCATTCGTTTTGTTTTTCACCACCACCGCATGAGAACATTGATACGCTGAAAGCAACAGCAAGGAGTAATACTAACTTTTTCATTTTTGTTTAAAGATTAAAAATATTAATTAATATGTTTGCTTCAAAAACATCGCAAAGATACGCCGAATTTTTGAACTGCCAAAGGTTTATTAATAAAATTGCGGCCGGTTTCACATCATTTAACGTTTGATGTACATAATATGCTGTTACCGGTATATTTAGGCTATTATTAATTATGTCAACAACCGATATTCGATGTTAACAACGTTTAGCAGTTCAAATTATCGTCTCTGTTAATCTTATTATCATGCTTTTTTGCGAGTTGAATCCCAGATAACATACGTTATCAGACAGGCGTAGGCTACCAATCCAAGAATCTGAGGCATAAACTCGTTGCCATTTTCAGGTTGAGGTACACCGCACATGATAGTTATTGCACTGAATACACCGAAGAGGGCTCCACCTGCGATAAGACCCGAAGCGATGAGGGTGCCACGGTCATTACGAAGACGGCATATCTCTTTATCTTTCGAACTGTTTGCCACGATCCAGGCTATGAGTCCGCCGACTAACATTGGGGTGTTAAGGCTGAGAGGGAGGAACATACCAAGGCAGAAGGCAAGAGCGGGGACGCCGAGGAAATTAAGTATAACTGCCAGAATGGCGCCCACTATGTAAAGCACCCACGGAGTTGCCTGGCCGGTCATTATGGGTTCGACCACACTGACCATAGCATTCGCTTGAGGGGCCTGCAAACCGCCATCGCCAAAACCATACACCTTATTAAGCATAAGGATGACGCCTCCGACCGTTGCGGCCGACACCAGAGTACCCAGGAATTTCCATGACTCTTGTTTGCGAGGGGTAGATCCGAGCCAGTAACCAATCTTAAGGTCGGTTACAAAACCACCGGCCATTGACAAGGCAGTGCAAACAACGCCTCCTACTATCATAGCGGTAACCATTCCTGATGCGCCGGTCAATCCAATCGCGACAAAAACGCCGGCAGCTATGATAAGGGTCATCATTGTCATTCCACTTACCGGATTGGAACCGACTATGGCTATAGCATTTGCAGCAACCGTTGTGAACAGGAATGCTATGAAAGCAACCATCACCCATGCTATGACAGCCTGCCAGAAAGTATGGATGACGCCAACCCAAAAGAAACATAACACAGCGATTAAAGCAATTGCAACGAAATATGTGATATGTTTCATCGATATGTCTTGTTGCCAACGCACTTGTTTGACCCCGGAGGACGCGCCCTTGAGTTCGCGACCGGCCAAACCTACTGCCTGACGTATGATGGACCATGATTTTATCACTCCGATGATACCGGCCATAGCTATGCCTCCGATACCTATCAGTTTGGCATAATTTTTAAATATGGCATCGGGCGCCATGACAGCTATGTCTTCTGCTCCGTAGGCTCCTAAAAGCGGTATGATGATCCACCATACAAAAATGGAACCGGCAAAGATCACGAAAGCATATCTTAGACCAACTATATAACCTAAACCGAGTACGGCAGCCCCGGTGTTGCATGAGAAAACAAATTTCACCTTATCGGCCAAAGCTGCACCCCACGTATATGCCGTAGTGGTAACAGTGTCAGCCCATGTTCCGAAAGTGGCTACAAGATAATCATATATTCCTCCGATTAGCGATGCTATAACAAGAAGTTTTGCCTGTCCACCGGCCGCTTTTGTATCAGTATTGTTGCCACTGATAAGCACTTGGGTTGTGGCTGTCGCTTCCGGAAAAGGATACTTGCCATGCATATCCTTTACGAAATATTTTCTAAAAGGAATGAAGAACAGGATGCCTAAGACACCACCGAAAAGCGAAGCAAGGAATATCTGTATAAAATCTATAGTTATCTCGTTATGTTTCGATTGCAGAATGAAGAGCGCCGGGAGGGTAAAAATAGCTCCGGCCACAATCACGCCCGAACATGCTCCGATGGACTGAATGATAACGTTCTGTCCCAACGCATTTTTCTTTTTCAATGCTCCCGATAATCCAACGGCGATAATAGCTATGGGTATAGCAGCCTCAAAAACCTGACCTACTTTAAGTCCCAAATAAGCTGCAGCGGCGCTGAATATTACTGCCATGATGAGTCCCATCGTAACAGAGTAGGGAGTTACCTCGGCATAATCGTGTGCCGGGTGCATGACGGGACGATATTCCTCGTCAGCGCCTAATTCGCGGAATGCGTTTTCTGGCAAATCGATGGGGTCAATATCTGCGGCAGGGATTCCGGTCTGTGTTGACACGAAATCGGCATTGGCTGTCTCTTCAAAGTCTCTGATTGGATTGTCGGTATTGTTTTCTTTCATTGATAGAATGTATAAATCGTTAGATGTTAGGGATTAAATATACGAGGAGAGATTGTAGAAAGGGGGTTCTTATTTAACGCTTGCGAGATGATTTGGCCGGTATCTTCAGTTTTTTGCCGGCATTTATTTTATCATCGGTAAGATTGTTGGCTTTTTTGAGCTCTTCGACCGTAACCCCGTAACGTTTGGCAATCTTAAAGAGATTTTCACCTGATTTAATGGTATGAGTTGTTGGACGCGAAGAAGACGAAGATGCCGTTTTCTTTTTCGCTGATGTATTCATGGCTTGAGAAACTTGCGAGGATGGAGTTTCGGCTTCTTGACGCGATGCGACATCCGCAGGTTTGTCAACCGATGACGGTATAAGGGTAGTTTGCGTGAGGCTATCGGTGGGAGAACCATCTACTATATCCGTTTCGGCCAATTCTTTTTCACCGGATTCAACTTGTAATGAGTCGGTTGGTTGTTGTGCCACGGGTGTGGGTGCGCTCTCTATATATTTGCGTTCAACAGTGTTGATTTTTAGAGTAGCGCCGGCAAGTAAAGTTTTTTTACCACCATTCGCCCTCTTGACTTCGGCCTGGGATACACCGTATTTTTTTGCTATGGAAGCGAAAGTTTCACCCTTGCGGACTTTATGATTTTTAACCACAGTTTCTTCTACATATTCTCCACCTTTTTCATCTGTCCCTTTTGTTACAGTGCCTGGCAAGACGATGTCGCGGCGCGCATACAGTTCGGCGTTATGGCTAACTATCGAATCCTCATTGGCAAGATAGTTGAGAGCCTGAAGGTTAGGCAAAACTAAAGAATAAGGATGTATGTCTCCGGGAATAATATCCGCGCGATATTGCGGATTGAGAGTGCGAATCTCTTCCATCGGGATGTCGAGAACATCACTTATTTGCTGAAAATGTACACGTCGCGTCACATGAACGCTATCAACCACGATAGGACGCGCTGCAAGCACCGGCGAGATATTGTGTTCTTTATAATAAGCCATAGCGTAGTTGGCCGCGATAAAAGCCGGTATGTAGTCGCGAGTCTCGGACGGAAGAAAACGATAGATTTCCCAAAAATCTTTTTTACCACCGCCTGCTCTACGCAGTGCTTTGTTTACATTGCCCGGACCACAATTATACGCCGCTATCGCAAGTGACCAGTCGCCGTAAGTGTCATACAGCTTTTTGAGGTAACGGGCTGCGGCGTCGGACGAACGGTACGGGTCTCGACGCTCGTCTATAAGGGAGTTTATCTCCAGACCTTCGCCTTGTGCAGTGGGAGTCATGAATTGCCACAAGCCCGTAGCGCCTGCTTTTGACACTGCATTGGGATTCAACGCCGATTCTATTATCGCAAGGTTCCGTAACTCAAGAGGTAAACCGTATTTATCAAGAGCTTCCTCGAAGATTGGCATGTAATAGAGCCCAAGACCCAACATAGACTCGACGAGACCTTTTTTACGCTCGACATACATCTTGATGAAGCTTCTTACAATGGGGTTGAAAGGCATTTCGATGACGGTGGGCAGTTTTTGCAATCGGTCAATATAGTCTTGATCCTCAAATTCGACGGTCTTTCGAGAATCAGCGTCTTTATCCATTATTGCATACCTGGTAAGGTACCAGCTTTCCATCAAAGCGTGTACATCGACTTCAAAGCTTTCCGGTGCCACAATTTTCGTGGTGTCGAGAGCCATATTCACATCGCGTACATTCATATCGGGGTTCGCTTTGGCGAAAATGGCCGTTGAGAGCGTTAAAACGCAAGTTATAGTCTTGGATAGTTGGGAGATATTCATTATGATAGCTTTACGGAGAGTTTAAAAATTTAGAGCCCAGGACATTCCTATCCCGGGTATAGAGTTTCGGGCGTCGGGTATCAGAGAGGGTACCACGTCCATTGAGAGATCGGGAGAGATATCGAAATGGCTTAACGACGCATCGACATATGCATCAACCATAGCCAAAAGATAAACGCCAACCATACCTATGATACAAAGGTCTCGGTTGCGTCGATAGAAATCTTTGCGCGACTTAAGCAGATTTGTCAGCCAAGATTTGTCCAGACTGGATTCCTGGGTTGTCGGTGGAAAGAAATCCATGTATGAGTTTGTCGACGGGTCATTATCCATGATATCGCGGTATGCCCGTTGATAGTCTGTCAGCATGGTGTTGTTCCATGATGTGGCATAGGCCAAACCAAGATAACCTCCCACAATGATGGGAAGTTTCCAATACCGTCGGTTATACACTTGACCCAGACCGGGAAAAAGCGCTGACATCCAGACGGCTCGATTGGGAGAAGGTGAGAACGCTTCGTCGCGTTCTATCCACACGTCATAAGCGTCAAAACTACCGGTTGGCAAATCCCAAACCAATGAGTCAGAACGTACAATAGGATTGCCTTGCAGTTCTACCTTTACCGGTTGGATAATTATAGCGGTGTCGTTGTCTTCGTAATTCTGTGAAAATGCGTCCAAGCTTATTAACAGCACAATCAGCAGGTGTACTGTCTTTTGTTTTATGAGATGGAGCATAGAAGAGAAATTCACAGAAAAAGGTTGTTAAATTACTTCGTTGAATGAATGTTGTCGAAAAGAGCGATAAGTCTTTCGAGTTGCTCGGTGTCGTTAAAAGGAATTGTTATCTTACCTTTTCCGGCCTCATTGCAAGTGAGCGACACGCGAGTGTTAAAAGTTTGCGACAGACGATTTTTAAGTGCCGAAAAATCAGAAGATTTTGTGCGCACCTGTTCTTTCTTACTGTCTGTCAGACCGGATTGGTATTTCTTGGCAAGCTCTTCGACTTTTCGTACGGATAGGCCGTTACGCAATATCTCGTTATATAACTTTAGCTGCAAAGCCGGTTTCTCAATAGTAAGCAGAGCACGCGCATGACCCATGTCAACACGTTTGTCACGCAGACCTAACTGAACCTCTGCAGGAAGTTTTAGCAACCGTAGGAAGTTTGCTATAGTGGCGCGTTTCTTGCCTATGCGTTCGCTCAGACGTTCTTGAGTGAGATTGTATTGGTCAATAAGTTTTTTGAAAGTAAGAGCAATCTCGATGGCGTTCAAGTCCTCGCGTTGGATGTTCTCGATGAGAGCCATTTCGGTAAGCTCAGCGTCATTGGCAGTACGGATATAAGCAGGGATAGAAGACAGTCCCGCTAATTTAGCGGCGCGATATCGTCTTTCTCCGGCAATTATCTGGTAGCTGTCCGCTCCTGTCTTGCGCAGCGAAAGTGGTTGTATAATACCCAATTCACGAATTGACGAAGCTAACTCTTCGAGTGCATCGTTATCAAATGTTCGTCTTGGTTGGTCGGGATTGGGATGGATTTGGTCGAGAGAGATATTGCTTATGGCTGATGATCCGCGTGCTGGAACATCATCCATCGAAATCAAAGAATCCAAACCGCGTCCAAGCGCGTTTCTTTTTTGTTGCATATTCAAAAATTCATCTGCTTTTAACTCCAGTCATTACAAGTAAAACTTACTTCGTGACCGTGAGTGTTATTTGCGGTTTTTTTCAATTAATTCTCTTGCCAGCATGGTATGGCTCGTTGCGCCGCGGCTGTCCGGGTCATAGAGAATGGCAGGAAGCCCATGACTCGGAGCCTCGCTTAGACGTATATTACGCGGTATAACGGTATCGAAAACCAGATCGCCGAAATGGCCCTTAAGTTCGTCAAAAATTTGATTTGCAAGTTTTAAACGGCTGTCATACATTGTCAGGAGGAACCCTTCGATTTCAAGGTCGGGGTTAAGTCTTGACTTAATGATGCGAATGGTGTTAAGCAACTTGCTAATGCCTTCAAGTGCGAAATATTCGGCTTGAACCGGTATAATAACCGAGTTGGCAGCCGTCAGAGCGTTGACAGTGATTAGACCGAGAGAAGGAGAACAATCTATCAGAATATAGTCATAATCGTTAATTACATCATCAAGTAATTTTCTGAGCACTTTTTCGCGATCCGGCTGATTTATCAACTCTAATTCGGCACCGGCCAAATCGATACGGGATCCTACTAACTCAAGACCTTCAATACAAGTCTTGACTTGACTTCCGTTGATAGGGTAGGCATCAACAAGACATTCATAAATCGATGAGTCCATCGATGAGGGATCAATGCCGTAACCGGAGGTGGCATTCGCTTGAGGGTCGGCATCGATTATCAACACTTTTTTGCCTGCAAGAGCAAGCGACGCCGCCAGATTTATGGTGGTAGTCGTTTTACCTACACCGCCTTTCTGATTGGCTATAGCTATAATTTTACCCATACAAGTAATTTAACAAAGTGGTAATGATTATACTGAACGCAAAGAAAACAAAAAAGCGTGGAACAAACAAATTTTTGTTCCACAAAAAACCTTACATGTTGATAACTTTGTGTTAACTTTTGTTATTCAGGGTTTGCCAATAACTTTATACATTCGTTAGCGGCACGTCGACCGTCACCCATAGCGAGTATAACAGTGGCACCCCCACGAACTATGTCTCCGCCGGCAAACAGCATTGGTATTGAGGACATCATGTGGTCATCAACCTCTATAGTACCACGTTTGCTTATATCAAGATTGGAGAAAGCCGAAGGTATCAAGGGATTGGGAGACACCCCCACGCTTACAATAACTTCGTCAACGGCTATTTCTGTAAGACCCTCGTCACCGGGAATTGGTACAGGAGCTCGTCTTCCTGACTCATCGGGCTCTCCAAGACTCATTTTGCGTAATATCATGGATTTGACGCGTCCAGTGTCGTCTCCTATAAATTTTTCCGGATTATGCAATGTCATAAACTCGACGCCTTCTTCTTTGGCATGATGAATCTCCATGCGTCTGGCAGGCATCTCGTCTTCAGTTCTTCGATACACTATGGTGGCCTTTGCTGCACCCATTCTCAGAGCCGTACGTACCGAATCCATAGCAGTATTTCCTCCACCGATAACTGCGACATGATGACCTTTGAGCACAGGAGTATCACCACCTCGACCTGCTCCCATCAGATTGATGCGAGTAAGATATTCGTTACTGGACATAATGCCGTTGAGGTTCTCACCTTCAATACCCATGAAGCGTGGCAGCCCTGCCCCCGAAGCAACAAAAATGGCTTTAAACCCTTGTTGTACCAAATCATCATACGACAGAGTCTTTCCTATAACAACATCAGTCAAGAATGTTACCCCAAGAGCGCGTAATGCGTCTATTTCTCTGTCTACGACGGGGTTAGGCAATCTGAACTCGGGAATACCGTATTTTAGAACTCCGCCGATTTCATGGAGAGCCTCAAAGACAGTCACGTCATGGCCGGCTGCGGCAGCGGTGCCAGCGAAAGAAAGTCCTGCCGGGCCTGAACCGACAACTGCGATTTTAGCAGGGTTAGGGATAGGGTTTTTATATGGTTTGTCCTCTTTGCCATGGTCGGCAGCAAATTGTTCAAGCCATCCGATACCTACAGGCTCTTTATTCATTTTGAGATAGATGCACCGGCTTTCGCATTGTCTTTCCTGAGGACAAACTCGTCCGCAGACAGCCGGAAGCGCGCTGGTCATTTTAAGGACACGCAGAGCATCGTTGAGATGTCCTCTTTGTATGTTTTTGATGAAGGCTGGGATGTTGATATTGACCGGACATCCTGTAATGCAACCCGGATTCGGACAATCAAGGCAACGGGTAGCTTCGCGCAAGGCTAAATCAAGTGTCAGTCCTTGAGAAACCTCTTCGTTATTATTTCTTCGATAGTCCGGTGAGAGTTCAGGCATTGTGACTCGCGGAATAGCGGTACGTTCCGAAGGTTTGATGGCGTTTTGCAATTGTTTTCGCCAATCACTGTCACGGGATATCAGTTCGGTTATGGTGTGATGGTTCATTGTCTATCAATTATATGCTTTTAAACGCATGAGCATTTCATTAAAGTCAACCTTGTGGGCGTCGAACTCAGGGCCGTCGACACAGACAAACTTCGTTTTGCCGTCAACGGTCACCCTACAGGCGCCGCACATCCCCGTGCCGTCTACCATTATGGTGTTTAGCGAGCACATGGTCGCCACATTATGCTTAAGTGTGGTGAGCGCGACAAATTTCATCATTATGGCCGGGCCTATAGTTACAACCAAGTCGACATTTTCTCGATTCAACACATCTTCTATGCCGGCTGTTACAAGCCCTTGTCGACCGGCAGATCCGTCATCTGTCATAACAATGACTTCGTCACTATAGCGTCGAACTTCGTCTTCAAGAATGATTAGCTCGGCTGAGCGTGCTGCAATAATACTTATGACACGATTTCCGGCTTCTTTCATCGCCTTGATAATGGGAAGTAACGGGGCTACTCCAACACCTCCACCGGAACAAATGACAGTACCATAGTTTTCTATCTTGGTGGCTCTACCCAAAGGACCGACCATATCAGTAAGATAATCTCCCGGATTCAAACCGCAGATGAGTTTTGTTGAGTGTCCGACGGCCTGTACCACAAGAGTTACAGTGCCTTGTTCTACGTCCGCATCTGCTATGGTCAAAGGTATGCGTTCGCCGCGTTCTCCTACACGTACAATTACAAAATGTCCCGGTTTACGCGCGCGAGCTATCAAAGGAGCTTCGACAACTAATTTGACAACATTGGGACTGAAATATTCTTTTTCCAATATACGGTTCATGATTGTAAACCAATAATCATTTAAGAACTATCTATAAAAAATTCCTCAAAATTTTGAGTCGCATCTCAGATATGATAATGAGAATACATGTTCAATTTTGACTTCGTGAAAAGATGACTATTTATAATTTAGGGATTTATAGCGTCTCATTATAGAAGTTGATTTTGTATATTTTCATCTATCATTTATATTCGCGAGAAGTTTTCAAAATCTTGTTTTTGAAAAGAATAATATAATATTATCCGATGTTTATTGCAAAGCCGGATCTAAACCGGCTACAAAAGTACAAATAAAAATATATGATTGCTCAGAAATTTCCATAAAATATAATAGCTCGATATGGAGCTAAATATGACGAGCTATGGATTCAATTATTTCAAAATCAATCGTAGAGCTTCGTCAATTCGTTCAACTTCATGAATATTTATCGAGAAAGAAGTTTGGTCTATTCCTTTCAAACTGTTTTTAGGAATTATAATATCCGATAAACCGAGTCTTTCCGCTTCGCGTATCCGTTGTTCAATACGTGTCACCTGTCGTATTTCACCGGATAGACCTACCTCGCCCGTCATTGCCCATCCATGAGGTACGGGCATGTCGACATTGCTTGATATCACCGCCGATACTACGGCAAGGTCAAGAGATGGGTCGTTGATTTTGAGACCACCTGCTATGTTGAGGAATACATCTTTGGCTGCCAGTTTGAAACCTACTCGTTTCTCTAAAACAGCCAACAGCATGTTCAAACGTTTTGAATCAAAACCGGTCACAGTCCTCTGTGGTGTGCCATACGCGGCGGTACTGACCAAAGCCTGCACCTCGATTATAAAGGGTCGGACGCCTTCAACAGTGATACCGAGCGCCACGCCGGACAGTTGACCTTGGCTTGACGATACGAGGACTTCGGAAGCGTTTGCAATTTCACGCAAACCGCGTTGTCCCATTTCGTATATACCAATCTCGTTTGTGCTGCCAAAGCGATTTTTTATAGCTCTGAGAATGCGATACATATATTTGGAATCGCCTTCGAACTGAAGCACAGCGTCAACTATATGTTCCAATACTTTTGGGCCGGCCAGTGAGCCATCTTTTGTTATATGGCCGATTATAATGACCGGAGTAGATGTCTTCTTGGCATACGCTAATAGACGAGCGGCACATTCCCGAACCTGACTTACCGAACCCGCAGTCGATTCCAAAACATCTGAAGCAATGGTTTGGATGGAGTCTATGACAATAATTCCCGGTTTAACATCGGAAATATGGTCAAATATGTTTTCCAGAGAAGTCTCCGTGACAATGAACACATTATCGCTTCCGCGTCCTATGCGGTCGGCGCGCAGTTTAAGCTGTGTTGCGCTTTCTTCGCCCGAAACATAGAGTATGGTCTTGGATTTTATGGCCAAAAGATTTTGAAGCACTAATGTTGATTTGCCTATGCCAGGTTCCCCTCCTATTAAAATCATTGAACCGGAAACAAGACCACCCCCGAGTACACGGTTCAACTCACCGGAGGGCATTTTGATGCGCGTTTCTGTTCCTGCCTCGATATCGCTGACGGCTACGGGTTTTGATTTTGACGTTCCTGTAACGGGAGACGGACTACGAGAAGTCGAAGTCTGTATTTTTTCCTCCACCAAGGAGTTCCATGCTCCGCAAGACGGACAACGACCCTCCCATTTTGGCGTATCGTTGCCACACTCCTTGCAGAACCAGGCTGTTTTATATTTTGTTTTTGCCATAGTCAATTTCTTATTGTCGAACCGTTTCTAAGTTTGTTTGCACGCATGGTAGCCAAAGTTATTGCGGTGGCACTAGCCACATTTAGCGATTCGACATCATGCCTGCCGGAAGGATAGGTTGGGATGACTATTTTTCGAGATATTTTTGCGGAAACTTCCTGCGAGATGCCTTTTCCTTCGTTCCCCATCACAACGATTCCCGTTGGACTTGTGTCTTTGACAACTTCAAAAATATTCTCTCCATCCAAAAAAGTTCCCCACACGACTATTCCATCTTGAGACGCTTTTTCGAGAAGCTGTGAAAGGTCACAATAGACAACTTTTACGCGCGCTATGGATCCCATGGTGGAAATGACGCATTTTGGGTTGAAAACGTTCACGGAATCTGTGCTTGCAAATATAGTGTCGACGCCAAACCAGTCAGCTACCCGAACTATAGTGCCAAGGTTACCCGGATCCTGAATGCTGTCAAGAGCGAGGTAAAGCTGACCGGTAACAGGTCTGACTGTCTCGGATACATCCTCAGGCATATCAAAAACAGCAAGCACAGAAGGAGGAGTGGATAAGGAGGACATACTACACATCTCCGATTCCGAAGCGTAAAAAATTTTTTTCTTATCTAAGCACAAGTCGGGGTTATGTTCATGCCATTCTTGTGTTGACACCAGCCAACGCAATTTGAATGGGCTGCTCAGAAGCTCCCGAACATTTTTGTCACGTTCGGTAACGAAAGCCTTATGTTCTTTGCGACCTTTCGTAGTAGAAAGACTTTTTATGATTTTGCGCAACGAGGATGGTATCTTTTCCATTCTTAGCTACTCTTCAGATTGTCAGTCATCGCTGTAATGTCTAAGCACACGTCGATAGGAGTTGAATATTTTAGATTTTGAGACGAAACCTCGGTATCTGCCGTATTCATCGACGACAGGAAGATTCCATGCGCCTGTCTGATCGAAGGTTTTCATGACTTCCTCCATCGAGGCGTGAAAATCGATCTTGGCAGGTACAGTGGACATAAATTTCGATACATAAATTTTCTTATACAGATCCGGACGGAACATGATGTTGCGAATTTCATCGAGTATAACAACTCCTAATAGTGTTCCCTGGTCGTTTACAACAGGAAAAAGATTTCTGTTAGAGCGGCTAATGGCACCTACCATTTGTTTCAGATTCCATTCGGGTCGCACAGTGATAAAGTCTGTTTCGATGACACTGTCTATTTTCATTAGTGTTAGTACAGCTTTGTCTTTATGGTGTGTCAGTAACTCGCCACGTCGTGCCAAGCGCATCGTGTAAATACTGTATGGCTCGAAAATTTTAATTGTGCCGTATGCAATAGTCGAAACAATCAAGAGAGGCAGAAACAAATCGTATCCTCCGGTAAGTTCTGCCGTAAGGAAGATAGCCATAAGCGGTGCATGCATGACAGCGCTCATCACTCCGGCCATGCCAATGAGAGCGAAATTCTTTGTTGACAGTTCCAATCCCAAGCCGAGGTAATTGCTCACAAAAGCAAATAGGAAACCGGTCATGCACCCTACATACAACGATGGAGCGAAAGTGCCGCCGACACCGCCTGCGCCGTTTGTCGAGGAGGTGGCAAAAGCTTTTGCGAGAATAATGAGACCGATGAACATGATGATGAACCATGGACTGTTGCCTTCCTCATAAAAAAGCGATCCGTTGACTATGGCCGACGTGTCGCCGCTTAAAAGGCTGTTAATGGACGTATATCCTTCGCCGTAGAGTGGGGGGAAAATAAAGATAAGTCCGGCCAGAATGACGCATCCTGTCAGGGTTTTGAACCAAGGGTTTTTGAAGCGTTTGAAAAATGTCTCCATCCCGTTCATAACCCTGGTGAAATATAAAGAAACAAGACCGCATAATACACCCAGAATCAACACATAAGGTATTTTGGCTGCAAGAAAAGTGTCACTCTGTACGAAAAAGAATTCAAATTCAAACCCGGTATAAATATAAGCGAGCGTCGCGCTTGTTATGGAAGCTATCAAAAGGGGCATTACAGTGACCGTTGTCAGGTCGATCATCAACACCTCGAGTGTGAAAAGCATACCGGCTATGGGAGCTTTAAAAATGCCTGCGATACCTGCGGCTGCTCCGCATCCGACCAGTATCATAAGTATTCGGGGCGACAGCCTGAATGCCGAACCCAGATTTGAGCCGATGGCTGCGCCGGTATATACTATGGGACCTTCAGCTCCAACTGACCCGCCAAAACCTATAGTAACGGAACTGGCCACTATGCTGGTGTATATATTGTGTTTTTTGAGTCGGCTCTTATTGCTTGAGATAGCGTATAGGACACGTGTCACACCATGACTGATGTTGTCCCGTACTATATATCTGACATAGAGAGCCACAAGTACTACTCCTATGACAGGATAGATTATGAAAAGATAGTTGCCTTCTTCGATGTTTATGCCTGTGGTAAGTATGCTGGAAATAGTGTGGATGAGCCATTTCAGAATCATAGCTGCGATGCCACAAAAGACACCTACTACCAAGGCGAGCACCATGACAAAATTCTTTTCGCTGATGTGCCTTTCTCTCCAGGCCACCAGTTTTAAAAAGAACTTATATATAGGGGTGTTGGGATTAATCTCTTTCATAGTAAATGATAGCCTCACACGCCTTTTCCTGTCAATACGGTGTTAACAGTATGAAAAAGGATCTTGAAATCTACTCCAAGAGAAATATTCTCGATATACACCAAATCGTAACGTAATCTTTCAATCATTTCATCGACATTCGATGCGTATCCATATTTAACCATACCCCAGGAAGTGATTCCGGGTCTTATTTGGTGCAAAAGACTGTAATATGGTGCCCGAGCGACAATCTGTTTGATATAATAATCTCTTTCGGGTCGAGGACCGACAATGGACATATCACCTTTCAGGACATTATAAAACTGGGGAAGTTCGTCAAGACGATATTTTCGCATAAAGGCACCAAGTCGAGTAATACGAGGGTCATGTGTGGAAGTAAGCATGGGGCCGTCAGCTTCAGCGTCGGTAATCATCGACCTGAATTTGATTATCTTAAAAGGCCGTTTATGTAGGCCTATGCGTTCTTGACGATAAAATACCGACCCTTTACTATCACATTTCACAGCTATAGCAAGCGTGAGATAAAGCGGTGACAAAGCTATAAGTGTTAAAGTAGACAGCAAGACATCGCCTATTCGTTTGAGATTGAGAGTTGCCTGAGATGTTTTGGTGCGAGTTATATCGACCAATAGTTCCCCGGCAATATCGTCCATGCGAGGCCGCAATGCGATAAGTTCGTATAAGTCAGGGGTAATGAATATACTCCGTTCAAGAGGGAAAAGTGTGTTTATCAATTCTCCTGTTTGGCGCATTCCGAAAGGATGGGAATAAACGATAAGGCGCGTTATATTTAATTCCTCGCATACCCTGGCTATTTCTGTGAAAGGATAGACCGGCTTGTCAAGTTCATGCTCGTCGTAGTTCGCGCCCGGACGTGTCTCGACATAACCCACGATATTAAAACCTCCTCGTCCCGAAGAAGAAATTTTTTGAGCCAGTTTGAACGCACCTTTTGTTGCTCCGATAACCAAAGTGTTGAATGATAATCGCCCGGCTCGAATCTTGCGCGACACTCCGGTGGTGATTATAAGTCGCTCCAGCCAAACAGGCAAAGCCAACAAAACCCACATTATAATCATGAGTTCGTAACTCTGCAACCTATCCGGGATGTTATCGTTGATCATAGCTATAAAATATATGATCAAGGTCGAGATTGCCGATACACAAGCTGTATTGACAGCTTCATCTATACGTGACCGAAAAAAGACATTTTGATAACAACCCGATATGGCGTAAAGGGTCATTATCATCATTGGAAAAATTATCTGCCCCAGAACGACAGGTCCGGATGTAAGATGCGCCCCCAGCGTCACACCCGCTCTGAAAGCAACGGGAACGGCATAAAACCTAATGATGCTGACAAGTAGCCAACCTACATTGAGTGCGATGTAGTCTGACAGAATATATGTCATCCTTTGTTTGCGTTTTGTCAGCATAGGGTTTTCAACTATGGTCTTAAAATTTCGAATTCTCCGTTGTTATGCAACTTCATTATTGTGGACGGCGATTTAACTTCTTCAACGTTATGGTAAGATTCACAAACGTAATCGACTGAGTTGAGAATCGTCTCTGAAATGTCCTTGAAGCGGCCTGGCGTCGGTTCACCGCTAACATTGGCCGATGTCGATACTATTGGAGCATTGAGTAGTCTGCATAGTGAAGCCGCAAATTTATTTCGAGTCAGTCTGACAGCTAACGAACCATCCTCGGCGATAAGGTTGGAAGCCACATTAATAGCCTTGTCGTAAATGACGGTGAGTGGTCGTTCCGAATATTCTATTAAGGAGTAAGCGATGTCGGGTACTTTTTCTACCGTACGCTCCAACAAGGAAAGGCTGTTTACCAAGGTAATCAAGGCTTTCGAAGACTCGCGTTGCTTGATGGTGTAGATACGCGCTACGGCACTCGGGTTACGCGCGTCGCAACCCAAGCCCCAAACAGTATCTGTGGGATAGAGGATTACACCCCCTCGTCTCAGCACATCAACAGCTCGTTTGAGATCTTCCATCTCGCTTGCCGATAGAGTCTCCTTGTCGGTCAACTTCATACGCACTGATTTATTTATCGGCCTGATGCACAGGACGAAGCAAATCGTTGACTGTTTTCACAGGATTGAAGGTAGATGCAGGCACTTCAATGAATATGGTCGACCAATCGCTCATGGCTCCGTTCCACAATCCGGGCAATTCAAGCGCTTTCAAATCGCGACCGCCAAGAGATTTTTGGCTGATAAAACCGGTGTCCGGGTCGACATACTTTTTCAAGTCATAAGGTTTACCCTCAGGGTCTTTGATGTAACAAACCAGGTCTACAGGATTAAAATGGGTGGCTCGTGACATCATGTCCATTGCCGTATTATCAGCCTTGTTTATCTGCGATGATTCAAGAATCTGTGGTGAATATGATCCGTCTCTGTTATAAGCGAGGTAAGGCCCTCCTCCGGGCTCGCCTTCGTTGATAACCATACCACATACTCTCATCGGCCTATTGAATTTTTCCTTAAGGTAATTTATGAGTGCTGTGTCATCCAAAGAAGCCATGCCTTCTTTATATGTGCAGAGCGTTTTTTCAAGAAAACCAATCATTTCCTGCAAACGCTGGCGAGTGGGTCTGCCATTGTTCAGTTCGTCAAGAAATTCGACAATGATGTCGTGAGTTTCTATCAAAACCCCGGCTAAAACTTTTTTATAAAGAATTGTGTCTTCGCGTTCGTTGTCTGGTACGATGTTGTCGATGTTCTTTATGAAAACAACTGTAGAGTCGATATCTCCAAGATTTTCTATCAACGCTCCATGTCCACCCGGACGAAATACCGGATGGCCTTTGTCGTCATAGAACAGTTTGTTATCCATATCGGCTGCGACTGTATCCGTTGACGGTTTCTGTTCGCTGATGCCAATATTATAGCGGAGGCCAAACTTATTTTCGAGTGTAGGTTTAACCTCGTTTATTTTCTTTTTGAAAAGTTCTCGATGAGCGCCCGATACGGTGAAATGAAGATTTACAGTGCCGTTGGTGGCAGCAGTGAGCGCTCCTTCCACCATGTGTTCTTCCAAAGGAGTGCGTGTTGTTTTGTCCTCGTATCGATGAAAAGTAAGCAAACCTTTAGGAAGATTGCCATAATTCATTCCTTCCGGGCTAATTATGGCCTTAATGATGGTTTTATATTTCTTTTCCTTAAGCAATGTCTCCAAATCCTTGTTCTCGAGCGACTTAAGGACAGTATCCAATTGTGTACTGAAAGGCAGACTCTGGATGTTTTTAATCAAATCCTCGACATCAGACCCTTGTTCAGGAGTTTCTGAATCGCCGTTTACAAAGGCAAACAAAGCTTTGAACATACGCGAGGCCGCTCCTGAAGCCGGCACAAACTTTGTGACACTTCCACCGTCGGCGAGGTATCTTTCCCATCGTTTTAATGCCGCTTGGATGGCATTATCGTCGAGTTTCATTATTCCGTTGCCGACAGTAGCCGAACCTGCCAGACGGAGATATGGGAACCCGTTTTTGAAGTGTTCGAGCTGTTGGTTGATTGTTTCGACTGAAATACCGCGATTTTCAAGTTCGGTCATTACAGAGGGGCTGAAAGTTGTAGCCATATTATGGATGAATTAAAGCTGTTAATATTATCGTGATATTCTTTTAATCAAATTGTAGGCCTGGACAATGCCGAGCTGACCGGCTTTAGAGAGGTCTTCGATGCCTTCGCCTCGTTTGCCGTTGCTTAGCAATACATATCCGCGATTGTAGTAGGCTTGTCCGAAGTCAGGTGCCAGTTGGATGGCTTTATTGAGATATTCCAAAGCGCCTTCCATATCGCCGTATTCGATGAGAGCAACAGCTTTGTTGTAATAGGGAAGAGGTGAAGTAGGCGAAAGGTCAATGGCTTTCTGCAGGTCACTAAGTATCTCGTCAAATGTCTGACGTTCGAGGGTTTGGCGGGTCAGAGCATCGCGCGTTTTTGAGTCTGAAACATCTGAGTCTGCACTTTTTTCAGCCTTATTCAGACGCCAACGAGCCTGTGCCCGCAACAAATACGAGGGAGCGTAGTCAGCGTTTAGGGCGATAGCACGGTCAATATCCCGGATAGCTGAGGCGTAGTCACGCAGGGTGATGAAATCCATCGCACGACCAAGATAGTCAACGGCGCGTGGGCTGTGCGACGACAGATAAGAATTATAATATTCTATGGAATTGAAATGTTGACGCACAGCATTTTCATCGACAAGGCGAGGTGGATTGATAGTGGCGAAAACTACGAATCTGAGTTGCCGTGTTTTGTTAAGGTCGTCCAGTTCTTTGATATAGAAAGTGTTTTCGCTTACCTCGTCTGGCGATGTGTAATATGCCAGTTCTATCATAGGCTCAGGTTGGATGTCCAGATTACGATCCTGAATGCGTCCTCTTATGGCAGTGTTGTTATATTCCTGCCTCAAATCAGTGTTGTCGTGTATGGTCAGAAGCTGTTCAAAATCTCTTTCTGTTATTCCTATCGAGTCAAGCGGAGTGTGGTCATCAATGTCAACCTTACCGTCGACAGGACGCAGGGCTGCTGTTAGTTGCATGCCTTTATCGTAGTCGGCTTTTGCCTTATTCATGTTTCCTAATGCACGTTCAAAATCGCTACGAATCAGATAAGCGGCCGGGAAACCGGGATAAACGGCAATGACTGCGTTAATGTCTTCGATAGCACCGCTATAATCGTTTTTACGCGCTCTTACCATAGCGCGATTATAGTGTGCCAGGTGATCGGACGGGTTGAGAGCGATGACTGCCGAGAAATCATCAAATGCGCGGTCGTTGGCATTAGCCTGCGCGCTCAACATTCCACGGTTAAAAAGAGCGGTCTTGTTATAGGGCTCAAGGCTCAAAGCGTAATCATAATCTTCCATGGCGCCATCCCAATCGTCCAGGTTATAACGGATGTAGGCTCTATTGATATAAAGCCCGGCTATCTTGGGCTCCAAACGTATCGCTTTGTCCATGCTCTCAAGAGCGCTACGAAACAGCGGCTTTGAACGATGCATGAGCAACTCTGCCCGCATCACATGCCCATTAAACGATTTGGGATTGCGCACCAGAGCGGTGTCTATATCCTCAAGGGCATGCAAGGTATCGGCTTGTTCAAGTCGCATTCTTGCCCTTCCTAAATAAGCGTTTTCAAATCCGGGATAATGTTTTATAACCTCTGAAAACAGCGAGTCTGCCTGTTCTATACGGTTATCCTCTGAGCATGCTACCGCAAGATTGAACATGAGCTGGCGGTTGCGGGGTACTAAAGCCAATGCATGTTCGTAATCGGTGATAGCGCCGGAGTTATCTCCCATATTTTGACGTGCGACCCCGCGTACTTCCCAGGCGTCGGTGATGAATTCATTCAGTTCGATGGCTCGGGTGGCATCTTCCTCGGCTCCTCGATAGTCCTCAAGATTGAGTTTTGCTATGGCACGGTAGAAGTAGGGCTTCGCAAGGTAAGGTTTGGTGCTTATGGCCTGATTAAAATACTGAATAGCAACTACATAATCCTCAAAATATAGAGCATTGCGGCCAATATTCATTACCCGGTCCGCGCTTATTTGTCCAATCATCGTGACAAAGGCGCACATCACCCCAAGAAGCATAGTGATGACACGACGGAAGTAATGACGACTGTTTCGCTCCCTATTGGATGTTATAGTTAGTCTATTCTTCATTACCGCAAAATTAATCATTTTCGTTGAATTAACAAAAGCGGTAATATATGCTTAATTCATTTTAACGTAGTGACATGGAGTGTGTTGCCGGCTAACGTAACATGTTATGGTTTAATGGTTTTGGTATTTATAGTGCATCGTCACCATACAAGCCATGTTAGTAGCTGTAAAGGCTATCGTCCGTGCAATGGCCGGCTACCAATGCTTTTCCGTATTGACTTCCACTCCTGAGTATAACTATGATAAACGTTCGATTTTTTACCGGAGTGACTAAAAGATAATATTTTATAGTACAGTATCTTGTTCCCAGAATGTTTCGGGGATATGGGCTTTCATATTGAGATATCGGGCTAATACGAACAGATAATCGCTGAGTCTATTGACAAAAGCGAGAGCATCTGTCTGACAAGGGTAACTGTCATCGGGTAGGGCGCACATCCTTCTTTCGGCTCGTCGACATACTGTACGCGCTATATTGGCGACGGCTGCCGACTGACTGCCACCTGGCAATATGAACCGATTGTGTTGGGGCAACTGTCTGTCCAATGTGTCGATCTGTCGTTCGAGGGCTGCGGTATCTTCCGATGTTATACGTGATGGTTGCCAATCGCTCGTTTTTATTGTCGCCAGATTGGCGCCCAAGTCAAAAAGCTTGCTTTGCAGGGACACAAGAAAGGGTTTTACTGATTCGTCGATATCATCGCATGCCAGTATCAAACCGAGCCAGGAATTTAGCTCATCTACAGTGCCGTATGCGTCAAGACGCGTGTCTATCTTAGAGACACGGGTTCCACCTACCAATGAAGTGGTTCCAGTATCTCCGGTTTTGGTGTATAGTTTCATTTGTTATTCGAATCGAGTTTGTTAAGCAACGTTTTGACGGCTACGTCGAGCTGTTCGTCAACTCCGTTAATTATCTGCCCAGGATTGTTGTATACCACAACATCAGGATTGAGTTGCTGATTTTCAAGTGGTTTTCCGGATCGGTCGAGAGAAGTGACCTCTGGTATACCAAAAATAATACTGGGATCAATCTGATTCTCCCACCACACGGCGGTCATCGTTCCGGGTACTGGGGCGCCTACAACTTCGCCTATGCCTAAGGTCTGATAGACGTATGGCGATCCGTGGGCGTCACTGTAGTTTGATTCGTTGACTAACATTACCGAGGGCTTTGTCCATTGATTGAAAGGATCCGAACCGATATATCGACCGCGAGGTGCATAGCGAACGTATTCCTTACCGCTCAGTAAGACAGCCAAATCGTTATGCAACCAACCTCCTCCGTTATAACGTGTATCTACAATTACAGCTTCACAGTTACGGTATTTGCCGAGCAGTTCGCTGTAAACTTCACGGAAGGAAGGCGAGTCCATTCCTTCTACATGAACGTAACCTATGCGGCCCTCTGAAAGACTGTCAACCACCTGCGCGTTGCGTTCTATCCAACGATGATAAAGCTGGTCGGTAAGTTCGCCTTGACTTATAGGTTTAACGGTTATCTCATCGTTAGTGCCATTGCTTCGGGCAACGGTTAAGCGTAACGGTTTGCCTGTTCTGTCTTCCAACAGGAAATTCACATCGGTGTCCGGTTTTATCTCAACGTCGTCGATGGCTGTAATTATATCACCGGCTTTAACGGACGCTGCTTTGGTGGCAAGCGGGCCGCGTGGCAACACTTCGGCGATTTTGAGTCCGTCGCCTTCATAGTCATAGTCAAAGAAGGCGCCCAGATTGGCGGTAGACATGTTGGCGCCCGGAGCATAATAACGGCCTCCGGTATGTGATGCGTTCAGTTCGCCCAATATCTCACTGAGCAAGTCGGCGAAATCGTAGTTATTTGTGATATATGGCAAGAAGCGTCGGTAGTTTTCGCCATACATATCCCAGTCAACACCATGTAAGTCTGCATCGTAAAACTTGTCGCGAACCTGTGAGAGCATGTGTTCATAAATGTATCTGCGTTCTGCCGCCGGGTGGTGGTCATAGCGCGCCTCAAACTCTACCATGTCTTCTTTGCCGTCCGGCAATTGCACTTTTTTAATGGCTCCCATAGTCAACACGTAGAGATTTTCTTCTTTCGAATCGGTGACGAAACCGCCTCTCACACCGCGAACCAGCACTTTGGTTGTTCCTTTCTTCAGGTCACGCTCCAAAAGATTGCTGCCGCCTTCGGTCGCCGATGCGATATAATATAATTTGTCTCCGTCTTTACTTAGAATGTAATCTCCAAGGTTCGATGAAGCTGACGTCAGTCTTTTGACGCGATATTTTCGATTTGCCAAGTCAAAATCGAGTGTGGCCGGTGCATCTTCTTCGGTCGTCTCTTCTTTCTTCTTGGATTTCTTTTTGTCTTTTTTATCATCGTCGTCGTCACCTTTGCTTTCGTCCTTTTTCTCTTTTGCCTCTTTGGCGAGTTCGGCTTCCTCGGCTGTCTGGCGGAAATCGTCCCAGGCCTCTCCGTCAAGGAACATCACCATAACGTCGCCTTGTTCTCCCCAGCTTCCGTGGCTCCTCATGCCGTATTTTGTCGTGGCATAGGTTACGGCCTTCCCGTCAAGTGCCCAACGTGGATTGTAGTTGGTGTAGCCGCTTTCTGTCAAGTCAACTACTTCGGTGCCGTCCGCTTTGACAAGGGCTATGTCTTGGTTATTCCATCCTCCAACTCCAATATAAGAGGTTAACAACCAATTATTGTCGGGGCTCCATGTGAACTCTATATCTCCGTCCGAATAGCTGTAGTTGTATTTGCCTTCCAACGCTGTGTTTACGGTTTTGTCCGCCACATCGATTATGCGTATCTCGTTTCTGTCTTCAAGAAAAGCCACTTTCTTTCCGTCAGGCGAGAAAACAGGTTGTTGAGCTGCTTTGCCATCAGCCGGCGCGTATAACAGGGTCTCTGTAATTCGACTTGAGTAGGGGAAAGTCTTCTCGTCCTCATTATCTATCGTGGCCAAATAAAGCTTCCATTGTCCATCGCGGTCGCTGTCGTAGACGAGCGAACGTCCATCTTTGCCGAAAGATATGCATCTTTCCTGATAAGGTGTGTTGGTAATGCGTTTTGTGGTCTTGTATTTTGTCGATGTCACATACACATCGCCGCGCAGAACAAAGGCCATCTGGTCTCCGTCAGGCGAGACTGCTATATTGGTGGCTCCCGATGTGCGTACGCTTTTATCCCAATCCGAGGTGTAGTCATCCTTGATTATTTCTATGTCCACTTTGACAGGTTGTTTGCCGGGTTGCAGAGTGTATATCTCGCCGTTCCACGCAAAAGCCAAGAGGTCATTGTCGGACGTAGACAGGTTGCGGACAGGATGGTTGTTAAATGTGGTAAGCTGTTTCTTGTTGTTGCCGTCTGCGGACATCGACCAGACGTTTAGCGTGCCGTCTTGTTCGCTCAGGAAAACAATTGTCTCTCCATCGGCAGTCCATACCGGATTTAGATCATGTCCGTTGAAATCAGTGAGCTTGGTGAAATTGTCGCCGTCAATGACCCAGATGTCCGACGTACCCGATGAACGTTCGTGTTTACGGAATTCGTTTTCAAAACCTTTTTTATCGTGGTAAACTACCTTTCCGTCTTTGGATATATCTACAGCAGGCATAAAAATCGATTTAAACATGCGTGGTCGCTTGCCGTTCGTACTCACTGTATAGGTCTGGGGCTGAAATTGACCTTGCGACGCTTTCATGTCTGGTTGTATCGTGGCGGTAAATATCACTGTACTATCATTAAGCCAACCACGGGGTGTTTCGTTTACTGAATTGGTTGTCAGTCTTTTTGCACTCCCTCCTTTTGCGGGAATGACAAAAACATCAAGCGAACCTTCTCTGTCACTGGCAAAAGCGATTCGTGTGCCGTCGGGACTCCAATAAGGAAACGCGTCGTATGCTTCGTTAGTGGTTAGCTGATTGGCGCGCCCACCGGCGACCGGAACTGTAAATATATCACCCTGATAACTGAATGCAATATTCTTGCCGTCAGGCGATATGGCAGGATGTCTTAGCCATAGCGGGGCGTTCTCTTGCGCTGCTATGCCAAGGCTGCCGCATAACAGAATTGTCAGTAAAACGTTTCTATGCTTCATATTTTTGATTGTTGATTTTGTGATACTTAGTTATTGTCTTTTTCTTAGCTGCCAGAAAGTGACAGCGGCCGCCGAGGCTACATTAAGCGAATCTATATTGTGATGCATCGGGATTATTACCGAATAGTCGGCTTGATGAATCACATTGTCGCTCAGACCGTCGCCTTCTGTCCCTAATATAATGGCTATCTGAGGTATATCCTTTAATTCTTCGCTGTCAAGCGGGATGGAGGTTGGTTTAAGAGCCATGGCCAATGTCTTATATCCGAACTTATTCAGTTCGTCGAAAGGAGAGTCTATCCACGTCCAGGGGATGCGGAAGACAGCGCCCATTGATACGCGTATTGAACGTCTATTCAGGGGATCGCATGATGTTCTCGATAACAATATACCGTCAATGCCCAAAGCCGCCGCCGCGCGGAATATCGAGCCTGTGTTTGTCGACTCGCAAACCCCATCGAGTACTGCGATACGGTGTTTGCCGCCAACAACGTCTGATACCGTGGGCAATGGACGTCTCTCCATGGCACATAACACACCGCGTGTTAATGTGTAACCGGTAAGCATCGCCAATATATCCCGTGACCCGGTATATATTGGAGTGTCATAGCCAATCTCTTCGATAATGTCTTTGCAGTCGCCGTAAATATGTCGTGCTTCGCAAAGTAGCGACAGAGGCATGTAACCTGCCTCCAAGGCAACGCGGATCACTTTGGGGCTTTCCGCAATAAATATGCCCGTCTGACTCGCGGTGTGATGTCTAAGATTACCATCACGCAACTGCGCATAAACAGAGACTCGTTCATCGGACAATGAAGCAATCTCTATTATGTTGTGTGTCGCGGATGGTTTCATACCGCAAAGTTAAGAAAAAAAGGGCTTCCACAAAACCCTCCCATAACCAAATTATCAAATTATACGTTTGCCAGCCGCTTGTTTTAACTGACTCTTTAATGGTATTTTTGGGATTAACTAAAAAATTGCATAAATTTGTGAGTTTAATTGTAATTTGTAAGTAAAAATCCAGTATAATTTTTAATTCAGAACTGATAGCCAAATCTGTATCCGTACCATTATCAGAGCTGTGTTGTTAAGAATAAGGATTTAAAAAGTACATTTCACATCAGATAAAAAATAAAAACAATTTCTCAATATCATACTTAAAACCAATCAAATGAGCCGATATTTTTCAGCGACATTCTTATGTCTGTTCGTTACGTTTCTGTTTGGTGTAGATGCTTTTGCAGTAAAGCCTCTCAAAGTCACATACCAAAAAGAAAAAAATGACTTTACTTTAGTTGGAAACGATGGCAAGCAAGCTGTATTCATTGTCGATGCTAACGATGCACCGGTTGTGACAACTGCAGTCGAGGCCGTTATAGGAGATATTGAGGCCATCACAGGGCGTGTTCTTGGGTTACAATCCACTCTTGACAAAGTTGAGTTGCCTATAATAGTCGGAACATTGGGTCAATCTGAATTAGTTGATAGGCTTGTCGATAAAAGAAAGATTGCTGTTGATGGAGTAGCCGACAAATGGGAGGCTTACGGACTGGCTGTTGTCGAAAAACCATTGAAGGGTGTCAACCGTGCCCTGGTCATTTATGGATCGACACCACGCGGAACAGCATACGGTGTCTTCGAGCTTTCGCGTCTAATGGGAGTTTCGCCGTGGATTTGGTGGGCTGATGTGACTCCAGAAAAACAAGACGCCCTCTATGTTTCTCCGGGTAGCTTGACAGTTGGCGAGCCTTCGGTTAAATGGAGGGGTATATTCATCAACGATGAGGATTTCGGTCTTATGCCTTGGGCTGCGAAAGGAATAGATGCCCAGTATAACAATATAGGCCCAAACACTTATGCCAAAGTGATGGAGTTGTTGCTTAGGCTGAGAGCCAATGTTTTGTGGCCTGCCATGCACATGTGCTCACAAGCTTTTTGGGATAACAAAGATAATCTTCCCGTAGCAAAGAAATATGACATAGCGCTCGGTTCAAGTCATTGCGAGCAGATGCTCAGAGACAATGAATGGGAGTGGCGACACTATGAAAATAATTACGGCACTAATGAAAACTGGAACTATGTGACTAATAAGGAGAAAATACAGAAATATTGGGAGGAGCGCGTCGAGGAAAGTAAAGGCTTTTCTGCCATGTACACCTTGGGTATGCGCGGTGTACATGACTGGGGCATAAGCGGTTATCCTACAACCGAAGATAAGGTAAGGGGACTGACAGAGATTATTGATTTTCAGCGTTCGCTTATAGCAAAACATTTGGGTGATCCTACAGGTGTTCCTCAAATATTTATTCCTTACAAAGAAGTCCTCGAGGCTTATAATGCAGGTTTACAGATTCCCGAAGACGTTATCATTACATGGGTCGACGACAACCATGGTTATGTGCGTCAGTTGCCGTCAGCCGAAGAACAAAAGCGGTCCGGTGGGCACGGAATGTATTATCACTTGTCTTATTGGGGAACTCCCGCCGACTATCTTTGGTTGGCGTCCTCATCGCCCTCGCTCATCAGCTACGAACTTGTCAAGAGCTACGATAATGGCGTCAAAGACCTATGGGTCATCAATGTGGGTGATATCAAACCTGCGGAGGAAGAGCTCGAATTCTGTATGGATCTTGCTTGGGATGTCGATGCATGGCAACCTGAGAAGGCCTATGAATACAATCGTTATTGGGCTGCTAAAACCTTCGGTGAAGAATTGGCAGATGCAATAGCCGATATAAAGATGGACTATTATCGGTTGGCAGCCGGAGGTAAACCCGAGCATGTTTTCGGTATAAAATATAACAACACTGAAAAAGACCGACGCATTGCTGAATATAAAAATCTTGCTGACAAGGTTGATGCCGTTTCGACATCCGTACCGGCTCGATTGAAAGATGCCTTCTTCGAAATTATAGAATATCCTGTAAAGGGGGCTTACCTTATGAATGCAAAGACATTACGAGCTTCACAAAGTCTCGAACTCGCAGCCGCCGGTCACCGGGAAGATGCGTTGAAATATGCCGAAGAGTCACAAAACGCTTTTAACGGAATTGTGGCATTGACCGATAAGTATAACAAGCAAACAGCCGGAGGCAAATGGGATGGTATAATGAGCTATAAGCCACGCGATTTGGCTCATTTCGGTATGCCGCAAACAGCTACGCCTGACGGAGTGGCTCAATTTACCATTGAACAGCATGAACCACGTTTTGCAATAGTTCAAGCCAATGATTTTATTACTCACCGAGGTGATTTTAAGGAGATAAAAAATCTTGGAGTGTCAGGCACAAGTATGACTGTATGGCCTTTGAACATGAAATCGTATGGCATAAATGAGATAGGTGATGCGCCTTATATCGAATATACCGTGCCGGTGAAGCGCGGTCTTAACAAAATATCTGCCCATTTCTTGCCCACTTTCCCCATACATAGCGGCGACGCTTACAACGTCGCACTTAGTATAAATGATAAGTCTCCCGAGGTTTCTTCGCTTGTCACTTGGGCTATGGAAGGTAAATGGCATACCACTGTAATGCAAGGGTTTAACGACGCTACCTTAAAACACATGGCCGACGAAGACGGGACTGTGAAATTGCGTGTATCCTTGCTCGATCCGGGGTTAGTGCTTAGTCGCATATTCGTCGAATATGACGATGATAACGGATTGCTGACATCACAACTACTCGTAAATCCCGATTTCGAATATGATGCTAACGGAAAGTATAACATAACGGGAGAGACAAGTCGTGGAATACCCTCAGGATGGACATCGAAAGGAGATCTTAACGGAAATTCGTATGGTATCAACAACGACGGGACGAACTTCAAAGGAAATAATCTTTGTTGGATAAATTCTTCGCCAATGCCGGCCGATTACGAACTTTCACAAACGATATCTCCCGACAAACTTGACGAAGGTTACTATTTGGTGCGTTGTATGCTGTGGGTTGAAGACGGCGCTAAATCCGACTGTCGTCTCTTCGCCAATAATTATGTCCAGTACTTTGGCAAGGAAGAGGAGTACAAGAATATAATCAACCCCGGCGAGGTCAGATCTTTCGCTGGTCACGAAGGTGGTCGGACTGATAACTTCACTTTGCGTGAAATGGCAGTCGTTGCGCATGTCGACGAGGGAGAACCGTTGACAGTCGGCATCCGCAGTAGTAATAAAAGACAGGATGGGACACCGGCAGACAACAACAGTGGTTGGTTCAAGGTGGATAACTTCCGCATCGACCGTCTCGAAACCATCCCCACGGGACAATCCAATTGATTTTGCCGTGTTATCTTCGGGGCACTCAAGATGATTTTACCGAGTTAGCCTCTTGACACTCAAGATAATTTTACCGAGTTAGCCGCGGACACTCCTGATGATTTAACATGGAGGGTACAGCAACAACTTTTGTTATTTGTCGAAGGATTTTATATAGGCGCTTGGCGACATGCCGGTGAAGCGTTTGAAATATTTTCCGAAAGCACTTTGACTGGGAAAATTCAGATCGTAAGCAATCTGCTGAACCGTTTTGTCTGAATATCTCAACATGTTCTTGGCATGCTGGACAGTAACACGCGAAAGCCATCTGGCAGCTGTCTGTCCGGTTATCTGCTTGGTTACCATTGAAAGGTATTTAGGCGTGATGCACAGTTCACGGGCATAGAACTCAATGTTGCGGTGCTTGTTGTAATGTACGTGCACCAACTGGATAAAATGGTAGACGTAATTCTGAATACGTGTCGTTGCCTCGGGATCACTGTCTACTCTCTCGAAAGAATAATCGTCTGTGTGTGTGTTGAGAGCCAGCCCAAGAGTCTCGTAGGTCATTGCCGAAATCAGCATCCGGGCAATTCGTGTTCGAAAAATATAATCAGTTGGCTTAGAGGCGTTTTGCTGCAGTAAATCGAAATATTTTCTTATAAGCTCGTTACCGTTTTTTGACATTCGCATAACGTTGCGAGGACGAGATACGAGTGCCTTGATCTCAAGAGAATTGAGGTCTATATTCAATGAGTTCAAAAAGTCTGTTGAGATGAAAAGCAGAGTGAAATCTATCGGAGCTTGCAGGTTGGCAAAAGATATCAGCGTTCCCGGCCGCACAATGACTATGTCATTGGCGCATAAGGCGTATGTGTCCGTGTTAGCGTTAAGTTCGATCTGTCCGCCAGCATTGGAGAGTACAAGCAAGCCGTCAAGGCGGAAAGGGGTGTCGACCTGCGATAGGGGATGCGTGTAGCCCGGATGAGCGTTACTCTCGGTCGGTACCTCAATGCGTGTAAGAAGGTACATGCCGCTTAGAAGGGCAAATTGAGACGAGAATGGCTCAATATGAGCGAGATTCTGTAGGTTGAGTATTTTGTCCATAGAGAAAAATCTTAAGAGCCGGTTCGACAATTCGTCGTTTCACAGTGTCGTGAGCTGCAATAACCTCCGGTTATTGTAAATCCCGAGTGTTTATGTCTCGCCACTTTTTCAATAACGATGACGCTATATCTTTTGGGTTGCCGGAGGGCTGGTCATCGTGCGATTCATGACCGTCGCACCATTCCCACTCCCAACGCGCCAAATCTGTATAGAAAGGTTCTTCCGCACCGTTCCACTCGCGATTTTCTTCAACAGCCTTTATCACAGCATCTGTGAACATTCTCCAACGCTCTCTATAAAAGGACGAGGCAAGACCGCTGAGGTCACGGTTGCCGTAATCGTTAAGACCACCGGGAGCCTGAGTCCACGTTGTAATGAGATGTCGGGCGTTAGTCTCATAGTAATCGGATTCGTCGGCCGATGTGCCATAAGCCCGAGCATGATTGAGCCAATTGCCCAGAAGGAAGTCGGGACTCGTGGCGAGTAGACTGTCATAATCCTTTATGTAATCATTCATCAGCCCGGCTATTTTTTTCATTTTCGGGATATCACGTTGGTTGTAGGCTTCGGTAAACATGTCACGAAGCAGCACGAAATGGTTGCCGAGAACTTGACGACCGACATTGACCACGTCATATAGGTGAGCCGGATTCTGACTGTCCGCTTCGATGAGAGTCTCCCAGATGGCCCACAGCGCATCATTGTCGTAATTGATTTTATTTTTTGTCGTCCAGTTACCGCTTCCTTCCAGACCCGGACGCGCATTTATCAGCGAACCTTGGCTTGCCGATACGCTATGATAGATGTCGCGATATAAATTTTTCCACGCGTCGATAATAGCCGGGTCGTCAAGACCGCCACGATTAAGAGCCCATAGACTGATCCAATCTTCCGGACGATTGGAAAGACCAGTATGCTCCCATGCCCTGTCCAGGATGTATGAGTGCATGTGACGATTGACATCGAGACCTTCCAAAGTGCCACCAACACCTACGTGATTGGGTAGGTCGGCATTGTATACCTCGTCAATTCGCGTCATACATGTGTCCATATCTCCAGCCAAAAAAGAATTGCCTCCGAAATTTCCAAGGTAACACCAAATGAAATCTGTGCCGTGGAAAGAGTCTGTCTTTTCCCACAAAGGATTGTAGTCACAATAATAGTCAAGGAGAACCATTCTGTATGGACTGACTCCTGACAGGAATGCCTTAATACGTGAATCGGTCCATTTGTCGCTCATATAGTGGAACATCCATGCCATCTGCACCCAAATAGCGTTGGGATCGTTCGCAACGAGCGACTCAAAGATACGCTTGGAAGAACTGCGCAGGTAGTCCTCCTCCCACGACGGAACCTCTATCTCATTGAACGGGTCGAGACCATAGATATGAGCGGTGCCATAAGCAGCCCTTTGTTCTGTCATGAAGCGTTGTTGAATGGTGTCAAAAAGTGGTTCGGACGGTTCGATGAAATACGAACGGTATTTGTCAGGATCAAGACCTCCCCATCGACTCATCGGATGTATTTTGACATCAGGATATATGTTACCGAGTTCCGGTGGCACATGACCCGCAAAAGCCGGAAGAACGGGAGACATACCGAGTTCGCTCATTCGTGAGACAATATTTTTTTGCAAAACTGCCTGGGCGTCGATATAGCTTTGTGGCAACGGGCCGTCCCATCTGTCAAGATTTAACATACGGTGCCAAGGCAGATGTGCCGGGCCGGAGAAGTATGAGCGTATGGTTTGGTCGTCAAGACCGAAAGAACGCCAGACGCGCTGCCAGACAGCCTCCTGACCGGCAATGGCCAGCGGCATATTGACACCCTGAAGAGCCATCCAGTCAATAAAACGTTCCCAATCATTCCATTGCCAATAAGGCATCGTGTAGCCGTAAGTGCAATAGTTAAGGAAAAAACGCATGGGCACCTTAGACTCGCCTTCCAGTACTTCTTCAGGCAAAGGAAGCGTAGCGGGAACCACTATACTGTCCGCTGCAAACCACGAAACGTCAGTGTGACACACCTCGCGCAGATATCTGTTAAGACCCACTGCCATGGCCGAAGGATTCGAACCCTCAATTCTAATCTTATCACCATCGACCGATACCCGATAACGCTCGGTAGAATCTTTCGACTCGACAAAAACTATATCAGAGGCTTTTGAGCCAAGAAGCCTTTTCGCTAAAGCTTCAATACCGGTTGACTCACCAAAAACATTAATAGCCATGCAAAACGCTATATAAAATATAAATCTTCTCATTGGATAATCTAAATAACTATAATTCGATATAGATCAAACACATAAGTAGGCATCGAAAAACATGCGAGCCAGAGAAGAACGCATGTCTTTGAAAACCATACAAATATACAAAATGAAAATTATATAGATTGCATGTTGAGATAATTTTGAGTCGTTTTTTGCAGGATGCAGAGTTAAATACGGAATTACATACTTAAAGCTTATTAGATGACATACAAAAACAAAGAGACTGTCTAACACGTGTCAAACAGTCTCTTTGGTTAATTTAATGATAAAGTGTATTACTTAACTTCTTCGAAGTCGACGTCAGTTACATGGTCGTCACCGCCTTGAGAAGCGTCGGAACCAGGTTGAGCCTGACTTTGCTGAGCCTGTGCCTGAGCGTTGAGGATGTCCTGCTGAGCGGCACCGAAAGTAGATTCGATTTCCTTCATTGCGGCTTCGCAACCGGCGATATCCTGAGCTTTGTGCGCGTCTTTAAGTTTAGTGACGGCAGCTTCGATAGCGGCTTTCTTGTCGGCGGGAATCTTATCGCCAATTTCAGAGAGCTGTTTCTCGGTCTGGAAAATCATAGCGTCAGCCTGATTGAGTTTATCGATGCGTTCTTTTTCTTTAGCGTCGGCGGCTGCATTAGCGGCTGCTTCGTCCTTCATGCGCTGAATTTCGGCGTCTGTCAGACCGCTCGAAGCTTCAATACGTATCGACTGTTCCTTGCCGGTAGCTTTATCTTTAGCTGTTACGTTGAGAATGCCGTTGGCATCTACTTCGAATGTAACTTCAATCTGAGGTACACCGCGAGGTGCGGGGGCTATACCATCGAGATGGAATTTGCCGAGAAGTTTGTCGTCTTTGGCGAGAGGACGTTCACCCTGGAGAACATTGATTTCGACAGAAGGCTGATTATCGGCCGCAGTCGAGAAGACCTCGCTCTTGCGGGTAGGTATTGTTGTGTTAGCTTCGATAAGTTTTGTCATAACACCGCCGAGAGTCTCGATACCGACACTCAGAGGCACTACGTCAAGCAGAAGCACGTCTTTTACATCGCCAGAGAGAACGCCACCCTGGATAGCTGCACCAACAGCGACCACTTCATCGGGATTTACACCTTTAGAGGGCGTCTTGCCGAAGAATTTTTCAACGACCTGTTGAATGGCAGGAATACGGGTGGAACCGCCTACGAGAATAACCTCATCGATGTCTGAAGCTTTGAGACCGGCATCCTTAAGAGCCTGTTCGCACGGTCCGAGAGTAGCGTTTATGAGTTTGTCTGCCAGTTGTTCGAATTTAGCTCGTGTAAGAGTTTTGACGAGGTGTTTGGGTATACCGTTTACCGGCATGATATAGGGCAGATTGATTTCGGTAGAAGTTGTTGAAGAAAGCTCGATTTTAGCTTTTTCGGCAGCTTCTTTGAGACGCTGCATAGCCATTGGATCTTTGCGCAGGTCAATACCTTCGTCTTTGATGAATTCTTCAGCGAGCCAGTCGATGATGACATGGTCGAAATCGTCGCCACCAAGGTGAGTGTCACCGTTAGTTGACTTCACTTCAAAAACGCCGTCGCCCAATTCGAGGATGGAGATATCGAAAGTACCGCCACCAAGGTCGAATACAGCAATTTTCTGATCTTTGTTCGATTTGTCAAGACCGTAAGCAAGCGCAGCGGCTGTCGGTTCGTTCACAATACGTTTAACGGTAAGCCCGGCAATTTCACCGGCCTCCTTAGTGGCCTGACGCTGAGCATCGTTGAAGTAGGCAGGAACTGTAATGACTGCTTCGGTGATGGGCTGGCCCAGATAGTCTTCGGCAGTCTTCTTCATTTTCTGAAGAATCATAGCTGAGATTTCCTGAGGGGTGTATTGACGACCGTCAATATCGATACGAGGAGTATTATTGTCGCCGCGTACAACTTTGTAAGGAACGCGTTCAATTTCGTCTTTAACCTGATCGTAGGTTTCACCCATGAAACGTTTTATCGAATAGATAGTACGCGTTGGGTTAGTGATGGCCTGACGTTTGGCGGGATCACCAACCTTACGTTCGCCACCATCAACAAATGCCACAACCGAGGGGGTTGTGTTGCGACCTTCGCTGTTAGGAATAACAACGGGGTCCTTACCTTCGAGAACGGATACACACGAGTTAGTGGTTCCGAGGTCTATACCTATAATTTTTCCCATAATAAAAGTATGTATAAAGTTTTAATTTAGTTATGTCTTAATCAAAACGAGATTTTTTTGTCTCGTACTGATAATTAAACAAAAGTTATGCCAAAAAAGTTGAGCAACAAACATAAATGGCAGATAGGAAGAGTGTTTTAAAAACAAAGCCACAGATTATTAGCCAATTATCCCTATACTATAAGAACTCTGTCATTTTGGCAGAAAATATAACGCAAGTAGCATAAAAAAGAGGCATATCGTCTTCATTGCCAATGAAAAAACGATATGCCTCACTATTAGAGACTTCTCATGAAACCATGAGAAGGGAAAAACCATGATATGTGTATCTATAGTCCGAAGCATATTAAAACCATTCTTAATCAACAATAGTGCAAATCAAAAAATTTTATCTATGAATAAATGACAAACACAATAAACCACAGGAACCTCGTTTAAAAGTCCCACGTGAACGGACACAGAAACACGACGAATGTCGAACGACCCTTCGCCCACGCCGTCGGGATGCCTCTTGGTGCATCTACCCCGGGCGCGTTTGTGTGCATAGTCACACTTAGATGGAAATATTTCAAATAACTCTTTGTGAATAATATAGTTAAATTTGTCTTACTATAAATCATAGACATATTTATATTATTTACACTGCAAAATTACAACATTAAAATTGATTATACAAGAATAAAAGCAGTAATTAACAAAGTTTAACTTTGTTAATTACGCAAATAAAAAAGACACAAAAAAGAATTCCCCTAAGTTAAATCATCTTCAGATTTTATTACAGGTAATGCATTATTACAGGTAATGCAGAAAATATTTTAAAAATATTCTTTTCTTTAGGCAATTTTCAAATTCACTGATCTATCGTTATCGCCTCATCAGAAACTATTCCGGCTTCATCAACAGAACCTCCATCGCTTCGCGGACAGCAAAACCAATGGATAGACTTGCGTTTCCGCTTCAAAAACGGATACGTCAATCCGAAATATTTAGTAAATTTGTTTTTGGAAATCAAAACTTTAAAAAGATGGCAAAAATAATCGTCCAAAATTCCAATATCACTATAATATCAGTTAATGGTGATGATTATATATCATTAACCGATTTGGCAAAACACAAAAGCGATGAACCAAATGCCGTGATTGCGAACTGGATGCGTAACCGCAATACCATTGAATATCTCGGTATATGGGAACAATTATATAACCCTAATTTTAAACCCACCGAATTCGAGGGGTTTAGAATGCATGCAGGCCTAAACGCTTTCACACTTTCACCCAAGAAATGGATAGAAGCGACTAACGCTATTGGTATAATAGCAAAATCAGGACGTTACGGTGGTACTTTCGCTCACAAAGATATAGCTTTCAAATTTGCAAGCTGGATTTCGGTAGAATTTGAATTATACATTGTAAAAGAATTTCAGCGACTCAAAGAGGAAGAACAGAAACTAATCGGCTGGTCGGCTAAACGAGAGCTTTCTAAAATCAATTATCGCATTCACACCGATGCCATAAAAACACATTTGCTTCCACCGGAAATAACGCGTGAGCAGGCAACAAGAGTCTATGCTGACGAAGCCGACGTATTAAATGTTGCGATGTTCGGTAAAACAGCTCGCCAATGGAGGGAAGAAAATCCCGGTTTGAAAGGAAATATCCGGGATTATGCGACAATCAACGAGTTAATTTGCCTTTCAAATATGGAAAACCTCAATGTCGTGTTCATCGAACAAGGTATGCCTCAAAGCGAAAGACTTATGAAACTTAATCAA
>JAFLTY010000013.1 GCA_022509065.1 Muribaculaceae bacterium
GCCCGAATGGTGGAATGGTAGACACGAGGGACTTAAAATCCCTTGGCCATAACGGCTGTATGGGTTCGAGTCCCATTTCGGGTACAAAGTTTGCCCCTTGACTTTTTATAAGGTTAAGGGGCTTTGTTGTGTTGTGTAGAAAGATAAAAAAGACAGTTTCCGGAATGGAAACTGTCTTTTTTAGGGTTAAAGCTTAATTCTATTTAAAGATAAGCTTTAGTATCGAGATTATTTTTCTTCTGCGATACAGATAGCTACGCGGTTTTCAGCGGGAGTAGCATAGGGCTGTTCCATGCTGTCGTCCATGCTTGCAACGTGGATGCGATCCTTAGCGATGCCATACTCGTTGACGAGAGCATTGTAAACGGCCTGAGCGCGCTGTTTCGAGAGACGAAGGTTGATGGCTTTTGTGCCGGTGCCTTTGTCAGCGTAACCGGTAACGTAAACTACCGATCCGGGGTGCTCTTTGAGGTAGTTGGCGATTTCGTCAACTTTATATTTCTCAGAGTTAGCGATAACGGTGTTCGAAATTGTGAAGAAAATATCGCGACGGAGAGGCTCTTTTTGTTTAACTTCGGGTTGTTCAACGACAACGGGAACTTCAACAATTTTTTCGACGATTTTTTCAACGATGGTTTCTTCGCAGGGAGGACAAGCGGGCTCAATGATGCGTGTTGTCTTGGTGTATTTCTTACCGAATGTGTAGCGAACGCCCACCATTCCGTTGAAATACCAGTCGATGTTGTCAGCTTTCTTTGAGTTATACTTGTCGTTGAGCATGTTGGCATTGAGTTCGAGACCAACGGCAACGTGTTCGCTGCAGTTGAACCAGATGTCAGCACCAAAGTTGCCCATGAAGCGAGTTTTAGTACCGTCCCAGAGGTAAGCCTGGAGGGGGTTGCCACCTGATACGGCACCGAATGTCTGCTGGTACTTCTGGTTCTGAGCCTGGGCTTCTTTGTTGTTCCAACCTACGTTAGCGCCAATACCGGCGAAAAGGTCAACGTCGACGAGGCGGTTGGGTTTGTATCCGCCAAGGATGTTGGTAAGGTTGAAAGTAACGTCGATGTTACCCGAAACGTAGTTCCATTTCCAACGGTATGTTTCGTTGTGGCTGAGGGCGTTGATGGTTTCGCTTGCTTTGCTGCCCCAAGCGTTAACTGCGAGACGCATACCGATGTAGGGATTGAAGTTTACACCAGCGGCAATCTGGGCAGTGGGGGAGAGGAGTTTGCCAAATGATGTTTCGCCTAAAGTCTCCTGTCCGCCAAACTGGCCTTGGATATACCAGTTGGTTTTGTAGGCATATTCTGTTACTTCTTCTTGAGCGTTCATAGCAAACGCACCGCTCAGAAGAAGAGATGTTGCCAAGATTAATTTATTGAATTTCATAATTAGTCTGTTTTAAGTCGTTAAAAATGAATTGAGACTTATAGCGATTATTTTACAATCTGGAAGTACATCTTACGAGTCGAGGTCACGCCATGGTAGTCGAGAGCCTGGTAAGTGAGTTCGTAAGTGTAGCCGGCTTCGAGCTGTGAGGTGGGAACAGCGAAACGTTTCTGACGGCCTTCGAGGACGGTGTTAAGTTCACCGGTGTTGAGGCTCTTGAGGCTGCAGTCAACGGCTTTACCGTTAGCGTCATACTTGCCGGTGATGGCAACGTATTTCTTGTAAGCGGGAGCCACGAGTTCGGCTGAGTAAGTGGTGAGGTAGATCATGAAACCGTTACCGTTACCTTTCTGGAATTTTGAGGGAACGCGGAGGCTGTTGGAGAGCTGGCTCAGCATACCGCTGTTGTTCTTATAGAGAGCAACAACCTGGAGGTAGTGGTTGGGGTGGTGGAAGATGTTGTTGACGCGAGCAGCGAATTCGTTGTAACGTTCGATGAAGTCATCGATACGACCGAATCGGCCAGCGAGTTCATCCTTAACATCCTGGAGGATACCCTGGATCTGACCGTTGATGTCAGTTACGAAGCTATCCATTGTGTTGTTGATGGATGTTTTGATGTTATTGATGTAGTTCTTTATATCCTCAGCGATCTTGTCAAGGTCCTCATTTACACTACCTACAACGGTCTGTAATGATTCGCGGATGGATTCGATGAGTTCGTTGATGTTATCCTGGTCAACATAAATCCACTGACCTTCGATTGTGCCAACAACATTACCCATATCATCTTTAATAACTGATTCGGGGAACCAAACTTTCAGACCACCGGTGTATTCAAGTTCGATGTCATCGATAGGAGTGATATTGAGTGTGAAGTCGCCAAAGTTGAAAGTAGGAGCTTGAACTTCAAACTCGATATTCTTCAAGAAAGTGTCAAGGTATTCTGACAGGGGCGAAATTGTGGGAAGAACGTCGGTGCCGAATTCTTTACCGGCGAGGAAGCGGAACGAGAGGGGTTTAACGCAAGTAGCAGCAAAGTTGTACTGCGATGTTATGGTGCGGGGAACTTCGATGCCGTTAACTTCGATAGTGTTGTAAGTCTGAAGGGCATAAGCCTGGAGGCTGTTGTTGTACTGGTTGTAAAGAGTCTTGGCGATAGCAGCGATGTCACCGATGCCACGAGTCTGGAGTGCGTTTTTAACCTGTTCCTTGCTTATTTCGGGTTTAGCGAGGTGAAGAGCAGCGATACCTTCGGCGTCGATGGTGACGGGTACTTCATAGAAGTAGTTGGGAGCTTGGCTTGCACGGCTGTAACCGAAAGCGAGAGTTTCGTCGCTGATGCGGAGGTCACCAACAGTAACGGGGCAAACTTCGCCCTGGCTGTTAACGATGTTGAGTTCAACGTCCTGCTGTGTGAAGTCAACGTTGCTGGGGTTGATTGTGAGATAGAGTTTACCCATGTTGCCTTCGCCACCGAGCATATAACCGTTGGGGAGTTCGTATGTTGTGGGGTTGAGTTCGTTGAGGACGTTCTGGCTGAAGATCTGGTCTTCGCTATCGGGAGCGATATATTCAACGTCAGTGTAGTTGGTGGGGAAGCTAACGGGAGTGTTGTTAGTGTTCCAACCGTAGTAGGTCATGAGAATGTTGCTCTGTACGCCGAGAGGAGTAGCGAAGCTTCCGAATACGGTGTTATAAACGTTCTGCACCAAGAGATTGGTGATGAGTTCGTCGACAACTTTTTGGATAGTAGTGAATACCTCTTCGATCTGAGTTTTGAGGTTTTCGATTTCGGTAGCGTTGTTGTTGACTTTAACTACAAGTGCTTTGTAGTCGTAAAGAGTAAGGTCGGTAGCTTCGAGGTCTTCAGTAGTAAGGCCGAAGAAATTGAGCAGTTTGTTGATCTGCTCGGTATTTGCAGCTATGTTGAGATTAGCATTGTGGAGGTCAGTTGACAGAGTTGTGAACTTACCGTACAGGTCATTATACTGGGTATAGAGGTCGTTGATGCTGTTCTGGAGATCGGTGGGATCGAAACCGGTGCATACGCAGTGCTTCATGAAGTCATCTTTGTGTTCGATGAGCCATTCGAGAACGTTCTTGTTCTGGTCTACCCAAGTAGCCTGTGTGATTGCGTCGAGAAGAGCTTGATTGGTGATACCGGCGAGGATTCCGTCAACGGTTTTTTGCCAAGTTTCAATACCCGTTTTCCAAGTGTTGATACCTGTTTGCCAAGTTTCCAATTCTGTTTTGAATGCTTCGAGAGCGCTTACACGGCTAGTGAGGTCGTTGATTGTTTCGGTATAGTCGGGAATTACGGGACCCTGAGCGTTTTTGAGGTCGTCGATTTGTTCCTGCAGGCTTGTGAGAGTTGTGTTAACAACGTCGAGTTGACCCTGGAGACCATCTATGGCTTCGTTGATAACAATCATCTGTGCGTTGAACTGCTGGAGAGCAGAGTTAATCATGAAGTTAACATATTCTTCGACAGTTTGACCCTGGAGGTCGCCGAACTGATTCTGTATAGCTTCGATCTGCCCCTTTACAGTAGCCATATCGGTGCTGAGAGCGTTGATGATGGGCTCGTACTTGGTCTGCCAAGCCTGGAGAGTGCTGTCGGCAGCCTGAAGTTTAGCGATTTCCTCGTTTACTGCGTTGATAGCAGAGATACGATCGTTGATTTCTTTCTGAATAGCAGCTGCGAGGGCTGAACTGTCGTTAGCCTGCGCTGTTTTGAGGGCATTGTAGAGCGAGTCGAGGTCGGCAAGCTGTTTGTTCAAAACAGCGAACTGAGCTGTGCAACTTGACTGACAGGCTTCCTGGGCGCTTTGCACTTTGGCGAGTGCTTCTTGGAGAGCTTGAATTTTTTGTGCAAGGTTCGCATCTTCGAGCGTAAGATCTTTGTGGAAGTCTTCAGCATCGTCTTTACACGAAGTAAACATGCCAATGCTCATAGAAGAGAAAAGGAGCATGAGCAGTCCAAACAATAGTTTGCGATTCATTTTTGATTAGTTTAAAAGTTATTATTAGAAATAGTTGATTCTGTATATATGGGTTAACATCCTCACACACAAACAATTGGAGCTGTGTGTGAGAGAATTGGCCACATTTTGTGGGCAAATTTACAATACTTTGTTGAAATATGCAACTTTTTATTAAAAAAAACTTAACGGAAAATTTTTCGAAATTTCTTTTGGATAGTGAGTATGGGGAGAAGGAGGATAAGTCGAACACACGGGAGTGCATCTCTTGCTACTTTGCCAGGGTGTGGTTCAAAAAGTGTGGGCAAAAGTAAAGGGAAAAATGAGTTTTATATATAAAATGTATAGTTTTATAAAAAATAATTGTAACTTTGTGTCTTGAAATGCGATTTTTAATGAAAATGACGTATTGCCTATGAAGTTATCTCTACCGCTATTTTTTACACTTGCCGTGATGAGTGCCGGTTCTGTTTTTGCGCAGGTTAACTATAATGACGTAAAGCAAGACGAGTCGACACGGCCGAATATCTTCCAGCGTATGAACGAGTCAGGAGTTTTGAATAATCTTGATTTGTCGTTAAACGCCGGAACGACCGGTCTTGGGTTAGAGGTGTCGTCACCAATAACCGAATGGGCACGCGTTCGCGTAGGAGTGGACTGGATGCCTCGTTTTGACGTACCATTGTATTTTGATATACAATCGTACACAGACGACGGAAAGATTAATAGCTCGAACTTCTCTAAGGCTCAGGAACTGATGGAAAGTTTGACAGGTTTCGAGGTAGATGAGACTGTCGTGATGAACGGTACCCCTACAATGACTCAATTTAAGTTTCTTATAGATGTGTATCCGTTCCGGTCGAATCGTCACTGGCATTTCACAGCAGGTTTTTATGCAGGTTCGCGTCAGATAGCGAAGGCTTGCAACACCATAGAGGAGATGCCATCGCTGCTTGCGATAGGAATATATAACAGGGCCTATGAGTTTATAAAGAAAACAGATTTTGTGGACACTCCACTTGATATTCCCGGTTATGGAGATTTATATCTTGATCCTGACCTGGCTGATGTCCTGAAAGAAAAATTTGAGAGTTTCGGACGACTGGGAGTGCACATGGGAGACTATAAAAACGGTACTCCTTATATCATGGAGCCCGACAAAGACGGCACTTTGCGTGCGCGCGCTTTGGTTAACGCGGTACGTCCCTACTTGGGTTTCGGTTATGGCGGGGCGCTATCATCCGATAAGCGATGGACCGGCTCGTTCGATGTGGGAGCGATGATATGGGGCGGAAGTCCTGATGTCATTACTCATGACGGGGTCAACATGACAACAGAACTGGATAATGTGCGCGGGAAAGTCGGCACTTATCTCGGGTTGATAAAAACGATGAAGGTTTTCCCGGTTGTCAGTCTACGCATAGCCTACACTTTATTTTAAAGCTTGGTTGATGAGTTGTCTATCGACTCTAATTTTTGCCGTACAAGGAGGTATGACCGGCTCTAAATGGGAAACAGCCTTTAGCGAATTCGCCTATCACGAAAGCCTTATTTCAATCTGAATCAGAAAAATAACTGAGGACGCGCCAACGGTGCGTCCTCAGTTATTTTTCTCCTATATGGATGAAAGTACGGATGAAAGTGCGGTTTGCCTCACCGCTCCATAGGTTGACGCACCTTAATGCGGTGCGTCACGAGGGGGTTACTCGGGAAGATATACTTTGATACGAGCGGTACCGGTTGAAATAATGTAAACACCGGGTTGGAGTGTGGCGATATAGGCGGCATCGGCATTATGTCGTAAAAGGTGACCTTGCAGCGAGTAGACATCAACGTAGGGATTGTCTGCCAAGATATCTTGTATGCCGGATGAGGTATTGAAACGGCAAGTAGCGGTGATATTCGTACCATCGAGAGTTGTTGCGGTAACATCGGCTGAACCTGCGCTAAGGATAGTCACGAATCCTTGGTTATCGACAACTGCCACAGTGGGGTTGGAGGATTTCCAACTGAGATTTTTATTGGTGGCATCGACTGGCAATATAGTAGGAATGAGCTGTATGACATCGCCTTCGTAGGCAGTGAGATACTTGGAATCGAAAGCAACAGATTCGACAAGGACTTTAACGTTTACTACGCAAGAGGCAGTGAGGCCATTAACAGTGGAGACTGTAATAGTAGCTGTGCCGCCGCCGAGTGCAGAGACGAAACCCGTGTTGTCGACAGATGCTACCGCAGCGTCGTCGGTAGACCATGTGAGGGTCTTATTGTCGGCGTTGTCAGGTGTAACTATTGCGTTGAGCTGGATAGTTGCCCCCTTGATGAGTTCAACCTGGGTGTTATCGAGAGATATTTTCTCGGGGAGAACCTGAGGAACCGGTGTTACGGTAACATTGCATTCAGACTTGATGTTGCCGCTGGAGACGGTGATGACAGCTTGTCCCGGCGCTATGGCTTTGACAACACCATTGGTTACGGTAGCGACCGAAGGGTCGGACGAAGCCCAAACGGGTGCGTAGTCGGTAGCATTAGCCGGAACCGGCGTAGCTGATAGTGTTACCGAGTTGTTTTCGATAAGAGAAACCGAAGATGAAGAGAGCGTGATGCTTTCAAGGGCTATAACGAGCGGCGTAACGGTTACTGTGCAAGATGCTGAGAGATTAGTGCCGATACGCGCTGTAACAACGGCTTGTCCCACGGCTTTAGCTGTAACATTTCCCTGATTGTCGACAGCAGCGATATCGGGGGCTGACGACAGCCACTCAATAGTATATCCGGTAGCTGTTTCGGGAGTGACGGAAGCTATGAGTCTGTAAGAGTCGTTCTGCATGAGTTCGAGGTTGGCAACATTGAGAGACAGCCCCTTAGGTGTTTTGTCATCCTTGACGGTGACAGTGCAAGTGGTCTTAATGTTGCCAATGGATGCTGTGATGACGGCTGTTCCTTCGGCCTGAGCGTGAACATTGGCGTCGGCGTCAACCCATGCCACGTTATTGTCTGATGAGGAATAACTTATAGTGTATCCCGTAGCGGTGGAAGGGGTAACGGTAGCTACAAATTGGAATACATCGCCAACTTGCATGTCGAGCGAAGAAACGTTTAATGAGATACCGGACGGTTGCGAGGCCATGATTTTGTCATATTCTTCCTGGGTGACTATCTTAAGTTCGGCAGGAGTGCCTGCGGGCACTTGGAGGTATGATTCGTTGGCGGGGAGGAAATCGAGTGATGGTGTGATATAGCCGAGTGAACCATCGGCAGTTATGCCGAGCACACGCATGGACGAAGCGTTAAAAGCCGTGCGGTTGAGGTGTTGTGAATTGGCGTTGTTGAAATAGACGCCAGAGAGTAGATTGCCGCCTACTACGGATCCGGAGCCTCCGACTTCGAGGCGGTTGTTTGCAGGTTCTGTATTAGAACATTCGATTAACACGGGTGTGGATTTTGGTACAACACCGTTTATCTCGCTTAAGACAGCCATCCCGTTAGCGACTGTTTTGATATAATATACCTTCATGCCCGTAGAGTATGTCGAGAATGGGAAATCGGCATAGAACGCGCGGTAGTGTTTACCTCCGACCGAAACAGTTGGCTTTACGCCCAGATAGTTATCGCCCGCAGCTGTGATGGGTGTTATATACCACTTGCGTCCATCGCCGGACACGTTACTGCTCATAACACCTTGGTCAGTGCTGTTGTTACGGGCGTCTCCGAGGTATTTGGTTAGGCCACTTTTGGTAGCATATATAAGATATGTGTTGTCGCCGTTGTCACGGAGTTTGACATACAAGTTAATAAATGAATAAACACCTGTGCCTTGAGCCTGTATGTCCCATCCAGACGAACCGTGGTTTTCGAAGTACATGACGGTTGCGGGATCGCAGGCAGCATTTTCGAAGCCGGCCCAAAGTTCGAGGGCTCCCAGTTCGATGTCGGCGGTACCGGCAATAATCCAGCTACGGTTGTCACGCAGGTAAGCGTAGCGCTGAGTCTTGAAGTTTTGTACTCTATAGTAACCGCTATCATTAATTTGAGCGGAAGATGTCAAAGTAGACAAAGTAAGCACACCGGCGAGGAGAAATTTAAGTATTTTCCCACCAAAAACAGACATAAAGGAATTATTATTCATAACGTAATTATGCGTTTTAACACAAGGATGTTATATTACAAAACAGAGCGCAAAGTTACAAATAATAGTGAAAGTAACTTGCATTTTGTCGTAATTTTATGATTTTTTATAAAATATTGAAGTTTAATGTTAACTGGGAAATTAAATATGGAAGAAATTTTGGATTTTCGTATTTAAAATGCACAAAGAAGGATTATTGTCCTTCGGAAATTGTTACCGCACGGTCGAGAGCGACGTATTTAACACCCATGTCGCAAAGGTTGCCGTTGTTTACTGTAACGGAAATCTGCGATTGTGGCACTCCGAAACGGAAGAGTTGTTTTGCGACCCCGTTGACACGATTGTGACGCAGTCGGACGTTAAATTGCTCAGATCCGGTGTAATTATCAGCCCAACCGGTCAGAACGTAGTGCTTGTCGGGATTAGCCTTCATGACATTTGCAATGGCTTGAAGCACATTTAAATCGCGGCTTGTCAGACTGTAAACATTGATGGGGTAATAGATGGTTGCGAGGGGACCAGGTTCTGCTTTTTCGACGATAACTTCAGCAGGATGCGCCAGAGCGTCTTTAAGCTGAGCCTCAAGGTCTGAGATACGACCTTCGGCAGCTTCGAGACGAGCTTTTATGGCATCGCAATCTTCCGGTTCGGGACAGACGGGTATGAGAGGTGTACTCCACTGACGTTTGTCGAAAAGATAAGTAATTGCGAAATAAGCCTGAACATCGCCGGCCATTTTGCGTGTAATCTGCGAAGCATCTCGGTGAGCGGACATGTAATCGTAACGTACGTCGAGTGATAAGGCGACTTGGCGGCTGACATTGAACGAGTTGATAAGTCCGATGCGTCCTGCAACTATATTATCGTGTTGATTGAACCATTTGGTATCTGCCGCATCGCGTATGAAAGAGAAATAACCGCCTATGCCGGCATATAACATAGCGTTGTAGACTCGGGCAGGTCGATAACCGCACCACCAGTTGGTGAGGTTGAGCATAGCATCGAACACGGGACCGATTTCATTGAATTTTTGTTTATAGAAGCCGTTCACAGTGGAAGTCGCCGGAACGTTGCCATTGAATTGACCGTCACTGAGGCCTTTTATCTCGAGCCAACTTGCACCGAGCCGTAATCCAAGCACAGGTGAGAACCACTTACCGACATATATTGCCCCACCCGGAGCTACCCTATCAAGTAGTTTTCGGTTGCTGTCAAACTGAGAGAAGTAGACACCCCCGCCACCTTCGATTGTTAAAAACCAGTTATCCTTGAATTTATTGAAGAGGTACCCTTGTGAAGAATCGTGTACAAAAGCAGCCTCTTTGGCTCCCTGTGCAGTCGAAGAGAAGGTAATCACGAGAGTCAAAATAAGGAGTAATGTAAGGTTTTTCTTCATGTAAAACGATGGGTAATAGCGAATTAAATCGCATGGTGAAAGAGCCGTAACAAAGTTATGGCTCGAATTTGGGTGCTAAGTTACACATTTTTTGGCAATTTACAATGATCTGGGGCCAAAAATAGCAGACCCTATTCTTATATGCGATGCACCGTGGTTGATTGCTAAAGGATAATCGTCGGACATCCCCATGGATAGGATGTTGAATTCGGTTAGATCGTTAGCAATGGTGCCTATCTCGACAAACAGAGCCTGTAGCAAAGCAAAGTCGGCATCGATTCGCGAAATGTCATCGGTGTTTGTCGCCATTCCCATCAAACCGCGTATTCGGGTTGCGTGTAATGCTTTGTAAGCGCCACTGCGAAAAAAATCGAGCAACTCGTCCGGCGACCAGCCGAATTTGGTATCTTCAGCTGCAACATGCACCTGCATGAGGACATCGGTGATGACATTCTTTTTGAGGGAAATGTCGTCAATGAGGTCGAGTAGACGCTGTGAGTCAACACTTTCTATGAGAGCGACATGCCCAACAAGTTGTTTTACCTTGTTGGTCTGGAGATGACCTATGAAATGCCACGCGATATTAGCCGGGAGAGTTTGAGCCTTATCGAGAAGTTCGGCCACCCTGCTCTCGCCAAACACCCTTTGTCCGGCATTGTAAGCTTCAAGGACAGCGTCAGCCGGATGAAACTTTGACACTGCGACAAGTTGCACGGACGGAGGTAGTGAGGACTTGATGCGGTTCAGATTATCGGCGATGGTCTCGAACCGGCTCTTAGATTGTTTAGTCTTCAAATTTGTCAAGTTTGACCTTGAAGACATCCATGATAGGTGTCTCGTTGATGGATACTATGTCGTAGTCTGAGGCTGTGCCTTTCATTCCCGAAAGAACGTTATCGACAGCTGTGCAGAAATCTTTGGCTTGAACAAGTATCTGGCTAATAGTTTTTTTCTCAGCGCCGGACTTCTCGTCGATAGTAGTAAAGGCAAGTTTGGCGAGATACCATTTATCGCCGGTCTCATCCCAGAAAATCTCGGAAATTTTAGTGCGTTTGACAGCAGCAACACTAAAATCACCGCTGATATAAGGAGTGAGTTCTTGAATGATACGAGCCTCGGCTTCGGTAAATGAAAGGGCGTCAACCAGATACGGCTCGTTCACTTTTTTTATCGCCCCATTTTCCTGTGTCTTGTCGTAATACGCTTTACATTCAAACCAATTGGACATAAACTTAGAGTTTGATGGTTGATTTACAAATGTTTATTCTACGTTATACATTATTGACATATCGCCGAGTGCGAAGTAGGCCGGGACATTCATACCATACTGACCGGTATCCGAAGATCTCATGGTGAAATATATTTGTTGTACCTTGCCGAGAGGAGTGAGGTCAACTCTGTGCCAACCATCGATGGGTTCACCGTTTTGCGTCAACTGTACACTTAAGCCTAAAAAGGATTGTTTGTTATACACACCGTAGATGTCCAGAATGAGGTAATCGTTTGAATCAAAAGGCTTTGAAAAAGCCGTGCCATTTTTCATGGCATAGTAAGCATAGGAGGTGTTACTGAAAGTCATAGACACTGGCTGAGTGGTATAAATCAGGTCTATAAGGCACGAACGTTCTGCGAGCGGTGTCTGGTCGTTTTCGCGCACATCCCAATGGGCGATAAGGTATCCTTGGCCGGCTGAGTTAGCTATTGACGCGAACTGATGTTTTGTCCAGTCCTGTCCGGTATAGTCGGATGGATCAGTTACGATGGACGGGCAAAAACCGGTAAAAGATTTGTATTCTACTCCATCAAAAACGTCTACGCTGGCCTTATGGCTGAAAAGTGCCGCAGGTGCGATACCGAAAGGCCCCTGAGTGGGGTTGTAAACATCGTACCAATAGCCATCCGCGTTATACAGTGAATTATCTATAGTGAAAGAATAGTTGATGAGCTGTGGTTCAGGGTCATCGGGTGTATTGTTCATACACGAGGTGGAAACCGAAAGTAATAATGCCACAGAGAGAATAGGCAATAAATCTTTTTTCATAATCGTATTGTAGTGTTTGGATTTATAATACTTTGATTGATAATATTCTAATGGTGGGATGGCTATTTATTGTCCTTGCGTTGAACGTAAGGAATCATTATGGAGGTGTAAACCATTATTGCACCTCCGGCCAGGACGAAGGTTATCCAGTCCTTAGGGTCTAATGATGTGAACATGAAGAACGCAGCGACACAAAAGAACAGTCCGGCCCAGATCTCGATACGCAAAAGACGTTTTAGGCGCACGTTAGAACCCTCGTAGCCGTTGAAAAGTCTTCCCACAAGATTCAATGCGGCACCGACGGCAAAGATATATTTATACAGGCTGGCGTGAGGTCCGGTAGCCAAAGGAATAAACACGCCGATAAGTATCAACGCGAGTCCTATCCAAGTAGCAAGTGTTGCAAGTTGCCTCATTAGGTCTGTCTTTTACTGTCGAGTTAATTATTTGTTTTGCAAAGGTACGCAAAAATTATGATACGAACGAACAGACGCCCGTGTCTCTTAGAAACTGTTTTGAATTTTAATATTTAAATAGTCTGTATGTTTGCATACAGGAGTGAGAATGCAAACATACTAACTAACTGTTTCCCGATTCCTAAATTAGGTAACAAAAGGACCTAGGGGATACATTATTCGTTGTCCTCGAAGAATGTTGGCAAGTTTACAAGGAAAACGTCATCGACATGAAGGACATTGCGGTTCTTGATAAGATCAGATAACGATATCTCGCCAATGACGTAATTGAATTTCTCGGAGTTGTATCTTTCATTGATTTTAGTGAAAGGCAGCAGCTCTATGATGGGTGTCATTTGATAACGGATATAGACTTTAAGCGACAAGTCGGTAGTGTACGAAGGTCGACCGGTATAGCTCATTTTTTTGTATTCATATCGATAATCGTGGAGGCGTGCCATTACGTCTGAAAGGATGGACGAAGCGGTAGGTAGCGATCCTGCTCCTTTCCCGAACATGAACTGTCTGTCGTAGCATTCACCCCTAATGACAATGCCGTTGTATTCGTCGTCCACACTGTATATATATCTTGAAGGGGCGACAAACTGTGGCATGACGAACATTGTGAACCGTGACTCGGAGATTTTAATGACTTGTGCGACAAGCTTGATTTTCATGCGTTTTTCTTTGGCATAACTTATGTCGCAATCGCTAATGTTGGAAATGCCATAGGTAAACACATCATCGGGAGATACATATACGCCCAACGCATGTACGGTGATTATGACAAGTTTGAAAAGCGAATCGAAACCCTCTATGTCGAACGAAGGGTCGCTTTCGGCGAACCCCAGTTTCTGGGCACGCGCAAGCGCGTCGGCATAACTTTCGTTATGGTCGAAAACGCGTGAAAGAATATAGTTTGACGAGCCATTGAGAATACCCTTGACTTCGAGCAGAAGATCGTTGTCATAGTATTCCTCAAGATTGCGGATTACCGGAATAGAGCCGCAAGCCGATGCGTCGTAAAGCAATGCTGTGTCGTATTTTCTTTGGAGTTCGATTAGGTTAGGTAAATTTTTGGCAATCATTGCCTTGCTTCCGCTGACAACAGGGATGCGACGTTTAAGTGCTTCGCAAGCAATTTCGTAAGCGGCTTCGGGGTCGTCAATGACTTCGACAATGAGGTTTATTTCGGGGTCGTTGAAAACGTCTTCACGCCGGTCGGTGATGATTGTGGGATTGACATCAGTTTTGCGTTTTTTGTTTTTGTCACGAACGCATATACGTTTTATTTCTGCGTTTGCATTACGCGCTTTGGCGATGACTTCGACTATGCCGGCACCGACTGTGCCAAGACCGAAAAGACCTATTTTTATTGCTGACATTGTTCAGATATTGTTTTTTTGAAAAAAGGCTGTTATGATTTTGTTAAGAATGGCATGTTCTACAAGAAATCCGTCATGTCCAAAAGCTGATTCAATTTCTTGATATTCAGCAAATGGAATCATATCGGCCAAACGCTTCATCTCTGAAGGGGTGAAAATGATATCTGTCGTTATGCCGACAACGAGGACAGGCATGCTTAGACGTTCCAAAGCTTGAGGAATGTCCCCTCGACCGCGCCCGATATTATGAGTGTCAAAGGCGTTAAGGATAGTGACATAGGAATAAGCGTCGAAGCGCTGTGTCAGTTTTTTGCCTTGATGGCGCTGGTAAGTGGCAGCTCGACGTGGTTGGTTGAGATAGGTGTTGTCGATGTCGACATCCTGTTGGGAGGCATTGTACCCCGAAGCCCCCCGATAAGTAAGCATGCCGATGGCTCGCGCGGCTGCCAGACCATCCGTTGCGGCATCGGGTCGTTGCTCCCCGTAAGTCTTGTCGGCAAAGATAGCCATACGTTGAGTCTCGTCAGCTGCCACAGTCCACGGCGAGGCGTACGCGTCGGTGGCGATGAGAACAACCGAACGAAAGCGTTCTGGTTGCATCACTGACCACTCGAGCGCTTGAAAACCACCAACGGAACTGCCGATAAGAGAAGCGAACAGTTTGATGCCCAAATGGTCGGCGAGCAAAATGTGTGCCTTTACGATGTCTCTTATCGTGAGTTTGGGAAAACGGTCATACCATGGCTGTCCCGTCTGCGGATTAACGAATAACGGGCCGGTAGAACCATAACATGAGCCAATGATATTGGCACATACGATAAAATATTTTTCCGGGTCAAGGAAACAGTTTTTTTCGACGGTATGAGGCCACCAGTCGGCAACATCGCTGTTTGCGGTAAGGGCATGACAAACCCAGATGCAGTTTGAGCGGTCGGGGTTGGGCTTACCGTAGGTGTGGTAAGCTATTTGCACCCCGGGGAGACTGTCGCCGCTTTCTAAAGTGAAAGGCGCGTGACTCTCAAAAATCTTTATTGATGATTTCAGACCTGACATAGTTTCAATCAAAACACTTCCTTAGCGATGCGTGCAATATTCTCTGTGCGACTCATGGTGTAGAAGTGAAGAACAGGTACTCCCGCAGCCTTAAGTTCCCGAGCCTGCGTAATTGTCCATTCAAGACCCACTTCTTTTACTTTTGACTTATCGCCCCCACATTTTGTTATTTCGTGCCGAAAAGCGTCTGGAATAGATATCGAAAAAATGTCCGGGAGCGATGACAGTTGCCTTTCGTTGACAAGAGGCTTGAGACCCGGTATAATGGGGACGTTTATGCCTATTTGACGACACCGTTTCTCAAAGTCAAAGAATTTCGAATTATCGAAAAACATCTGTGTCACTATATATTCGGCTCCCGCATCAATTTTCTCTTTGAGCCTAAGGAGATCATCTTCGGCACTTATTGCATCGGCATGAACTTCGGGATAACCGGCGACTCCGATAGAGAATCGCGAATGATGACAGATTTCGACTTCACCGTCCACAAACTCACCGCGATTCATTGCCGCTATTTGTCTTACCAGTTCGACAGCGTGCGAATGTCCTTGAGGGTGAGGCATAAAAACTTTTTCGTTCTGGGAACAATCCCCGCGGAGCGCCAACACATTCTGTAGTCCCAGAAAATCCATATCAATGAGGGCGTCTTCTATGTCATACTGTGACAAACCTCCACAAATGAGATGTGGAACAGTCACTATGCCGTATTTTTTTTGGATAGCAGCTGCTATACCTACTGTACCCGGACGTCGACGTACCGAATGCCATTCCGTCCGTCCGTCAGGACGGATTGTCTGTTTGAGCCCTTCACGATGGTAAGTTATATTTATGTAGGCAGGGTCATAGGCTGTTACATTTTCCACGGCACGAAAGATGCCTTCTGTACCATCGCCTTTTAAAGGGGGCAGAAGCTCGAAGGCGAAACGGGTGGTGCCATCGTTAATTGCTTTATTTATAATATTGACGACGTTCATTGGATAAGGTGGAAAGGTAGTAGTTTCTTCATTTCTGAGACTGAGGTGCCGCGCGCCTGCGAATAAGCAGATAATTGGTTTGAATCTATCTTGTTCACTGACATATAGCTCCCTTCGTCGGTGATTATTCCACAAATAGACTCTTCAGGCGTTATCATGGCGTTGCCTGTGAGTCGCATGGAGGTATGTTTTTCGACATTGAGTAAGGCGAAGACCTCTCTTTTTAAAGTATGGTCGGGCAAAGAAGGATATCCGAACGCGAGGCGGCATCCTCGGAAGTTGCCTTTGTGAAGGGCTGTAATTGATGGTTCAAGACCGGACTCGAAGCCCCACAAGTGCCGGCGTACCATGGAATGAAGTTTTTCGGCGAAAGCTTCGGTTAGCCTGTCGGTAAGCAGTTTTGCCATGGTAGCCCGATAATCGTCACCTCGTTTACGGAATGTATCAATGATTTTCTTTAATCCCACTCCGGCAGTTAAGGCGAACAGACATACGAAACCATTCTCGGCAGCAATAAAATCGGCGGCACATTGACCTTTGCGGGATGCGGACTGATCGCGCAGAGTAGGAATGACTACCGAGCCTGTAGCGAGATCTAAGACGATATTCTCATCATGTGAATGAGCGGGAAAAATCTGTGTTACAGCTTCGAGCCGCAACAAGTCGGCTCTCTTAATTTCGTCAAGCAGAAGTCTCGCATCATCGTATAGTTGCTTTTTTTCAAGGACGGTCTGCGGTGAGTCCGACTTTTTGTTAAGACCCCATCCCGCATAGAACGAATCCCAGTTGATATACTTCTCTACCTCGGAGATATCTATATTAGAGAGGATAATTTTCTCAGTTACTAATGGTTTGGGTGTGGGAGAAGTGCGTTTTGATGCACGTTCGCGTGCTTCTTCCAATGACAGAATGCCATCCTTTGCGTGGATGGAATTGTCGTAATCGGTGCGCATCTGTGCCTGCTTACGTTTAGTCTCGGCTATGAACTCTTCTCGTTTGTCAGATGTCAATGTGGCAAGCAAACGGCTGTTATAAGATGCGTCAGGTGCATGGAGAACCACTCCGCTATACACCGGCGATATCTTAAGAGCTGTGTGTAATGGAGAAGTTGTTGCCCCTCCTATGATGACCGGTACTGTAAGTCGACGGCGTTCGAGTTCCTTACATACTTCAACCATTTCGTTTAGCGAGGGTGTTATAAGACCGCTTAACATGACAGCCAGAGGCTTAGTCGCTTCGGCTTTGTCTGCTATAGTCTTCGCATCGGCCATCACACCCAGGTCTTCTACATCGTAACCGTTACAGCCAACCACTAAAGACACTATATTTTTACCTATATCATGGATATCTCCTCTAACAGTGGCTATAAGTACTTTTCCACGATAATCAGCAGATAAGGTAGTCTTAATGTATGGGGCGAGATAAGAAATTGCCTCTTTAAGTACACGCGCACTTTTAATCACTTGTGGCAGGAACATTTTTCCATCTCCGAACAATTCACCGATTTTATCCATTGCCGGCATTAGAACCCCCTCTATTATGGCAAGTGGATCGGAATATTTTGCGCGTGCCTTTTCAAGACATTCTACAAGGCGGTCGGATGCCCCCTTTAAAAGCATCTCTCCAAGTTGTTCTTCGACCGAAATATTAGGGTCAACGATTTGGATTGCTGCGGTAGTGGTTTTTTCTTTATCGACGTGCGCCGCATAATCAAGAAGGCGTTCTGTAGCATCTTTTTTGCGCATAAGAACTACATCCTCGGTGCGTTCAAGTAATCCGGGCTCGATATCGGTGTACACTTTAAGCATTTGAGAATTGACGATAGCCATATCCAAGCCTGCCTTTATGGCATGATAAAGGAAAACGGAGTGCATGGCCTCGCGAACCGGGTTATTACCACGGAATGCAAAAGAAAGGTTGCTTATACCGCCTGATACATGGCAATGTGGGAGGTTGTCTTTTATCCATTTAGTGGCTCGGATAAAATCGAGTGCATACGAATCGTGTTCTGGAATGCCGGTCGCTATGGTTAGGACATTAGGATCGAAAATTATATCATGGGGAGGAAATCCGGCAGCTATTAGAAGTTTATATGAGCGCTCCGCAACCTGACACTTCCTTTCGAAAGTGTCTGCCTGTCCTTGTTCGTCAAAGAGCATCACCACGGCAGCCGCCCCATAACGGTGTATCAACGAAGCTTTTTTAATAAAAGATGCCTCTCCTTCTTTAAGCGATATGGAGTTGACTATGCACTTGCCTTGACATACTTTCAAACCCGCTTCTATGACATTCCAGTCCGAAGAATCAATCATTATCGGCACTTTGGCAATGGCAGGTTCGGAAGCTATCAAGTTGAGAAAACGGGTCATGGCATGAGGCGCGTCAATCATAGCATCATCCATGCACACATCAATAATCTGAGCGCCTGCTTCAATCTGTTGGAATGCTACTTTAAGTGCCTCTGTGAAGTTTCCCTCGCGTATAAGACGCGCAAATTTTGCCGAACCCGCAACGTTGGTTCTTTCCCCTATGTTGATAAAATTGTTCGATTCGTTGACGGGCAGTGCTTCAAGATTGCTAAGCGATAAAAGATGCTTAGGGGAGGGCTGAACTCCCGGTTTGAAATCATTGATAACATCGGCGATGGCTTTTATATGAGCAGGGGTGGTTCCGCAACAGCCTCCCACAATGTTTATACGATTGGTTTTGCACAGAATTTCCTGGATATGAGAAGCGAACGTATGTGGGGTCTCGTCATATTCGCCCATTTCGTTTGGTAAACCGGCGTTAGGATGGCAAGACATCCTAAACTCGGATATTTGTGCAAGCCGTTCAACAAAGGGCAGCAGTTGTTGCGGTCCGAAAGCACAGTTCAGACCCACAGTCAATAAATCGGCATGACTTACCGATGCATAAAAAGCTTCGAGTGTTTGGCCGGAGAGTGTGCGACCGCTCGTGTCCGCAATAGTTGCCGACAGCATTATCGGGATTCTTGTTCCACGTCTTTCCGCCGATTCGCTTACAGCATAAAGGGCAGCTTTGGCGTTAAGAGTATCGAAAACAGTTTCAATGAGAATGATATCGCAACCCCCGTCAAGCAGTCCTTCGACTTGCTGAGAATAAGCCTCTTTTAGTTGATCAAATGTGATTGCTCGACTGTCGGGATTCATAATGTCAGCAGACATGGATGCCGTTTTGTTTGTAGGCCCCATGGTACCGGCCACGAAACGCGGTTTTGTGGTAACCTTTGCAATAAATTTGTCCGCCTCGCGACGAGCTATCGCGGCCGATTGCAGATTGAGACGATAGGCAAAGTCGGAAAGCCGATAATCGCTTAACGAAATAGCATTTGCGTTGAAGGTGTTTGTAGTTATGATATCTGCTCCGGCCTCCAGATAACTACGGTGTATGGCAGCTATTACGTCAGGTCGGGTAAGCGACAGCAAGTCATGACAACCTTTATATTGAATGTCGGAGTCGTCAAAAAGATCACCCCGATAATCGATTTCCGTCAACCCGTATGTTTGTATCATAGTACCCATCGCCCCATCGAGCAATAGTATACGGTTGTCCATTTGGGTTAACAGCCGTCTGTACAGGTCAGTTGTTTTCAGAGTTGTTGCCTTCAAATCAGAGTGTCCTTAAACTTATATAATATATTATATAATGTGTATCAATTGTCCAATGCTTGCCTGATATCTTCGTATAGGTCTTCCACGTCTTCCAACCCTATTGACAGGCGGATAGTCGTATCGAGAACGTCCATATCGCGGCGTTGTTCATCGGTGAACGGCCCAAAAATGGTACTGGCCGGATGTATGGCAAGAGATTTATTGTCAAATAGGTTGGTGGCTCTTCTAATCAATTTGAGACGATTGATAAATCTCTTACATTCATCGGCATCGGCAAGGTCGATGGTTATCATGGCACCGGAAGTGGGACCGAACTGTTTGCGCGAGATGGCATAATACGGGTTATCTTCAAGACCCACATAATTGACGCGCTTAATAGGCGCAAGACCTCGCAGTTTCTTTGCTAATGCGAGTGCTGTGGCCGCTTGTGCCTGATAGCGCACGGCCAATGTCTCCAACCCCAGTGTCTGCATATAGGCTGCATGCGGTGTCATGTAGCCTCCAAGGTTGAATATCAGTTCAAAACGAATCCTGTGGTCAAATCCCGGGGTTGTACCGTAATCAATGATGAGGCCACCGAGTGATGTGGCGCCACCCGAAATGTATTTGGTACTTGACACCACTTCGATATCCACTCCAAGGGAATGTGCGTCAAACTCTGTAAACGGTATCATGGTAGTGTCGGCAATGAGCGGCACGTTGTGAGCGTGCGCTACGTTTGCAAGTACAGGAAGATCGGCCACCTCCATCTGAGGATTGGTGATGATTTCGAGAAAAACACAACATGTATTTTCGTCAAAGGCCTCCTTCACTTCGGCAATATTGGTAAGATCACACAGGCGTGTCTCTACACCGAACCGTTGCAGAGTGACTGTCAACAGCGAAAAAGTGTTTCCGAACAGATGACGAGATGTTATGATGTTTTTGCCCGATGCGGCCACAGCCATCAAAGCTGTGCTTATGGCGGCCATTCCCGATGTGAAGGCTATTACGTCATTAGCTCCCGTGAGAGCTTTCACCTTGTCTTCGAAAAACATGACCGTAGGATTCAGCACGCGAGAGTAATCGGGGGCTATGACGCGTCCGCAGAATGCGTCGGCCATTTCGTCGGCATCGTCAAACTCATAGGCGGCCGTATGATAGACTGGCATGCTTAGAGCCCCGTAGGTGTCGCGTCGGGGAAAGTCGGTATGTATAGCTCTGGTTTGTTTTTTCATAATGGAAATAGTTGTTTTTACGGTTTTTCTGTGCAAAGTTAGTTTTAATGAAATAAACCAACAAATAATTTTACAAATTTGGAAAAACTATCTATTTTTGCATAGTGTTTTAGAAAATTAAGGTAGTTTTGTGCCTTTTTGCAATAACAAACCGAAATTTTTTCTTATGGAGGCTCTTGATAAAATAGACATTGAGATATTGCGCATCTTGCAGGAAAATTCACGCCTGACAACCAAAGAAATAGCTTCGCGAGTCAATTTATCTACAACTCCGGTGTTCGAACGCATAAAGCGTTTAGAGGAATCAGGCTATATTAAGAAATATATAGCGCTTCTCGATGCAGGCAAACTCAACAGGGGATTCAGTGTGTACTGTTGTGTTAAACTGCGTCGGTTGACTCGTGATATAGCTCACAACTTCAACTGTGTCATCAAGGAAATTCATGAGGTTGTTGAGTGCTATAATATCTCGGGCGAATATGACTTTTTGTTGAAAGTATGTGCTCCAGATATGAAATACTACCGTGAGTTTATCCTTAACGTGTTGGGCAGCATTGATGGCTTAGGCTCGCTTACAAGTATGTTCGTCATGGACGAAGTTAAACACGAACTCACTGTCCCCTTTTGACCAAAGTCATTGAAATACATTTTTTGTGTAATCGATTTTATGTTCGAATCAATCCGAAAATTGTTGCATAAACTTGTGTTTTTAAGGCGTTGAACAATTTGTTATAGTCGATGCACTAAAATTTATATATATATTTAATAGGTTTAAGTAATTTTGTGGCTGTTACCAATCCTCACAATCAACACCATGGACTTACTTAACAAAACAACAAAAAAGATATTATTAACATTTGCGGTAGCAGTATCCTCAATGACTGCGATTGCCACAGAAGGCGTTGAAGTTCACCATTTGGGTATCAACAACAGTCATGTCCGTGTAACCGGCGACGCTCGCTACGTTTTGTTCCCCGTTCAAGAAAGCATCGATGACGCGACAGTCAATGTAATAGTGGATGGTAAACTCGAAAAAACTTTTTATTTGCGTTTGGCAAAGAATAAAGTTGATTATATGGTGCCGTTCGATATTACTCCTTATCGCGGTCACAACATAATCTTCGATGTGGTTTCGCAACACGACCGCACGACGGTTCGAGAGCCAAAAAACGAGGCTGGCTGGAGTCATATAGCGCTCTCGGACACTTTTAACACCGTTAATAGAGAAAAATATCGTCCGGTATATCATCATACTCCCCTCTATGGTTGGATGAACGATCCCAACGGAATGTTCTACAAGGACGGAGTCTGGCATCTCTATTATCAATGGAATCCTTACGGTTCCAAATGGCAGAACATGACGTGGGGACATTCTACAAGTAAAGACCTGGTTAATTGGGAACATCATCCGGTTGCCATCGAACCTAACGGTTTGGGTACGGTGTTCAGCGGAAGCTGTGCCATAGACCATAATAATACGGCCGGTTACGGTAAAGATGCCATTATCGCCATGTACACTTCGGCCGGCGCCAGCCAGATGCAGAGTCTTGCACACAGCAACGACGATGGCGAGACATTTGAGATATATGCGGCCAATCCGGTTATCACGTTGGACAGTGAGGCGCGCGACCCTAATTTCTTTTTCAACGAGACTACCGGTGAATGGAATCTGGTACTCGCACATGCTCTCGAACATGAGGTGTTGGTGTTCTCGTCTCCCGACTTGAAACACTGGACGCAAAAAAGCGCTTTCGGCAAAGTTGGAGCATGCGAAGGCGTATGGGAATGCCCCGATTTGTTTGCCATCGATTTCGAGGGCGGCAAGAAATGGGTGCTTTTGGTCAATCTCAATCCCGGAGGACCATTTGGAGGAAGTGGAATACAATATTTCGTGGGTGATTTCGACGGTACAACGTTTACACCTGATACCGATGCCGACGGTACAATACCCACCAAATGGCTCGACTACGGCAAAGATAACTATGCAGTGGTAAGTTGGAGTGATGCGCCATCTAACCGCCGTACTCTCATAGGGTGGATGAGCAATTGGCAGTATGCCGCCGACGTGCCTACAAAACAGTTCCGGAGCGCAAACACACTGCCTCGTGAGGTATTTCTCTTTGCCGGCAAGGATGGACGTGTATATGCAGGTACGAAACCGTCGCCTGAACTCGATGCCATTACAGGTAAGCCGATAGCCAAGGCAATGAACTTCACTGTTGGTAATCCCGCCCGTACTTTCGCTCTCCCTGAAAAAAACGATGGGGTATGTCGTATAACTATGGACATTGATGCCCGTAAAGCTGCCGAAGTACGTATCGTCCTCACGACGACACCTGAAAAAGAAAAAGATACACCTGAAAAAGTTATCATGACATACGACCCCGAAGCACAGACTTTTGTTTTTGATCGTACAGAGAGCGGTCTGGATAATTTCAGCATAGATTTCCCGGCTACAACCGTTGCTCCTACATTTTCGGATGGAGAGCGTTTGTCACTTGATATCTTTATCGACACGTCGAGCATAGAGGTTTTCGGCAATGATGGACGTTTCGCCATGACAAATCTTGTTTTCCCGACTCAACCTTATGATACCATTGAGATAAGTGCTCCAAAAGGTTACGCTCGTATTGAAAACCTCAAAATCAGTCCAATTACAGTAAATAATTAACTACTATATAAAAATCTTCTAAATCAATTAACAATGGAACCAACTACCGCTGTTACGCGACGCACCTCACTGGCGCAGCTCATCCCCGTGATGTTATGTTTCTTCGCCATGGGCTTTGTCGACCTTGTAGGCACCGCGTCCAATTATGTGCAGAAAGACCTGGCACTCACCGATTCGCAAGCCAATCTTTTCCCTTCGCTTGTATTCTTCTGGTTTCTGATATTTTCGGTACCTACCGGAATGCTCATGAATCGTATCGGCCGTAAAAAGACCGTGCTTTTGTCTCTGGTAGTTACCGCGTTGTCGCTCATTGTTCCCATCTTCGATAACGGTTACACCACAATGTTGCTCGCCTTCTCATTGCTTGGCATTGGCAATGCTATCATGCAGACATCTCTTAACCCTTTGGTGTCAAACCTCATTTCGCCCGATAAACTGGCTTCAACACTTACTTTTGGTCAATTCGTAAAGGCCATAGCGTCCTTCCTCGCTCCCATCATAATAGCATGGGGCGCCACGACAATGCTTAGCACTTTCGAGCTTGGATGGCGTATCATCTTTGTCATATATGCAGTAGTCAGCGTATTGTCCATTGCTATGTTGGGTGCCACTCCCATCACGGAGGAACGTCCTGACAAGGCATCAGGCTTTATAGCTTGTCTGAAACTTCTCGGCCGTCCTTTCATATTGCTTTGTTTCCTTGGCATCATGTGTCATGTGGGCATTGACGTGGGAACCAATACAACAGCACCCAAACTGTTGATGGAACGCGCAGGCGTCATTTTGGAAGAGGCTACTTTCGCCACGACAGTTTATTTTATCGCACGTACAGCAGGTTGCTTCCTTGGCAGTATTATCCTTCGCATAATGTCGCCCAAAGCGTTCTTCTGCTTCAGCGTTATACTCATGTTGGCAGCCATGGTGATACTTTTCGGTGCTCACTCCCTTACAGCGTTATACATTGGTATCGCTCTTATAGGCTTTGGTAACTCAAACATATTCTCTATCATATTCTCGCAAGCGCTTATCCATTCTCCCAACGAAAAGAACGAAGTGTCCGGCCTGATGATCATGGGTCTTTTCGGTGGCACTATCTTCCCCTTGGCAATGGGATATGCAAGCGATGCGTTTGGTCAGGTTGGCGCAGTCATCGTATTGACTATAGGTGTAATTTACCTGTTAGGTTACACACTGAAAATACGTGCCGCTAAATAAGCATTAAAGAATAAACTTACTCTTAAATCAACAGATATGGAAAAACAACTCGTTATAGGAATGGGCGAGGTTCTGTGGGACGTATTGCCCGAAGGTAAAAAACTTGGAGGAGCTCCATGTAACTTTGCCTATCATGTCAGCCAATTTGGTCTTGACTCGTGTGCTGTCAGCGCGATAGGCGACGATGCTCTCGGTCACGAAATAATAGCAAATCTCGACGAGAAAAAAGTGCGTTATCATATTGATACCGTGCCATATCCAACGGGAACAGTTCAAGTAGAACTTGATCAGGACGGTGTACCCCAATACGAGATAAAAGAGAATGTAGCATGGGACAATATCCCTTATACCGCGCCACTCGAAAGGTTGGCAGAACAAACCCATGCCGTATGTTTCGGTTCGTTGGCTCAGCGCAACGTCGTGTCTCGCAACACTATAAACCGTTTTTTGGACGCAATGCCCGACAATAAGGACACCTTAGTGGTTTTTGATGTCAACCTACGCCAAGGTTTCTATAACAAAGAAATACTTTGTAACTCGATGGAACGTTGCAACATCCTTAAAATCAATGATGAAGAGTTGGTAACGGTGAGTCGTCTGTTTGGTTATCCCGGCATTGATCTTCAGGACAAGTGTTGGATATTGTTGGGTAAGTATAACCTGAAAATGCTCATTCTCACCTGTGGCATCAATGGCAGTTATGTCTTCACCCCCGGTAATGTTTCGTTCCAGCCAACTCCCACCGTCGAAGTAGCTGATACGGTAGGTGCGGGTGATTCGTTCACTGCCGCATTCATCGCCTCGATACTTAAGGGTAAATCGGTAGGCGAAGCTCACCGCAAGGCTGTCGAAGTGTCGGCGTATGTCTGCACACAAAATGGGGCCATGCCTGTGCTCCCGAAGACCCTTGTAGAAGATTAGGAATTTCTCATAAGACTGGTTTTTATTCATAAGCGAGGCTGCCTGACACTAACATCAGGCAGCCTCTCACTCATTCATTTTGCTCTTAATGGGCTTTAAGTTCTAAATCAATTAAGGCGAAGCTTGCGACCGTTGACTATATAGATGCCAGCTGGTAGATTATTCAGTGTCTCGGGCGTTGCGGCTTCATATAGTTTCATGCCTTGAAGGTTGTAAACTCCCTGAGGCTTGATGTCGGGTGTGATATCGCTGACACCGTCAAAATCTTTCGGAACTATGGTAGTAACACCGGTGATTATGTCATAAGTCAGAATATCACTTTCGGTAGTTACACCTTCATAAATATATACGGTCTGCACACCCACTGTCGTAAAGTCGGAGTTGTACAGTTCGACCATTCGTCGGGGCGTGTCGGCATATAGATAGATATCCTGCCAATTGGTGAAGTTATAAGGGATAAGGGTCGTAGGTTCGGTAAGACCAGGATAAAAATAAGCAGGGCGACCAACCCCCGGGTTCTTTTCTTCCTGGAAAGTCATGACCTGTCCGTCTGTGTAGATACGGTAATAAAGATCGTTCTTTTGGAGCAAAGTGCCATCCTCAGTAGTGTCCGGAATATAGAAAAAGTAAGTGCCTGTACCTCCCATAAAGAATTCGTCATACCAATAAGGACTATGCGGATTTTGCGGTGTGCCCACAAAGCTGTCCTGATAGTTAAATGAGATATTTTTATAAGCGGCCAGATAATAAAGACGGTTTAACGCTCCATTCAGACACAGAAAATAAGTGTCATCCTTCGATGTGATGGTTTTACGGTCGTTGCTTAAGACGAGTTCGTAAACAGCATCCTCGGGAGCGAAAAGGTACTCGGGACTGTAATCGTCGAAATAGTCGTAGTTGGGATTTTCGACAACACATTTTGTGTACATGAACACATCGTAGTAAGAGCCCATAATCTGATTCTGCCGGATGGTAGCTATGTCGCCGTCTATGTCGGCAATGATTATGCCGTCGGGCATATTGGGATTCAAACCAACGATGTAAAGATGTGAATCGTCAAAGCCAATCTTGACAAAAATTCCGTAGCCGTCATATACAAAAGTGTAGTTTGTCAATTCCAAACCCTCGGGTAGTCGGTTGACGGCGCCTTCGATAGGCACTAAAATCTGAGCGAAGTCGCAAAAACCAGTCCATTGGTTTGTTTCTGTGTCAATATATCCGAAAGCATAGTCGGGAAGATTTTCATAGTCATAGGCGTTACCAGGCAAAACCATCGTGATGATACCATTTGCGTTAACAGTGTATTTCATCGTGGTAATGCTATTGTCGGGGATATATTCGGCTGTGGGACGTCCGTATTCATCTGTATATTCATGTATTTTTAGCCCAACCAAGTCTATATTTGTGCCGTTTTCTGAATAGACATTCTGCGGAAGGTCGATGGTGATTTCATTTCCTGAAACTGTTCCCTTGACATAGGTAGGATATTCTGCCAGGGTCATAATATTATAGAAATACACTTCGTTATTGTCACCCCATACAACCTGGGTACCGAAGGTGTCCTCGTAATAATACGGATCCTGTTGAAATAGATAGAGGCCGGCGCATGTCTTGTTGTACAGAACTTCGTTACCGGGCACGTTGGTGATTGCCAACGGATTTATGGCTACTCTTTTTTTAGGAGCGTCAACACGGAAGTTCGAAAAAGATGCCGTTTGTGTCGGAAAATGTTGTTTAATCACTGAAGAAGCGTTGACACTAATCGTTCCGAGGAGCAATAAGGTTATCGCCAGATTGATTTTTTTCATCGGTGTAGCTGATAATTAGGATTAAGGTTTTAAATCAGCCGAAAAGTAGGTGCGCCAATGTTGGCACACCTACTTTGCAAGCTGTTGAAATATAGATGGGTTATTTTACAGAGATTTTCTTTCCGTTAACGATGTAGATGCCTTTGGTAAGGTTATTCTTCTCAACACGTACGCCGTTAAGGTTGTAGATAACTGCATCGGCAGCGTCAACAGCGATTTCGTTTACACCTGTTGTAGTGTCTTTGCTGACAACTATAGAAAGATTGATAGATGTGGCATCAACAGGGACTTCGAAGTATAACACTCCATCGACTACACTGGGAGCGGGAGACATGGTAGTGCTACTGAAGCCTGAATCGGGAGTTCTATAGTTGCCCGAAACGGATTCAATTTTGTAACCCTTAGCGACAACAGCCGATGCAGTGGCTACCGAACCATGATAGTTGCTACCGTAGGTTATCGAAGCATAGTTGGATTCTACAGGATAAGCTTCTCCAAGGAACGACACTTCGCTGAACACGTCATAATAACGTAAGTACTCCGAGTCCATGCAGTCAAGACTAACCATGATGTAAGTTGCTGGGGTGACAGCCTTTTCCTCAACGGCCACATCGATATCTACCGAGTATGCGTTAACGGGGATGGTGACAACAAGAACGCCGTCGCTGATAGTAGGAGCCGGGTAGAGACTCATTGTCATACCGTTTTCAGATGTCTTATAGAAGCCCGTTACGGATTTAGCTTCATAGCCGGCATTGACGTTGGCTGTCAGTACGGATGCTTCGCCAGTATAGTTTTCACCGTAAGTGATTGAGCATGAACCGTCAGTTACAGGATAAGTTGCTCCGAGGAAAGAGACACTCGAGAAGACGCCATATACCGCATCACTACCGGGATTGTCATCGTCGGTAAGAGCGGGATTGTAAGCGTTAAGATTGACTGTGATGTAGTTGGGCTCTGCAGGAGTGGGATTTTCATCGCCGCTACCTTCGCCTTCGGCTGTAACAACAACGTCAAACACTGCTGCTGCCGACGCATCGCTAATACTCAAATTGATGTACCAATAATCACCTTCGTTACAGAAGTAATTGTTGGAAGTTCTTCCTTTTTGGTCAAGGACGCCTTCGGTAGGCGATGTGATGCTTACGGTGTATCCTTCTTTGGCGTATACATATACGTTGCGAACGTCATATACCGCTGTGTTTGATGTAGGGTTGGCTTGTGTGCCGCCAATCTGATCCTGAGGATAATCTTTCCATACTTCAACGCCTTGATAAGCGTTGTCGCCATCAGTACCGCTAAAGTTCAAGGTAATTTCGTAGGCATTAGCAGCGCCGATGCCAAAGAGTGCCGACAGGCAAAAAAGAGTAAAAAATTTCTTCATTTTTTTCTATCGATGTCTTCAAGCTCAAAAGACGTTTATGAATAGACAAAAGCAAACGGGAGCTTAATATACGTCATCCTGCAAAAGGATAGACCGTAATACCATTTACTTATTATTATGCTCGCAAAATTAAATACGGTTAAGTGTATTGCCAAATTATGCTACAAAAAAATTGTTAAATTGTTAATTGTAGAAAAATGACCCATATTTTGGGGAAATAATAAGTTATGAACGCGAAAAAAATTCTGTCGCAAGATAGCCTTAAAGTGTGCTTAATTCGAATTTTGTAGGATCTATTATTACCGGATGTATCTCAAAAGAGTCGGGAGTCGTTCCGGCCGTAACAAAGACTGCGCCATATATAGCTGTTAAAGGATTGTCGGCGAGTCCCTCAATCAGACGTGTCGCTCTTTCGAGACCGAGAACCATGCAAGCTGTTGCGAGAGCGTCGGCAACAGCTGTACTTTGTGATATGACGGTGGCCGAAAGCACGTCGGAAAGTACCGGTCGCCCCGTAGTTGGCGATATGGTGTGGTAAACAGGTGTGCCGTCAGACAGAAAGCGGAAATTGCGGTAATTACCGCTGGTGGCTACAGCCGCATTGTTGAGACGCAGGAGCGCCAGTCGGGTATGAGAGCCTGTCCTATCGGGTATTGGTGCGTCAAGCTGTATAGTCCATGGTTCGCCCGAAGGATTATGACCGTGGGCACGCAGTTCGCCACCAATCTCGACTATATAATTGCGGATGTTGCACGAATCCATGGCCATAGCCACATAATCCACACCTAATCCTTTGGCTATGGCGCTGAAATCAAGTAGCATGCCCGGGTGACGAAAATACACTCTGTCAGACGTAACCTCTACGTTTTGTAGGCCGGTGAGACAGAGTGCAGAATCAATTTCGTTTTGTGACGGATCCACTTCTCTTTTCTCCGGGCCGAAACCCCATAGATTTACCAGCGGGGCTACTGTCGGGTCGAAAGCACCTCCGGTAAGATGATTGATTTCCTCGGAGAGATGAAGCAGGGAAAGTAGACAGGGGGTTGGATGCTCCAAAACACCGCAGTTATTTAGTTGAGCAATCTGTGACGAAGCGTCAAAGGTATTTGCGGAGACATCGACAATGTTGATGGCTTCTGCAATGTCGTGGTCAATGTCTATAGTGTCTGAACATTGTGACATATCGTAGGTTATACTATATGATGTACCCCACACCACGCCCCCTATATGCCGGGGAGTGTACTTAGTGTCGCTGTCGCAAGCTGTGACAACAACACATAAGATGTAGAAGAGTAGGGCGAATGAATATTTAAAGTTGTTCATAAAAAAGTCTGATTGATTTTTTTCGTGACAAAAATAATGTTTTTTCCTCAAAAATGACGATATTTGTCCTCTACAGTCAAACATGATATTACTAACTAAAAGATTAATGATATGTCAAATTTTTTGTTTTTAGCCAATGGTTTTGAAGAGATAGAGGCTCTTGCAACCGTTGATGTTTTACGTCGCGCCGGCATGGAGGTGACAACGGTGTCTATCAACCACGAACGTCTTGTAGCTGGAGCGCACGGCATAGAAGTACATGCCGACGTAACGTTTAAGGAAGCTGATTTCGCGGGTGCCGACTGGCTGATACTGCCCGGAGGAATGCCCGGAGCTACACATCTTCACAACCATCATGAACTTGACGCTCTATTGAAAGTGCATGCCGCAAAAGGACGCATAGCGGCAATTTGCGCATCGCCTGCCGTTGTGTTGGCTCCCACCGGATTGCTTAACGGTAAAAACGCTACATGCTATCCCGGTTTTGAGGATGCTCTTGTCGCCGGGGGAGCCAATCCTGTTAGTCGTCGCGTCGTAGTGGATGGTAATATTGTCACAGGCAATGGCCCGGCGTCAGCTATTCCTTTTGCACTCGAAATCGTACGACTCACTGTTGGCGATGCCGCCGCAGATCAAGTCGCCGCCGGGATGCTTGTATAACATCCCTCTGTATTTAGTTCGTATGTCCGCACCTCCACCCGATTCTGCGAAGAGTTAATGGAGGTGCGCATTTTTGTACGTGCATAATAGGTGGCGACCTCCTTACAGGTTTGAAGTGTCGTAAAGAAATTGACACACCAAACGAACAAAAACGGCTTATGTTATGTTAGAATTATTAAACCTTTGGAAACATTTAATAAATCTATTTACTAACACACAAAAGCCAAATTACTGTGAAACACACATTGTTACTTCCCATGGCTATCTTACTGCCTGTAATAGCCGTATCAGCCGAGAATACCGACACATGCGACATCGCATCAGGTAAGAAACTGCGTCTTATCCGCACCACTCCGGAGGTTGCGGCCATTGTCAACGAGACGCGCCCCCATGAGGCGAAGGCAATACCCGCGCCTAAGTTTGCCATTACTTCGGATAATAATAATTTTATATTGACTATCGGCGGTCAGATTAATGTAATCGCCGGTGGTGACATTGGTAACAACCTATACAATCAGTCGGGTGCTGGCATCAGTTTCGTCACCAGCCAGATTCCCGTTCCGGCAGTCAAGGGACAAAAGGGAGATTTCTATATAACGCCCCTTGACGGATCGGTTGATATGCAAGTTGTCGGTTTCGCCAATACCCCCAACGCTGTTACAGGTTATTTGAAAGTAGGAACCAACGGAGTCAATACCAATGTGGTTCTACAGCGTGCCTATATATCTTGGCGCGGACTGACCGGAGGTATGAAACTGACTTTGTTTCAGGACGATTATGCCTGTCAGCCGCCCACAATCGACCCCGAGGGCCCCAGTGGATGTATATCCAACGTGGCTTACGAATTGAGCTATAAATCCAAATCATACAGCGGTTTCCGCTTTGCCTTAGGCGTGGATGTTCCCACCTATTATACCTCTAACGGTTATTATCGCGGTCACGACTATGCCGAGTATGATAACAAACAAGTCAGCACAACCAATTACGACCAGATTATCCCCGACATTCCTGCTTGGGTGGAATATTCCTTCTCTTCATGGAACCGTATACGTCTGTCGGGAGTGTTGCGTAACTTCCGTTATAAAGACAATGTGGCAGGGAAAGACCGCACGCTGACTGCATGGGGAGCCATGCTGTCAGGCAACATACAGCCCGCGTCGAAATGGATACTTTATTATCAGGCAGCCTACGGTAAAGGTATAGGTAGCTACATTCAGGATATCGCCGGCCACACCTACTCGTTCATTCCCGACGATGCCAATCCCGGTCGCATGTCAGCCAGCCCAATGTTAGGAGCAAATATCGGCGTCACATTCAATCCTACCAGCAAACTGCAGTTTAACGCCATGTTCAGCGAAGCGCGCATTTGGGGTGTTAGCGATTATGCAAACGCAGGGGCAGAAGCCGACAACTACAAATATGCCCTGTATGGAGCGGTAAATTGTTTCTACAATATAAACTCTTTCCTTCAGTTGGGTGTTGAATATTTATATGGTCACCGCCAGACATGGAATATGGGAGGCGCCAATGACAGTCGCGTTCAGGCTCAGTTGTCGTTTACTTTCTGAAATTCAAGGCAGAACATAGCATAAAAGGTTAAAGCATTTAGATATCCTAAAATAATCATCACTTAAAACACACACCACCGCTATGAAAAATATTTTTAAAGGCATACAATCGGGCTACGGCACCAACGTGCTTCCCCTATGGGCCGTTTTCAATCTCTATGTCATTTTCATCTGTACATCGATACCGGGTCTGGCCATCTCGCCCATTATGGGTAAAATTACAGAGATTTTCCCCGGCACATCTCCTCTTGCGTCACAAATGCTTGAAATCGGGCCTAACCTTGCCGCTATCCCCTTTGTATTTCTTGGAGGTTGGATTGGCACTCGTTTCAACAACAACAAACTGACAGCTTGGACCTGTCTGTTCTTCAGCCTTTGCAGCGTATGTTTCTTCCTGATACCCTCAGGCAACTCGCACGGAATGCTTTTCCTCATCATACTTAGCTTCCTTATCGGTATCGCTGCAGGTGTACTCAGCCCTCTTTCGACAGCGTTTATCGCCGATATGTTCGGTGGCAAGAAAAGAACAGCACAGTATGGTTACACATCAGCTACCCTTAACCTTGTTCTGATGGGATGTACCATCGCCACAGGTTACCTTGCAAAAATCGACTGGCACTTGCCTTTCCTCATCTATCTTCTCCCCATCATACCTTTGTTCTTCGCAAAGAAGTTCAAAAAATACATAACTGACCCCACTCAGATTCGTAAGACTGACGCCGCTGCCAACAACGGTCAAAAGGTGCACTACAAATTCTCTCAACAGGTCAATATCGGAATGTTGGTTCGTTACTGTATCTTCTATTTCGTCATCACTTTCGTGATAGCTGCCATCAGCCTTTATCTGCCTTTCCGTTACACTGATTCTTCAACAGCCGGCGACCTCACCTCGATACTTTTCTTTGGTATCATGCTTTCCGGTTATCTTCTCAACTACGTTTTGAGAATTCTCAAAAAAGGTGTTGCCATTTGGTGTATGATTGCCATTGCAGGGGGATTCTTCCTTATGTCCATCACCAGCGAAGTAGTCCTTGTCGGAGTAGGCATACTTATCGCCACATTCTTCTATGGTATAGCTCAGCCTTACTACTACGACCGTTTGTCCATGGCCTCGAGCCGTATCGCCCTTACTCTTACATTGGCATGGTTCGCATCTATGGATTCAATAGGCAACGTTGTTGCAGCTCCTGTAATCGATGTCATTGCCAAGATATTCCATCGTTCGACAACCACCGACCCCAATTTGGCTTTCTGGCTCTGCACAGCCCTTTCGATTGTAGGTCTCGTCATAGTTATCATCCGCAAAATCATTGTTGGTGTCAAAGACCATGAAGAAGTCGAGAAAACCAAAGCCACCCTTATGGATGTCACCAAACCGGCTCTCAACCCCGCCGGTCATGCAGCAGCCGCATCCGAAGCCGTCTCATCGACAACCCCTGCAACAACAGCACAAGCCTCAACAACAGCTTCGAAACAATAAATATATTTCTCTCTTTATTAATTATCTAACTACTAAAAGTTTATTACACAATGTACACGCCGAACTTGAAAAACACAGAACCGCGAGAATACGTACTTAACGAGTACACCCGCGCCTTCGCACAGTGCGTCGACAACAACTGGAACTATGCCGTTTATGCACAGGATCCCTCGGTAAGTATTTACCAAAATGAATATAACGCAGGTTATGTTCAAGGTAAAGTCCAGACAAATAAAGTAATCAAGGCCACTCGTAACAGCACATGGCGCTGGTATGTCCTTGACGAAGGTCCTGTACCCGATTCTGTAACCCCTCCTGCAGGTCTCCCCGAACTGGCTAACAAAGCGCTGGTAGAAAACTATAATTATCTGACAGCATGGGCCGAGAAGAACGCGTCGGATGTAAAGACGCAGAACATTATTCGCCTGATGTTCCGTATGCTTGGCATATATGATGGCGCCGCTGACAAGGAGGCTAAGAAAAACGTCACTTTCGAAGACCTTAAATTGTCAAATATGGATGCAACCGACAGTGAACTCCATGACGGCGACCAGCCTCTTACCTTTATTGATGTTTATTTCATCAACGCGCAGATGGATATTTGGGACGCCTTGTCAAAAGAGATAGCGGCTGCTTTCGAAGAACGTTTGAAGAATGATCATCCCGAAATAGCCTCAAAAGTGCGTCATGATGATTGTCACGAGCTGAAGATTCACCTGGGTCACTGCTCGGGCTTTGTAAAGATGCTCGATAACGGCGAGATAGTTTGGACTCACACCTCGTGGTGCTGTCTGATGGCTATGACTTGTGCCATGACATATGTCATCGGTGAAGACTTCCTCACACAGAACAGCTTCTGTCCCGGTCAGTTCGGATCGAACACCGACTTTGGATTTAATGGACACGGTATCGGTTTCAACGAAACGACAGAAACATATTTTTACATTGAACCCAAAATCGAGGGTATATGGATGACATGGCGTGCCGCAGCTGCCGAAATGTTCTCGAAATCGATTGAAGAGTTCTATGACTACTTGAAGATAGACAACACCAGTACCTATCTTAACACATACATGGTTGTTGACGCATATCGCAACACTTTCGGAGTCATTGATATGAGTTATGCCCGTTTCGCCCTGTTGCGCTGCGATGGCCAGACAGTAGACGTGTCCGACTCGACAGGTTACAAACCTACTTTCCTCGACTGGGACAACCACATGGTATCGCCAACCCATGTTCTTGGATGTAACGTACCTGTATACAAACGTATTGGCCGTGACCTTATGTTTATTGACGGAGCGCCCAAACGTCGTTACCAGCTGTACCGTAACATAGCCAATGTTGATGGTATAGAAAGTGCCAAAGCTTTGGTGACCTATAACGAATCGCTCGAACCTATATCGATAGCCGGCCGTTGGGATCTTAATTACGGCACATCGGAATTCCTCCGCTATCAACCTCATGGCGCCATTGATGCCAAGACTTTCGGAACAGCCGAAATTCGCGAGGTTCTCGGTTCGCTGTCAATGCAACCTGACATTAACGGCACAAAGACCAGCTTCTGGATGAAATTCGGTTCGCCATATATTGACGGAGCACCCTTCGTATGGAGCAATTCGAAATTCGCCCAGTTCAAACAGCCCGAAGAAGTCGACGGAATACCCGATGCAATAGACGGCCGTTGGAACAGAGTTAAAATGTTTATGAAATAACTCATGGTCGCGTAATATCACATTAAACATTTATCATTAAACATTTTAGAAAGTCACAATACTATGTATACGCCAAAATTTAAAAACACCGAAGCCACCCAATATACCCTTGATGAATACACTACCGGCTTCGCACAGTGCGTTGACAACAACTGGAACTACGCAATCTATGCCCAGAACCCCAACGTAAGCATTTACCAGAACGAATACAACGCCGGCTATGTCCAGGGTAAGGTTCAGACAGGGGATGTTATCCGCGCCACACGTAACAACTCTTGGAGTAACTTCCTTATTGGCTCGACACCTCAGGACGCCTTGTCTATCGAAGTCAAGCCGGAATATCTCCAAGCCTGCGGAGCAGCCGTCATCCAGAACTACAACTACACATATAACTATGTGGCAGGTCGCACCGACGATACGAAAGTGCAGATGATTATCCGTCTGATGTTCCGTCAACTTGGCATCTATGACGGAGCAGCCGGTAACGAGGCCAAAAAGAACGTTACTATCAACGACCTCGATCTTAACGCTTATCCCGAAAATCAAAGGGTACTTGCCTATGGCGATGCCCCCTTGACATTGCTCGATGTAATATTCATCAACTCGCAGTATGATTTGTTTGACTGCGTAGGCGACCAAATCGGTCTCGTGATGGGTTATGGAACTGCTCACAAAATAACGTCTAAAGACAAACCCGACCACTGTACCGCATTTACAAAGATAATGCCTGACGGAAACGTCTTCTGGACACACAACTCGTGGTGTTGCTTCTGGGCTCAGTCTTGCGCCGTTACCTATTGCATCGGTGATGATTTTGTTACCCAAAACGCCAATTGCCAGGGTCAGTTCGGCTCGAATACCGACTTTGGATTCAATGGCAACGGTATCGGTTTCAACGAAACCACGCACGTTGACCTTTACGACAAGACAAAAATCGATGGTATCTGGCTGACATATCGCTCGGCAGCTGCCGAACAATTCGCACACACTATAGATGAGTTCTACGAAATCATCAGCATGGACAATACAGGCTCTTACCTGAACGGTTATCATCTTGTTGACGCCAATACCGGTGAGATAGGTCTTGTAGAGATGAGTTACAACCGTTTCGTGCTCTTCAAGTCAGACAGCAAGACTCTCACCCTCAAAGATTCCACAGGTTATGAACCCACACGTTTGGACTATGACCACCACTTGATTTCGCCTACACACATTTTCGGTGTTAACCAGCCTATATATTGGTGGGTAGGTTACGAACTCGAAAGCATGAACCTTCGACCGATGCGTCGTAACCAGCTTTGGGAACGTATTGACACAGTCACCGATATCGAATCGGCAAAAGATCTTATCACTTACACCGAAGACCGCGAACCTCTGTCAATCTACGGTCGCTGGGATCTTAACTACGGTACAACCGAAATGCCGCGTTGCCGTCCCGATGGGTCAATCGACGCAAAGGCTTTCTCACGCGACCTTATTAAAGAGGTATTGTCTAATCTGAGCCGTAAACCTTCGATCAACGGCGAAAAGACAAGTTTCTGGATGAAATTCGGTACGGCACATATCCGTCAGACACCGTTCATTTGGAGTCAGTCGCGTTTCGCCGATATGAAACAGGACGAAAGCGTTGATTTTGTACCGGATGCACTGGACGGACGCTGGAACCGCGTAAAAATGTTCATGGAATAAGCTTTGTTGTTATAAAATAGATTTATGAGGGGTGGCTCATTTTTGCGAGTCACCCCTCGTGACATAAAAAGAGACGCACCGTCCGATGCGCCTCTTTTTGTAGTATGATTAGGCTTAGGGTTCTCGTTTGTGTTTTAAGCTCGAACCCGGAACCTGTTTGTCAGAACTTATTTAACGACAACTTTGGTAGCTTTGCCGTTAACAACTTTCACGTAAACGCCGGGAACCATGTTTTCGCCCGAAACCAGTACACCGTTGAGGTTGTAGAATACGGGAGTACCTTCTGTAACATCGGTTACGATGCCGTTAACGCCGGTTTCAGAAGTGTTGACAGAACCGGTGAACGAAACGACGTGACCTGCGTCGCGGAGGCCGTATACATGGTAACCACCGTTAGAGCGGCTGTAGATGTGGAGGTTGCCGGCTGCGTCGAAACGAGCGTGTGCCCAGCTTTCGGTAGCTGTCGGGATGGAGTAAGCCAAAGTAGCTTTGGGAGTGTTGCCGTCCCATTCTACATCCAAAACGGCGATGCTGCCTGCAAGGGGACAAGCAAGGGTCTTACCGTCGGTCGTGATGGCTATAGCACCAACGTTATTGTCGATACCGTCAACGTTAGAGCTTTTCATTACCGGTGTAACATTGCCTTCCGCATCCATTTCGAAGTATGTGAACGAAGGATTGGCATCAATGTTGTTGCCGGCTCCACGAACCTGTGCTGCCCAGAAACCCTCGCCATAGCCGAGCAGGTCGACGTTGGTGTTAGCAAGCAAGCTTGCGTAGCCTAGTTCTACGGGAGCTTCGGTAATCAGTTCTTCGTTGCCAAGGTCATAGCGTACGATAGTATTTGTTGTGCCTGCGTGGTCTTCCGAGAATGTGAAGACTTTCTGGTTTTCACCTTCGCCAACTACGCAAACGCCCGATACGCCACCGCCTACATTTACACCATTGTACATGTAAGCGCCACTCGCTGTGATTTCACCTGCATAGAGGCTATAGGGCTCTTCTTTCTGCAACGGGTCAACTACTACGAGACCGCAAGCGGCGTCACCCCAAGCAGCAGCGATAACCTTACCGTTACGTTCGTGACCGCGGAACGGGTTGGACTGGTTGGTTGTGTTAACCTGCCAGAGTTCGTGCTGTTTCCATACTTTGTCACCAACTTTTACACCTGCGGGGTTGTAGATGTCAACACCATTGTTGAAACTGTTGAGAACTACTGTGAAGCCGTAAGATGCCTGTTTGGGATCGGTGATGGTTACAACACCGCCACGACCTGTAAGACCGTTGTTTTCGCTAAAGATTTCACCTGCCGCGGGACTTCCCTTGGTTGTGAAGTTGATAGCGAAGTCGTATGTTGCATCGGCTTCGATGTCGGTAGCGGGAACAGTGAATGTGTGTTCGCCGGTGGTTGCTTCGAGAGCGTAGGTAAGAGCTTCGCCTTCGGCGGGAGTGAGAACCAGTTCTGCTTCCTGACCGTCAGCTGTAACTTCGTAGTTGAATACCAAGTCGCCGCCTTCGCTGAGGCGTGTTTCAACGTTGTAAACCATACCGGCTTTGTAAACGGGCTGTGCTACGTTGTGTGTGGTGAACTTGGTGAGTTTGTTGTCACAAAGAACGTATAGGTTAAGCCAAGCATCGGTGTAAACTTCGTTTACTTTGTCATAGCTTGTGCCTGTTTCACCGGCAGTGGCGATGCTTGCAAACTCAGTACCTTCGATAGAAGTGTTGCTTGTCGAAACCACTTTGGCTTTGTTAATATTTTCGCTAAGGTCAATAAGTTTCACGCCTGTCAGCTGACCTTCTTCAACATCGGGAACAACGAGATAGCTTGCTCCGGCAAACTTAAAGGCTGAAACTGCGCCGGGTGTCAAAGCCATAACTTCGTTACCGAGGCAGTTGGGAGCCAGACCGTCGCTTACAGCCATGGGGAATTCTGCCTGATAGTCGGGACCAACGAACATGACATTGTTTGTATTGAAGGGCGAAACGACCATACGGTAACCTTCGCCAAAACCGGGATTAGTACCACCGGCAATTTCGCAGATATTATTGGGCGTTGTATAGTCGCCTGCACTTGCCTGTACACCGTTTGCAACTACGATAGAGGTAGTACGGAGAGTGTAGTAGGGAGCTGTGATGGTGGGTTGCGAAACAAGGAGCAGACCATCTACAGAAGTACCGGTATATGCGAATGTACCACCTACATACGAACGATACCAACGACCTGTTCCATTGTGGCTCAACCATTGTTCGGGTTTTCCTGTGGGAAGACCGTTTTCATCGTTGCCCCATTTGTAAACATAGAGGGTTCCGCGAGGTTCTTTTGTTCCGTCAGGAAGATCCTCAAGATAGCTATTGTCGTACTGGTTCTTGGTTTGACATGTAGCGAGCAGATAACCGTCGTCGGTAACCTGGATATCGGCTACGTCCTGAATTGTACCGTATGTGCCTTCGGTCGATACTTCGGCAACAACAGCCTTGTTAGCAAGGTCGTAAACCAATACTGTGGGTACGGGTTTGTGTTCGGGAACCTGAGCCAGTTCGGGCAGACGGTCGATAGCGAGAATGTACATGAGACCCTTGCGGATAACGGTACGGCGAACAATCTTGCCTTCGAGAGCCGGAATTTCAACTTCGTAATCGGTTGCGAAAGTATATTCGCTGGCGGGAGCCATACCGGAGATTGTGGCGGCGGGGTCAGGATAGGTTTCGAAAATTTCTTTCGGAGGTTCGTAACCTACTGCTTCGAGAGCGAATTTGGGATATGTGTCAGCAGCAGCTTTTACAGTCACTGTCTGAATATTGTCCAGCTCCTTATAGTCGGGATGTGTAACAACGATGGTGTATTCGCCGGGTTCAACGCCGTCAAATACGAAAGCGCCGTTATAGTTTTCGTCGGTTGTATAGGTGGCGACAACGTCGTTACCTTTCTTCAGAGTGACTGTGGCACCGTTGATGGGCTTGTAGATGTCGTCCGAAGTGGGAGCGGGTTTGTACCATTGGTCTGTGAATTTTTCGTGCAGGTCGCGAACGATACCGTAGATTGTACCGGTGCTTTCCTTGGTAAGACCGAAATAGTCGGCGATACCGCGGGCGTAAGCGTTACCTTCAACACGGCATACGTCCCAGTTCATTGCACGGTGACGTGCGGGCTGATATGTGTGGAAGTAACCTTCTACGAGGAAACCGGGGGCAGTGTGTTTAAGTACGCCAAGGTAACCTTTGCAGGGTGTGCCATCGCTACGTGTGCTGGTTGAACTGTCATTGTAGAAGTTGATGTCACCACGAAGGTTCTTTGAGGTCTTATAGCTTGACCAATATGCATGGGGGTTAGCTATACCATAGCCCCAGCAAGCATCGGCCATTGCACGGCTTAAGGTCTGATGGTCGAGAGTCACGCCGGTTTCTTCCTTAGGAGTATCGTAACCGCGATAGAGATAAAGGGGATAGTTCACACCGTCGCCATCTTGATTAGCATTCGAGTGGATGGAGATGAACATATCGAAGTTGTTGGCCTGAACCTCTTCACAAATTTCGGAAAGGTTGCGGTTGAAGGCGTAAATATCTTCGGGAGTAGAGCTGCCGAGCTGGTTTTCGGTACCGTTGTCATCGTGATACGGGCCGTTCTTAACGCGCGACATAACGATGTTCTGCTCGAGGTCGCGGGCTGCGCCAACGTTTGCGGGATCGGGATTGTCCTGATTTTTAGTGCGGTCGAAAGGCACACCGTACTGGATAAGGCGTTCGAGAACGGCGAAACCTTTTTCGAGGTCGGTGTTCGATTCGAAGAACGAACAAGTATCGGTGTTTGTACGGCTATACGGGCCGGGGTGGTTAACAAGGTTACAGGGACGGTCGTTGGGAGTCCAGCCACCGTGTCCGGGATTGATGTAAATACGCAGTTCGTCAGCGGTCTTTGCGTTGACGGTCATTGCTGCAGCGACCGCCATAGCTGATAGAAGTATTATCTTTTTCATAACAGTTTACGGTCTAATATTATTTGTTAATATCCATGAAATAAAGGCTGCCGGCTTCGTCAACGAAAGCGATGCGGCTTGCTGTTGCGCTGGGATAAACGGCAATCATATTGTCTGAAGTGAGCACCTGGTTTTCGCCGTTAACAAGGCTATGAGCCACGATGCGACCTTCGGTTACATATTCGCCGTTGTCTTTTGTCTGCATGCCTACGAGAGCGTCGTTGCCTGCCCATACAGCTGCCTGAAGATTGCCGACGGGTTGAACGTTGCTGCCGTCAAGGTTGCTTACGAAACAACCTTTGCCAACATACCAGTAAACGACCTTTGTTCCGTCGGGGCTGAGGCTGGGCCACAGATAGCTGCCTTTACCCTGGGGGTCGATAGCTTTGCCGTTGACCATAAGATGTCCCATGTTAATAGCTATAACGGGACGCTCTTCCTGTGCTACAGCTTGTTTGTTGATGGTCTTTTTAGCAATTTTGCCGTTATTGAGGGCTTTTACTCCCTGGTTGGTCACGGCTGTTCCGGATGCCAGGTTGCGGCTTGCCTTAACGACAACTTCGCTTTTCTTTGTGTCGACATTCACTGCCTCGAGTGCTGTGTAGCGCAGATGATCTTTGCCGTAGCTGGGGCGAGTGTAAGCGACTGTCTTGCCGTCGGCGCTGATGGTGATGTTGTAAAGGTCGTGACCTTTTACAAGCTGTTCAACCTTGCCTGTCGTCAAGTCGATTTTTTGCAGTCCGCTCGTTCCCTGAGCAACTACAAAACTTCCGTCGGCCGAAATAACCGGTTTGTCAATGCTACCGTTGCCATGGTTTACCTGGTGGATGTCACCTACAGTAAACACCTTGGCATTGAGTGATAACACTGCCAATACCGCCACAGCCGAAATGAAAAACTTTTTCATACGTTGATTGGTTTTGAGGTTAATTAGGTAAAAGATTTAATATTAATGATTTATAAAAGAGTAGACGTCGCGAAATATGCTAACTTAAAGTTGATTTCATGGCGAAATAAGTCTATAAAGTTATCAAAATTACGATTTTTTCATTTTAAGCACAAAAAAATCTATCTTATTTTGATGAATTTTAACATTTGTAAAGTTTTTATGAAGTCAAAAATTCGTGTTAAATACTGTTAATTTAAATAATAGCTGTTTTGTCAAACTTCAATAATCCGTTTTAAAATCTTAATTTTGCAAAAAAATTATTGCAAAAAATTTCAACCAAATTAAATTACTTTATGAAATTAAAACTACTTGTCTGTACAACAGCTCTGGGTCTACTGACAGTGTCGTGTTTTGACGACAAATACGACTTGAGCGACATTGACACAACTACAAGAATCGCCGTCAATGACCTGGTGATTCCGGTAAATATCGGCGAGGTTCTGCTTTCTGATGTTATCAAATTGGATGATGATTCGGATATCAAAGTAGGCACGTTTGTTCCGGGTTCGCCTGACGGTGAATGGTATTATATCGACCGTGAAGGAGATTTCAGCTCAGATCCCATATTCATCGCATCGCCCGCTTTCAAAGCACCCTCATTGTCCTCGAAGTCGGCCACTCTTGTAGCCATCAACGGGACTTTCCCCATTCCTCAGCTGGGCAATGATTTCACGCTGACATGTAATACCGTCGACAACTCGTTGGTAGCTTTGGACAAGATGTATCTTTCAGGTTTGGATTTCACCATCACACTGAATACATTAGGTCTGACAGAAGGTGAGTATCACAATATGAAAATTCAGCTTCCCAAGGGTCTTGGAGGGAATGCCTCGGTAGGCTCGTATGATTCTGAAAGTGGGATTTGGTCGATCTCTAGTCTTACCATAGTCAACGGTGTTGCCACAGCAACGTTATCAACTAATGCCCTCGATTTGACAGTGAACGATTTTACCTACAATAACCCGACACTCAGTTTGTCATCATCATTCGGTATTGTCGACGGCTCAATCACAGTGACAAACTCTGCAGGTAATCAAGTCACACTGTCAGTCGATTTCAAACTGAGCGATTTCTCGGTAGTGGCTTTCGACGGAACCATCAAATATGAGATCAACGGTATGGATGTCGAATCGGTAAGTCTGGCAAGCCTGCCCGATTTTTTGAAAGGTGACGAAACCAACCTTACTCTCGCCAACCCGATGATTTGTTTGCAGACAAACAACCCGCTGGCATCTGACAATCTCGAATTTACCGCCGGACTGACACTTACAGCTCAGCGCAATGGCGAGGACGACGCCTCTTATTCGAGTTCGATGTTCACCGTAGGGTATGGTTCGTCTGACGGGTGGTATAACACCATACTGTCTCCCGAACAGCCAACTTATGTCCCTGAAAAATTTGCTAATCATACTTGGTTTGCATACACCAGTTTACGCGATGTTCTGTCTGGAGCCGGTATTCCTAATGCTATAGGCATACACATCGATGACCCCAAAATACCTCAGCAGCAGGTCAAAGGTTTTGAACTGGGACGTAATATAGAAGGCGTTGCCGGCAGTTATCAGCTATTCGCACCGCTTGCTCTCGGTGTTGGGTCGAAGATTGTTTACACCGATACCAAAACAGGATGGAACGAGGACGTTGAGGATCTCACTATCGAAACGTTGACTCTTACGGCACTTGCCACCAACAATACTCCGCTGAGCGCACAACTGACAGTTTATCCTCTTGATGTGAACGGCGAACGCATTCAGGGAGTGACAGTAACATCCAACGAGTTGGCTTCGGGCAAACAGGACAGCGAATTGATTTTCACACTTTCGGGACAAATCAAGAATCTCGACGGCGTCGAATTTGTCGCTACAGTAGTTGCTGCAGACAGCAAACCGCTGTCAGCCAAACAGTCAATTTCGCTCAAAAATATTCGAGCAAAGGTTAATGGATATTATACAAAAGAACTCTAAAACATGAATGCCATTATGAAAAAAATAACTCGCGCTATCGCTTTCTGTGGCATCATGGCCACAACACTTGCCGCAACGGCACAAAATACCAATTCGGGCTATTTTGTAGATAACTACACATATCGTTTCCAATTGAACCCCGCCTACGAAAATGACAAGAGCTTTGTTTCGCTCCCGGCCTTAGGTAACTTTAATATGGGTACCAACGGTACACTTAACCTAACCGATGTCCTTTATGTGCATAATGGTAAAACGGTATTATTCTCCAATCCTAATATTCCCACCGCAGAAGTACTAAAAAATATCGGCGACAAGAACACCCTTGGTTTCAATATACGCGAAACTATACTTACAGCCGGTTTCAAAGCTCTCGGCGGTTACAATACAATTAGTATCGGGGCACGCGCTGATGTAGGTGTGTCGACTCCCGGTTCGCTTTTCCGACTGGTAAAGGAAGGTATATCCAACAAGACCTACGATTTGAGTAATATCAACGCCAATGCGATGGGTTATGCCGAAATAGCCTTGAACCATTCGCACGACATCAAGGCTGTACCCGGACTGCGAGTGGGCGCAGCTGTTAAATTCCTTGTCGGTATGGCAAGTGTGGACGCCCGCTTCAATAAAGCTGATCTTACTTTAGGCACCGACGAATGGACTGTTACATCTGATGCGGACGTGTATGTAAACCTTGGCAAATTTCAGTTCAAACAGAAGTATAACGATAAGACAGACCGGTACTATGTGTCGGGTGGCGACATGGACGGAAACGGAAGCATAGGTCCTAATGGTTTCGGTGTAGGTTTTGACCTGGGAGCCACTTATAAATGGAATGATTTCACCTTCTCTTTAGCCGCTCTCGACCTTGGGTTCATTTCGTTCTCTGACACTAAATATGCCACAACAAATGGACCTCAGACTTTCAACACCGACGAACATATTTTCTATCCTTCGGATTTTGATAGCAGCTGGGATGACTTTATCGGTGATTTCGACAAGCTCTACCAACTTGAAGACCGCGGCAACATCGGTAGTCGATCACGTTCGCTGGCAACCACGGTAAACGTCGGCGTAGAGTATGCTTTCCCGTTGTATCGCAAACTGACTTTCGGCGCTCTGAGTTCGACCCGTATCAACGGCAAATACACTTGGACCGAAGCACGTATTTCGGCAAATGTACGTCCCGTTAAATGTTTGTCGGCAGGTGTCAATTTCGGTGTAGGTACCTATGGGGTGGCATTCGGCTGGCTGGTTAACTTCTCAACCACCGGCTTCAATCTATTCCTCGGTATGGACAATACTCATTGCAAGCTTGCCAAACAGGGTGTGCCCCTCAATTCAAACATGAATGTTAACTTGGGTATTAATTTCCCCTTCTGATAAAAGCGCTACATTATTATCTGAATACATCGAAAAAACGAAACGGTGCGGATGGTGACGTCCGCACCTCTTTCATAACATGAAGTACAAGGAATATTTACTCAGTGATGAAAAAATATTGATTCCTGAACCGACGGGATACGCAGACTGTGTCGAATTGATAAAATCGGATTCATATAGACACAACGGACGTCATGACAGCCTTTTCCGAATATGGCTGAGTGGGTTCAGCCGTATAAGTATCGGGTTTTCTTTTTGGTTCAGATTAGCTCAACACCGAAAAGGTTGGCTTTACCCATTAGCCAAAATGATGTGCGGCAGATACAAACGTCGTTATGGCTTGTTTATTCCTCCCAAGACCTTTATAGGCTATGGTATGTATATACAGCATTGTCAAGGATTGATTATTAATCCTACTGCGGTCATTGGAAATAATGTTGATTTCGGGCAGTTCACCACCGTCGGAGCGTCCCAAGGCAATGCGGCGCTTATAGGCAATAACGTTTACATAGGTCCTTCTGTTTGTATCGTGGGCGATGTGCAGATAGGCAGTGGAGCATGTATTGGTGCAGGTGCGGTTGTCGTCAAGGACATACCGGCTGATGTTACAGTGGGCGGTGTGCCTGCAAAACCCATCGCCAATACCCGACATGGCGATATGATAAGATACCCCTGGCCTTTGCCTCAGTATATCAAACCGTAACAACATTTATAGTCGAACCGGCTCTTATAGTCAAATCGGCTATATTAATTTGGAAGACTTGTAAATATTCGTTACTAAAAATAGCGATAGACTTCAATTAATTGTTTGTCGCGGCTCATGTCCTGGGGGTTTGTCCCCCGTTCTCCTTGAGGAACGGGTTTTCCGGCGTCTTCAAAAAGTTTAATCCAGAAATCGGCTATTGTCCCGTCGGAAGATTTGAAATTCATTGGCACAGTGTTGAAAATATGGTCGCCCTCATTATTTAAGTATGACTCATAAATAAGTTCGGAACAATACATGCGCCCATTGTCAGGCTCGAAATACCAGTCGTAGGATTGTCCGAGATAGCGAAGGGCGTTCAGTACGGCGTCATCGGGAGAAAAATTGCCGGTAAGACGTTTCACCACCACTCCGGGACGACCCTTGAGGTGTGTGGCACTCACAAGAAAACTGTCTAACGTAGTGATATGCACGACGTTCTGCGGAACTGCTTCGATGACGTTGAAAACGCTGTCGGCGGTAATCCACAACATAGCCACGTGGTCAAATGCGAGAGAGTCCTCAGCGAATGCGGTGCTTTGAGATATCGCGTCGGAATAGGGGGATGTCCCCGATACGACAAAAAGCAAATCTCCTGTCTGAAGATTCTGTGCGTACATAGCATGTAGCGAGAGCAAAAATGATATGAGCCATACTTTTTTCATGTGGCGCTTTTGTTTCTGAAGGATTAGAGACGCTTCGGCAACTGACTTGTCGTGGTATCACATATTTCCTGGGGTGTGAAAACCGACACGATGTAGAGCCCGATGATAGTAAAGGCGGCATTGATAATCAATAGCTCGAATCCAATGTCATAATCAAAGAAATGCTTGTAACCCCACGACATAAACAGACAAAGTATCGGTGCTACCAAACATAATATCGGGATTAGATGCGAGTTTACTTTACGTTTGGTGAACAACCCAAAGGCAAACAAACCCAATATGGGTCCATATGTATATGACGCCAATGTAAACACTGCACTGATAGCGTCCTGATGGCTGACATAATAGAAAACAACAATAATAAGAGCCATGATAGCGGCAATCACGGCGTGAATTATTTTACGTTGTGTTGCCAACCGGGAGCCTTCAAACCTGCGATCTGCATGGCATATATCCAATGTATAAGACGTGGTGAGAGAGGTCAAGGCTGACCCGGCCGAGGAATATGTGGCGGCAACCATTCCTAAAACAAAAAGAATCCCGAAAGCTAATGGTAAATCGTCGTGAAATGCCACAGTGGCAAAAAGGCTGTCGCTTTTTTCGGGCAATTGCAGACCTACATTTTCGGAATATACGACCAAGAGAGTTCCTAAGAACAGAAACAACGCGATGACGACAAATTGCATCACACTGCTTGTAATCATGTTTTTTGCCGAACTGCGGGCATCCCGGCATGAAAGAGCGTGCTGCATCATGTCTTGATCAAGGCCGGTCATTGCTACAACCATAAAAACACCGGCAATAAATTGCTTCCAAAAATATGATTCTTCGCGAGGCTGATTGAAGTTAAAAATATGTGCTGTGTGATGTTCGCCAAATAGTCCGGCAATATCAGACATGTTCAGCCCGAGGTTTTTTATCAGGCAGATTATACAGAAGACCACCGTGCCAATAAGGCAAACGCATTTAAGCATGTCAGTCCAGATGACAGTTTTTACACCTCCCTTTACTGTGTAGAACCACACCAGAGTCAAGGTTAGGATTACCGTTACAGGAAAGGAGATGCCTACAGGCTCGAAAACCAAAACCTGAAGGACGGCGCATATAATAAATAACCGAACCGCGGTACCCAGAACTTTGGAAATAAGAAACATCCAGGCTCCAGTACGGTGCGCCCCTTCGCCAAATCGCTTTCCCAGATAACTGTATACCGACACCACATTGTTACGGTAAAAAACAGGAAGAAGCACAGTGGCTATTACCATATAGCCTACTATGAACCCCAGACACATCTGTAGGTAACCGTAGCCCTTAGTAACCACCATACCGGGTACCGAAATAAATGTCACCCCCGATATAGGCGCGCAAATCATTGCCATGGCAACTAACGGCCATGGCATTTTGCGATTTCCGGAAAAAAACGTTGAATTGTCGGCTTTTCGTGACACGATATGAGAGACACCCGCCATCAACAGGAAATAGCCAACTATTATCAACAATATGAGCAAGGGCTGTGCCAATCGGGATATTCCTTTCTATAATTATGTAATTAGTGTGTTTCCATCCTTTTCAGGAGATAAACAAACGCACTAAGACCCCGCGCTTAAATTTCTGGCCGGGGTCTTGATGTTTTATGGTACCTCCGAGGGGAATCGAACCCCTATCTAAAGTTTAGGAAACTTCCATTCTATCCGTTGAACTACAGAGGCTTTGCTTATTTATCCTTCACAAAGACTGATGAACGAAGGTGTGCAAAATTAGTGATTATTTGCGGGACAAACAAACAAAACGGAAATTGACTCCGGTTTTTGGATCGGTAAGGGTCGGTGACGTGGGAGTTTCCTCGCGCCATTCGGTTGGATCAAGAGTCGGAAAGAAGGCATCGGCGTCGGTGACATTACTGTCGATAAGCGTAAGATAGAGTTTTGAGGCCAGGGGGAGCACTCCGGCATATATCTGCGCGCCACCTATGATGAAAGCCTCTTCGCAGTCTCTTACCAGTTCCAATGCTTTGTCAATCGAGTCGACAACTTCTGCGTTGTCGGCGATGAATGAGGGGTTGCGGCTAACGACTATATTGCGGCGCCCGGGAAGTGCACCTGCGGGTAACGACTCCCAGGTTTTACGTCCCATAATGACCGGATGATCCATCGTCGTTTTACGAAAAAACTTCATGTCATCACTTAGGCGGAAAAGTAATTGCCCGTTACGTCCAATGGCGTTATTGGTCGTAACGGCAACTATAATGCTGAGATTGGTCACTTTTTTCATACAGATACCTGGCCTTTGATGTGTGGGTGAGGGTCATAACCTGTCAGAGTGAAGTCCTCGTACCGGAAATCGTTTATATCCTTGATATCCGGGTTCAGAATCATCTTGGGTAATGATCGTGGTTCGCGTTCCAACTGTGTGCGCACCTGCTCGAAGTGGTTGTGGTAGATATGCGTGTCACCCAATGTGTATACAAAATCTCCGGCTTTCAGACCGGTGACCTGAGCCACCATCATTAATAAAAGAGCGTAAGACGCTATGTTGAACGGTACTCCAAGAAATGTGTCCGCGCTACGTTGGTAAAGTTGCAGCGACAGCCTTCCATCGGCTACATAAAACTGGAAGAAGGCGTGGCACGGAGGCAGGTTCATATTGTTGAGGTCGGCCACATTCCACGCGCTGACAATAATACGGCGCGAGTCGGGATTGGTGCGTATCGTATTTATGGCTTCGGCCAGCTGGTCGATAGAAGTGCCGTCGTATGCCGGCCAACTTCGCCATTGATATCCGTAAATATGGCCGAGGTTTCCTGTATCAGGGTCTGCCCACTCATTCCATATCCTGACTCCGTTTTCCTGAAGATAACGCACGTTGGTGTCACCTTTTATGAACCACAGTAGTTCGTGGATAACAGACTTAAGGTGTATTTTTTTTGTTGTCACCAACGGAAATCCATCGTCAAGGTTGAAGCGCATCTGATAGCCGAAGACGGACCGCGTGCCCGTCCCTGTACGGTCTGCGCGGTCGACTCCGTTGTCAAGTATATGTTGGAGCAGATTAAGATATTGCTTCATGTGTAGATACTTTGAACTTAATGCCACAACACTCGGCCGGGCATAATCCGGCTATCGTGTGTCTGTGGCATGGAGGTTTTTTAAAGGTCTTCTTCTATCGAGAACTCATCGTCGAGAGTGTCGTCAAAGAAATCATCTTCAGCTATTTGCTCTACGCCCGGTTTAACTTTTGCAGTGGTTTTGTCTGCTGCGTTGTTCGTCTGACCTTCGAGGCGTTCGCGAGTTGCTTTGGCTGCGGATGTTTCCGGCTGATGATTCTGAGCCTTCATGGCTGCGAAAATTTTCTCGCTGAGCTCCTCTGCCAACTCGGGGTTATCCTCTATGATGGTTTTTGCGGCGTCGCGACCTTGTGCCAGCTTGGCGTCGTTATAACTAAACCAAGAGCCTGACTTTTTGATTATACCATATTCAACACCCAAGTCGATAATTTCGCCGGAGCGAGATATCCCTGTACCGAACATAATGTCGAATTCAGCGCGTCTGAAGGGAGGCGCCACTTTGTTCTTCACCACCTTGACGGCAGCGCGTTTGCCGAGTACTTCGTCATCTTTTTTGATAGAACTGCGAGGCCGGATGTCTATGCGTACCGAGGCGTAGAATTTAAGAGCGTTACCACCTGTCGTAGTCTCGGCAGGTCCGAACATCGAACCGATTTTTTCGCGTAATTGGTTGATGAAAATACACACAGTGTTTGTGCGCGAGATGGCTCCTGTGAGTTTGCGCATGGCCTGGCTCATCAGACGCGCCTGCAGACCCATGTTGCGGTCACCCATTTCTCCTTCGATTTCGGTTTTTGGTGTGAGCGCTGCTACCGAGTCGATGACAATGATGTCGATGGCGCTTGAACGTATCAGTTGTTCGGCTATCTCAAGCGCCTGTTCGCCGTTGTCTGGTTGTGAGATAAGCAAGTTGTTGGTGTCGACTCCCAGATTCTGGGCATAAAAACGGTCGAAAGCGTGTTCAGCGTCTATCAAAGCAGCAATGCCGCCTTTGCGCTGTGCTTCGGCTATGGCGTGCAGCGCCACGGTTGTTTTACCTGATGATTCGGGTCCGAATATTTCGCTTATTCGCCCCCGGGGAAAACCTCCAACTCCAAGAGCATAGTTTAGACCTATAGAGCCAGTGGGTATGACTTCAATATTTTCGATAGCCTCGTCGCCAAGTTTCATGACAGCTCCGCGGCCATAATCTTTTTCTATTTTACCCAGAGCGGCCTGGAGGGCTTCAAGGCGTACGTCACGACTGTCGTTGGATGACAGTCCTTTTTTTGTAGTACCCTTTTTTGATGTTTCTGTCTTTGCCATAATATTTGAGTTTTTGTATTATTCTTTTTTTTGACAATGCAAATTTACGCATTATCATGGGCATTGACAATACCCACCTAAGTTAAATAAATCAAAAGCACTAAGAGTCGGTTTGGAAATAGAGCAGGCAGGAAAGTGATTTCCTGCCTGCAAAGATTCTATTGAGAGTTAGACGACTTACTGGGCGGTCGTCGCTCATGTCAATTTATCGAACAAGAGTTTTGCTGACTTTGTTGCCCTGGCGAACGATATAGAGGTTGCCGGCTTCGGGGTTAGCAACACGGACACCTTGCAGGTTGAAGTACTCTACCGGAGCGTTAACATTTTCGTTACCAAGTGTGTCAACAGCTGTGGTGTCATCGTATTTTACTGTGATTGTCTTTACGGCTTTATTGGATGTGGCTGTATATGTGAAAGTAACGCTCTCAGCACTTCCTACCCATGTTGTTATGTTAGCGTCATTTTCATAACCTTCAACCATAAAGGTAGCTCCGGAAACTACAGTGAGGCTTACTTCGGTTACTTTATAACCGTTTGCTTCTGTAACTGTGAAGTAGGGGAACTTTTTGTTATAAGCGCGGAGTCCGTCAGTCCACATACGCCATGCGTCATCCTCTTCACCATTGAGTTCTATGTTTACAGAGCCGCTCTTTATTACTGTTCCGTTTGTAGTGTAGGTATCATTATCGTTGGGAAGTCCATAAGCGTCTTTTGTAAAGTCGAAGGTTACCTGATTGCCTTCGGGAGTGGGAGGAGTAACGGGGTCGTCGTCACCTGTACCGGGCTGGTCGCCACCGCCTTGGGGAGCTTCGTAGCTGAGAATGGTGTTACCAGAATCAAATTCGGGTGTTGATCCATAAAGAGTAAGTTTACCTTCCACAGTCACTATGCCACCAACTGCTAACTGGTCTTCAGCTGTGAATTTTTCGCCGTTAAGATAGAAACCGCGATAAACTTTCAGACCGTTTTCATCGGTGAGGGCATCTTTAATTACGTATGTGGCGTTACCGTACTGTGTGCTGATTTCGTCGATCTGCGATATGATACCCTTAACGGTAGCTTCGCCGCGGTAACCGTTTTCAATGTAAACGAGAGCTTCTGCGACTGTGATTGTGCCTTCCGGAGCATCGGGTTCCTCAGCTTCGATCTTTTCGTCAGAGTATGTAAACGAAGAGAACTGTGTGTTATAGCCCGTTGTGTTTGATTCTACCTTATAGACTGTACCGGCTTTCTGATATTCGGCGGGTATATCTACAATGTATGTCTGGCTCTGAGTGTTTACAGCAAAATTAGAAACGATGACATTGTCGTTAGCGTAGATGTTTACGGTGTTATTAGCATTTGTAGAACCGCCGGATGTTGTGGTCAAAGCGAGTTGAACGCAATCAAAGTCAAGCGACCACGAAATGTAAGCGCCGGCTACGGTCTTACCCGATATCATCAGGTAACCGCCAGTGTTGACATTTGTACCAAGAAGAGTGTATTCAATACCGGTGTCAGAAGCTTTAGCAGTGGTTGCTTCCGTGGGTACAGTTGCCGTGGTACCTTCGGGGAAACCTAAACCGGTTTTGAATTCCTGAGTCACGGTAGTAGCGCCGGCCGACATGATGCCAAATGCGCAGAACATTGAAAGTAAAAGTTTTTTCATCTGTTTGAAATTTTGGTTAATAATGAAAAATGATTGTATGTTGGTTTTACTATAAATTTACGTGAAGGGTCCTGCCTCATAAGGCTTGGCATCCGGTTCGCCATACCATCGCGAGTACATCAGATAGTTTCGGGCTATCTTTATGTTTATTTCGGCGGCTTGTGCGGGATCAACTTTCTTGACAAAGCGCGCAGGCGCTCCTGCCCACAGTTCGTGTGGGCCTATCACAGTCTTTGACAAGACGACAGAACCTGCAGCCACTATGGCGCCCTCGCCGACAACAGCATCGTCCATGACGACTGCACCCATGCCGATAAGTGCCAAGTCGTGAATCTTGGCTCCGTGTATGGTGACGTTATGACCGACTGACACATCGTCCCCGATTTCTATTACCGATTTGCCATACAAGGTGTGAAGCACGGAGCCGTCCTGGATGTTGACTCGGTTGCCGATCGTGATGGTGTTGACATCGCCGCGCACCACAACGTTAAACCATATCGAGCACTCGTCGCCTATGGTAGTGTCGCCAATAATAGTGGCGTTAGGGGCAAGGAAACATCCGTGTCCTATTTTGGGTGTGAACCCTCTAAGGGGTATGATCAGTGCCATAGGAACTTATTTGGTAAGAGGTTGAGTTTTTCTTTCAAGCCATGTGCGTTCGGCGCTGTTGAGCAACGGGGTAAGTCGCGATCTAACCAGTGTGTGATAGTTGTTAACCCAGTCTATTTCTTCGTCTGTCATTATAGAAGTGTCGAACAGTGTCAGATCAAAGGGACACAAGGTTAGTGTCTCGAAGCGCAGGAAGTTGCCGAACTCTGTAGTCATGGCGTTTACGGTTAGTACGAGGTTTTCGCAGCGTATACCATGAATATTTTCACGGTAGAGTCCCGGTTCGTTTGATGTCACCATGCCGGGCTTCAACGGGGTAGGTACATGGTTTAGACGTATGCTTTGTGGCCCTTCGTGGACGCCCAGAAAATGACCTACGCCATGTCCGGTGCCGTGAAGGTAATTAAGCCCATTTTTCCACAGATACATACGCGCCAGCGCGTCGAGTTGGTGACCGGTGGTTCCTTCAGGGAAGATAGCCTTAGCCAATGCTATATGACCTTTCATGACAAGGGTGAAATCGCGACGTTGGGCGCCCGTGGGTGCACCTATGCTTATGGTGCGGGTAATGTCGGTGGTGCCGTCCAAGTACTGCGCTCCGCTGTCAATAAGAAGGAGATTGCCTGTTTTTATCACCGAAGAAGTCTCGGCAGTAGCCTCGTAATGCACTATGGCACCGTGGGGACCATAACCTGCTATCGTACCGAAACTCTCGTCGAAATAAAGAGGCTGCTCTGATCGATAATGATGGAGTATGTCCGCTACGTCGAGCTCTGTTGTTGGTTCGTCGACTGCCATGCGTCGTTCTATCTCCATAAAAGACTTTACGAGTGCTACACCGTCACGTTCCATGGCGGCGTGTATGCCTGCTATCTGGATGTCGTTCTTGCATGCTTTGTCTATAGCAACCACTGACGAGCCGGCTACAGCGCGTTTGCCAAGAACGTCAAAGAAATACCTTGCGTTGCGGCCGGTCTCTATAAGGACGCGTTTGTCAACGGGCAATGCCGCTATGAAATCGCTCACGCCGGAGTAGGGGGCTGTTTCCACACCTTCGCGAGCAAGATAGTCGCGCGTTTGGTCGGTGAGTTTGGCGGGATTGATAAACAGCGTGGATTTTTCTCTGTCTACAAACAGGAATGCAGTAGCCACCGGGTTGTATTTGACGTCGCGGCTACGTATGTTGAGTAGCCATGCTATCTCGTCAAGAGCAGAAATAAACACGGCGTCTGCGTCATAATCATCCGATGCTTTAGCTAAGGCTGTTTGCAGTTTCTCCTTGGCTCCCACTCCGGCATATTTTATGTCATGAACAAAGACAGGTGCTCCGGGGAGTTCAGGGCGTTCCTCCCACACATCGGCCGCATCAAAATTGACTACATGGATGTCCTTACGTGCCAGACGATGCGTTAAATCTTCGTAGGCAACCGCGCTTATCACTTTGGTGTCAACCCCAACGGTGGCACCTTTGCGAAGGTTGTCGCATAGCCACTGGGCTTGTGAAGGAGTATCGGGTAGCCCGTCCTTCATTAGTATTATCTCGCTGCCTTTCAGTTGGTCGGCAGCTTGCAGGAAGTAGCGCGAATCTGTCCATAGCAGCGCACAGTCGGACGTTACTATGAGGTCACCGGCAGACCCGGTGAAATTGCTGAAATAACGGCGAACCTGCCAATGGTCTGCCAGATACTCGCTTTGATGAGGGTCGGTTTGGGGTATTATGACAGCATCGACTCCAGCGGCGCTCATTGCGGCGCGAAGTCGGGATAACCTGGGTTGTATGTCGAATTTCATGAGTGGATTAAAAAGAGATGATTTTCGTGTGCTAACGTTGGTATAACCAACGTGTCGCCATAACGGGGCAAAATTACCAATTATATAAATAATGACAAAAAATTTGAAGTTAAAAAGTTTAACACCTTTTTTAGCTCTTCTCCCGGTCTATTTAGCGGTGGGATTTCAAGGCATATTCGGATGTGTCGCCCACGAGATTCTCATTCACCTTAGTTTTTCTGAAAAGCTTCACTTTTCACGGAGTCTAAAATAGAGCGCAAGGTGCAAAAAAACGTAGTAGCTGTGATAATTAATAGAATATCAATTGCTTAAATGAGATTCGTAAAAAATAATACGAAAAATATGTCGAAATATTTTGTCAATATGAAAAAGTGTCGTAACTTTGCAGTCGCAAACGGCAGAAGTGCTGTCTGAAGCAATAGAAAATTGAAACTTACGCCTCTTTAGCTCAGTTGGCCAGAGCACGTGATTTGTAATCTCGGGGTCGTTG
>JAFLTY010000014.1 GCA_022509065.1 Muribaculaceae bacterium
GCCATCGAGCTACCCAATGCGAGGACGAGCAATAAAACGACTTTTTTCATAACTTTAAGTGTTTTTAGTTTTGTAATAGATTTTGTTTGTAATTTTTTACTGCAGCGGCATAATGTGAGGTTTGTTTCATCTGCAGTGTTGAGAATTGAAAGTAAATTTTGTTTGTAGTTGTGAGTTTTTGTTAGCGTTTGAAAGTATAACAAAACATGTCGCGTAAAAGTTTTGATAAAAGTAAATTTTTTTTGTAAGAAGCTTGCAATTTATTATATATCATTGAAAATTAAATATTTGTGAAGACAGAGCCACAGCGCAATTTTCTCCGTCGATAGCCGCTGAAACTATTCCGCCCGCATACCCGGCACCTTCGCCTGCGGGATAAAGTCCTTTTATTTCTATATGGTGCATTCTCATCGGATCGCGCGGAATACGTACCGGAGCGCTTGTTCGGGTTTCAGGGCCGATAAGGACGGCTTCTTCTGTAAGAAATCCCGTTTGTTTTGCATTGAAAGCCGCAAAACCTTTCTGCAGCCTGTATGCGATTGGGCGTGGTAGGAGCTTATCAATGCGTGCAGGGTGGATGCCGGGAGCATAGGATGTCAGAGGTAGATCGCCGCTTAGCTTTCCTGCTACAAAGTCTGTCATGCGTTGAGCGGGGGCGTTCTGTCCCTCGCAGATGTCATTATAGAAGGCTTGCTCGATTTGTTTTTGAAAGTACATTACTCGCAACACGTCGTCACCGGGAATATCTTCGGGAAGTACTTCGACCACCATGCCCGAATTGGACCACCTTGTGCCACGATTTGACGGTGACATGCCGTTGACCACTATCTCACCGTCGTGTGTGGATGCAGGCACAACGACCCCTCCAGGACACATACAGAAAGAGTAGACCGCTCTGTTATCCACACGCGTGAGCATTGAATACTCAGCGGCGGGGAGATACTTGCCGCGACCCTGCGAGGAATGATACTGTAAGCAGTCGATGAGATGAGCCGGATGTTCGAGCCTAACGCCAACGGCAATCCCCTTTGGTTGCAGCTGAACATCAGAGTCTCGCAATGACAGATATATGTCGCGCGCCGAATGTCCCGTGGCCAAAATCACCGGTCCGTGAAACTCCCGGCCATCGACTGTTCTTACGCCTCGTACCTCGGTTTTATCTTCGGCAAACAACAATCCATCCACTCGCGTATTGAAATGCACTTGACCGCCAAACCGTTCAATAGTGAGTCGGATATTCTTTATTATGTCAGGCAGGAGGTTGGTGCCTATATGGGGATGTGCGTCCACCAGAATGTCGCGTGGTGCACCGTGAGTATGCAAGATAGCCAGTATTCTTGTCACATCTCCTCGTTTTTTTGAGCGTGTGTACAGTTTACCATCTGAGTATGCCCCTGCGCCTCCTTCTCCGAAAGCGTAGTTCGAGTCCGGGTCGATATGTCCTGTGCGAGCAATCATGGCAAGATCCTTGCGGCGCTCATCCACATCTTTACCCCTTTCGAGTACTATAGGACGCACACCAAGCTCTATTAGTTTAAGTGCGGCGAACAGGCCGGCAGGTCCTGATCCGACAACAATGGCTTGCGGCGCATTATCGGCGATTGGAACGTAGCATGGAGCCTCGACAGGTTCCATTTCGTATTTACTGTCGATATGGACGGCCACTGACAGGTTTACCACGACATTTCGCTGTCGGGCATCGATTGAACGTCGCAGAATGTCAATATGTACAATCCTGGTAGTGTCTATTTTAAGAAAGCGCCCGATATATTTTATCAACTCTTCGCTGACAGCTGCAGTCTTGGGGTCGACACGAATTTCGATTTTTTCAAGCATAAGGCGAACTGAAATCTGAGGCTTAAACTGATGTGGAATAGTCCCATGTAGGGTCAAAACATGTTATTGCATGGCATTTAGGATTGACTGTTGACGGGTTGAGTAGCGCCCGTTATTGGTTTGTGTATAGAACCCGTCTCTTTGAAGCGTTTGTTCATTATACGAATCCATATAATAACCGTAATTGCAGCTACAATAGCAGCCAGCAGGTCACTGCCCGTCATTGACAGCCACACGCCGTCCACGCCGAAATATTTGGGTAGTATCCAGAGGAAAGGCAGCAGGAAAATGAGTTGGCGCGTCAATGAAAGGAAAATAGAGGGTAGGGGATGACCGACGGATTGAAAGAAGTTCTGTATGACAATCTGGGCACCCACCACAGGATAACAAATGAAGTATATTCGGAAACCTTCGCGAGCGATATCGATCATTGTTTGGTCGGTAGTGAACATGCTGCTGATGGCATCGGGAAACAGCTCCGTTATCACCCATCCGCAAGCCGATATGCTGGCGCCTATCCATATTCCCTTATATAAGGTTTTCTTGACCCTAAGCCAGTTATTTGCTCCGAAATTATATCCCAAGATGGGTTGCATACCTTGTGTTACTCCAAAGACTATCATCACAAAAAACATCGTCGTTCGGTTTATGATACCGTAAGCGCCAACACTGTCATTGCCTTCGGCGCCTGCTGCCTCTAACAGCGACTTATTCAGGAAAACAACTACCAGACATGCCGTGCAGTTCATCAGAAATGGCGAAAGACCAATGCCGTACATCCTTTTGATGAGAGATGGCACGAACCAGCGTCGACGAAGGTCGAAATGCACCACGCTGTTTTTGTTCATAAAGTGTGCTACAACCCATACACATGCCACTGCCTGTCCGATAAGGGTGGCAGTAGCCGCTCCCTCTATGCCCCATTTGAAATGAAAAATAAATATCGGTGCCAAAACAAGATTCACTCCCACTGACAGAAACGCCGATATCATGGCCTTCTTTGGGTAACCGGTGGCGCGCATAATGTTGTTTAGGCCGAGAAAGACATACGAGATCGGAGTACCAAGCAATATGATGAACATGAAGTCGCGCGCATAGGAGATGGTCTGTTCCGTGGCTCCGAAGAAATAAAGTATATCGTCAAGGAAGTAAAGAGTCAATCCACCGAAAACAACGGCATGAACGAAACACATCAGCATCACGTTGTTGACAACGTCGGTTGCGCGGGATAGATTTTTTTGGCCAAGGAATATAGAGCTTACTGTAGCACCACCCACTGCTATCAAAGTACAGAAAGCTATGACAAGATTCATTAAGGGGAATGTAATGGCAAGCCCCGCTATAGCCATCGCGCCGACTCCGTGACCTATGAATATCGAGTCAATGATGTTGTATAGCGATGTCGCAAGATTGGCAATAATCGCAGGAACCGAATACTGCACCAACAGTTTCGATATGGGGAAAGTACCCAAAGTGAGTTTGTTGTTGTCAGTATTCTGAGCCGTGATGGTCGGTTGTGGCGTAGATGGAGTGGCAGGGGTGGAAGAGGCCATATATAAATCCTTGGGAAAGTAAGGTTTTACGTTAAATTATGCGACAGTTTTCGAAAATTGGGCGGAAGATATTACCTTTGCACTCGATAAACAAACGAGATGCGGTAATGTTCATGCAAAAAATGTCAATATTGCTGCATATGCGTTTAAGATAATATTCATCCATTAATAGTTATGTGTAACGCGATAAAAGATTCGGCGCAGTGGGGCGCTCTTTTCGACCTTGACGGAGTTCTCGTCGACTCGGAAGGTATATATACTCGTTTCTGGCATGACATCGATTTGCGTTATCCAACCGGAGTGCCCAATTTCGAATATGTCATCAAGGGCAACACCCTGAGAACTATATTGGATACTTATTTCGCCGACGGAGAAACGCGTGCATCTATAGTCGAAGCGCTTAAGGAGCACGAGGCGAATATGGAGTATGTCCTGTTCGAAGGCGTCGTTGATTTTTTGTCGCTGCTTCGGGAAACCGGCATAGTATCGGCGATAGTCACCAGTAGCAATTCGTCCAAAATGAGACACCTCTTTGCCGAGCTCCCGTTGTTGCGCTCCCTTGTGGATGAAGTTGTCACCGAAGACGATGTGAGCTATTCAAAACCCCATCCGCAAGGATATAATGTTGCGGCGTCGCGTCTTGGTCTGTCGCCTCGGCGCTGTATTGTCTTTGAGGATTCGATGGCAGGTGTCGAGGCCGGGCGTCGTGCAGGAGGTGCCGTCGTCGGTGTAGCCACCACCAATCCTGCTGAACGTTTGCTGCGTTTTGCCGATGTCGTGGTGAACAGGGTTGCCGATTTTGACATAACGACGGCCGAAGAGTTGCTTGATTCGCTAAACCGATAGGACGAGCACGTCAGTATGACACTTTTCGCTGCAGGGAGTTAAAACCTCACTCTTTGACGGCCTTGAAACTCATGTCAAGACCTTTGACCGAGTGGGTCAAGGCTCCTACCGAAATAAAATCGACTCCGGCTTCGCCGTACTGACGCAGATTGTTTATCGTGATGCCTCCCGATGATTCAATCTCGACACTCGGGTCGATTGAACGAATCAGCCTGACGGCGTCGCGTGTACGTTCCGGAGTGAAATTATCAAGCATTATGCGATCAACATTGGCTGTGAGCGCCTCTTTTATTTCTTCGTCATTGCGTACTTCCACCTCGATTTTCAGGTCTTTGCCGTGATCGGCGCACCATTGTTTGGCTCGGTCTACGGCTTTGGTTATGCCTCCTGCAAAATCCACGTGATTGTCTTTAATGAGAATCATATCGAAGAGCCCGATCCGATGGTTGGTACCACCGCCCAGCGCAACAGCCTCTTTCTCCATAATTCTCATGCCGGGAGTGGTTTTCCGGGTGTCGAGTACTTTAGCACCGGTGCCGACCAGTTCTTTCTGATAGCGTGCCGTGGTTGTGGCTATGCCGCTCATGCGCTGCATTATGTTGAGCATGGTGCGTTCGGTCTGCAGTAAAGAACGCACCGGTCCGCTGACAACAAAAACCACATCACCGGGTTGGACATGGGAGCCGTCTTTGATTTTGACATCAACCTTTAACGCAGGGTCGAATTTTTCAAACACACGCTTGGCCATCTCAACACCCGCTACTATGCCTTCTTCTTTGATGATGAGTTGCTGACGACCCATCGCTTCAGCCGGTATGGTGCTCAGCGTGGTGGCATCGCCGTCGCCTATATCCTCGGCAAAAGCCAAATCGATAAGTTCGTCAACAAGCTGTCCGGTTGTTTTCATAACAGTAATATTTAAAAATCAAGACAAAGGTACGCATTTTATCGGGATAATTCGTAACTTAGCGTCGTTTATGAAGATTACGTTGTTAACAGTCGGCAAAACAGGCGACAAAACCATCGAGCAACTCATTGGTCGCTATCTTGAGCGGCTCACCCATTATGTCAAGTTTGAAGTAAAGGTTCTTCCTGATATAAAAGGAGGAAAGAACCAGACGACGGAGCGTCAAAAGGCCGGCGAAGGCGAATCGATACTGGCAATCTTACGCCCCTCCGACCATGTTGTCCTGCTTGACGAACGCGGAAAGGAACACACATCGCCGGGCTTCGCCGATATGATAGGCGAGCATCTCAACCGTGGAACGCGCGATATTGTGTTTGTTATCGGCGGCCCGTTCGGTTTCTCGCAGGCTGTCTATTCGCGGGCTGACGCCATGATGGCGCTCTCGAAAATGACCCTGACTCACGAAATGGTGAGATTGTTTTTTGTCGAACAGCTTTACCGAGCATTCACCATCCTTAAAGGCGAAAGCTACCACCATTAGGATGCGACCAGCAGAGTGACAGTAGAAGTCATTTTTGGCCTTATTGAAATTCTAATTAACCTTATTGCTTCCTTAACAAAGCGTCAACAAAAACTTGTGCCACAACGTTTTCGCAAACGCGCGGCACTTAAGTATTTCAGTTAGTTTACTATTTGTATTTACCGTTGCTTGAACGATAATGTCGTATATATACGTACGGTGTTTTTGAAGCTTGTGATGTTTTGACTAAGACGAACCGCCAAAGTTTAATCGCTGATTGTTAATATTTGTTAATCGTAATCTGGCGACATACTTTGAGGTGATCCGATTAAGGAAAAAAGAATGAATCTGTTAAATTTGTCAGACACAAAAAAATGTGTAATTTTGCAATGAAGAACACTAACACTCACCATGAATGCACCGGTAGAAAATCGTACTGCACGACGCCATACGTCAGCGACAAAAACTGTTTTGGTCAACATAGCAGGCTTTGTCGCCGTCATAATGTGGGGGTTATCGTTCATCTCGACAAAGATATTGCTCGAAAACGGCATGGGACCTGTCGAGATTTATATTTACCGTTTCGTCATAGCGTATTTTCTTATTGTGCTCATTTCGCATAAACGATGGATGAGCCATTCGTGGCGCGACGAGGGGCTTTTCGCCTTGTGCGGTCTTACATCCGGTGCACTCTATTTCATAGCCGAAAACACCGCCCTCGAATATACCTTGGTGCAAAACGTGTCGCTGTTGACGGCACTGTCGCCACTTATCACTGCCATGCTCGTGGGGTTGCTTTATGCCAACGAACGCCCCGGCAGCGGCATGATAATAGGGTCGGTCATTGCCTTTGCCGGTGTGGTATGTGTCATCCTTAACGGAGCCAGTAGCCTTGAGGTACATCCCATAGGCGACCTTCTCAGCATAGCGGCTGCTTTCAGTTGGTCGGTGTATTCATTGATTTTACGACGGTTGAGTGCCAATTACGATTCGTGGTTTATGACACGAAAGACATTCTTCTACGGCATTATCTGCGCTTTGCCATTTTTGTTTTTCTCCCATACACTATCCAATCCCTTGGATCTGGTACATAACACCGACGTGGTGGTCAATTTGTTGTTCCTTGGTCTTGGAGCATCGCTTATCGGCTACCTCCTCTGGTCAGTTACGGTGAAATATCTCGGAGCGGTCAAGGCAAACAATTTTATGTATTTCCAGATGATAGTCACTTTGATAGCTTCCAATCTTATTCTGGGAGAGGCTATCACATGGATAGGCGTGTTCGGATGTGCGCTTATCATTGGAGGACTCATCGCGGGCGATGTTCTTACCCGTCGTTCCGTTCAGAAAAGTAACAGCTGACCTTTCTCTGTAAGAATCGAATCGACACTCTTACTCAAACTCGGCGCTGAGTTGTCGAGCTACGTTCAGTGTCACCGGGTTGTTTTTCTCCTTTTCCTTGACAGCAAAATCGCGGATTTTTTCCGGACAACGGTTCATCAGCGCGAAACCCAGTCTTAGAGCCACGTATCGGCGCAGCGGTTCGTCGTCATGACATAGGGTGTCGAAAAGTTCTTCGGCGAAATCAACTTTACGCAATAACGAGTGGCACAACAAATCAAGCTCCTCAGTCGCCCCCGTAAGCTCGTTCAGCCATGCAGAAGCTTTGGCCGGACTTAGTGCCGAGGCGTCTAAGAGCATAGGAGCCAACAGACGGCTTTCACGTACACTTTTGTCGTTCCATAACAGGTCGGCCAGTTCCTCGTCCTTACCGAATACACCGGCGAGTTGTTGCAACTGCGGCAAATTGAGACCGAAAATAATCCGGTATGGCGAACCTGCTTTTCTTAGCATATCGGCCACCACGCCGTTGCGCAACGCAAAGAAACGTTGTTTCACACTCTGCATCTTGCTTTTCGAGGTGTCTATCTTATCCAGTTCCATGACTACGGGGTTATTACAGGTACAAAATTAGCTACAATCTTTCACAACTGCAAGTTTGCGCAAAAAACAAAAGGCACGCCGAAGCGCACCTTTTGAATGATAAGTTATAAGGCCAATTATTTAACGACAACCTTAGTTGCTTTGCCGTCAACAACTTTCACGTAAACACCTGCGGGGAGTTCGCCCTGCATGCGCACGCCATTGAGGTTGTAGTGAACGGCTTCGCCATTAGTGGCTTCAACAGCAACGTTGTTCACACCGGTTGTACCTTCGATAACGAATGCCATGCTTTCGGGTGAAGGAACAGTTGTATAATCACCTGCTATCGATGCGGGAAGCTGATACTGCTGAAGTTTTTCGCCACTGTTACTGCTTACAAAAAGGTTGTTTGCATAGTCGAAACCAACTGCCATAATGGCATTACCGATGCCTGCGTTGAAAGTAGCGACTTTTTCCATTTCAGGAGTCAAACCTGCGGGAAGATTATTAACACGATAAACGCAAACAGTTTGAGCACCTTCACCACGGGCAAAGAGCGTTCCGTCATGATTATATCCCATGCCGCCACCATTGATAACGGTAGTGTAGTCGTTATCAATATTTTCTCCGTTCATATCAGCATGAAGCAGATGAGGTTCGGCTTCTGAGTTAGCTCCACGATGCTGCGATGCATAAAAACCGGTACCGGTAGGATCGATAGCGACTTTCATGTTAAGTCCGTTAACCCAATTGTTAGTAATTGAAGTGATTAGTTTTTCTTCTCCTCCAGTGATATTGCCATTTTCATCCATGTCATAAGCATATATAGCTGCATTTCCGGCTATACCGGCAGAACCTGTACCGTCAGTATTTGAACTGGAAACAATAGCAATTATCTTATATGTTCCATCACCATTAGCGTAAACATCAAACGCCCAAATGTTTTTATCCGTTGACTCGAATAAAGGATGAGCCGTAGCATCCAAATCATCCGGATCTAATTCATAAAGACCATATTTTTTAGGATCGCCGGAAGACAGGAAGAGGCGGCCGTCTTTTGTATAACGCAAATCCTGATAGTCGCCGTAAACTTGAGTTTTACTATCATTGTTTTCACCGAGGCCTAAAGTGAAACCGGGGTTTCCGTCTTTAGCAAGTACGGGAGCAAAAATGGGGTCAAAAGCGTAAACTGCACCACCACGACCACATGCATAATAGCCTGCATTGGTGAAGGGAGTGTTATGATAACGGTTTTCAACGGTCAGAACGCGTCCGAAAGTGGGAGAATTCGGATCAGTATTCACAGCAATAGTTGTGGGACTCCAGAAACTATAATACTGAGGGGAGTTTGCTACTACTGTTACATCGTCAACAGTTCCTTCGGGAACAGCGGTGATTTCGAAAGTCACTTTACCGGTCTTATCGGAGGGGATAGTAACCTCAACAGAGTTGGTATAGTTTGTAGTTCCTTCAACCGTTTCGACAGCTGTGCCGTCAACTAAAGCTTGAATAGTGACTTCTTTGGTAAGACCGTTGAGTTTATACTCCACGGTGGCAACATTTTTGTTGACAGCGTCTTGTGTTACAACGATGTCATAAGCGTAAACGTTCTTTTGAACGAGAGTTTGTGCGTTAACAGCCAGAGGCATAAGAGCGCCAACCATAGCTATCAGCGAAAAGTAAAATTTTTTCATGAAAATGGAAATTAGATTTGGTTAATATAAATGGTTAATAACGAAAGTCGAAAACCGGTAGAAGAATTTAAGGTTGTGGAATTATGCACACCATAACGGTGCAACGCCACAAATTTACAAAAAAAATTTAATTGCGCAAATGTTTTTTAAATCGAAGATTTATTATCGTACCTCTTCTTTTTTGCATAAAATCTTTTTTTATGTAATTTTGCCTCGCCTTAAATACATTTTAATTTTTTTTGTGAGATAAATCTAAAACCTAAAACACAGATGGACAAAACCATAGCTCTTAATCCTAATCGCATTGTACGCGCACTCGAAAAAGCGCAAAAAGACTTTACGCGCGATGACATCATACAATATATCGTCGATAATGAGATAGAGATGGTCAACTTTATGTATCCGGCGGCTGACGGTAGGTTGAAGACTCTTAATTTTTATGTTAACAACCTTGATTATCTCGAAACCATTCTGACTCTTGGCGAACGTGTGGATGGTTCGTCGTTATTCCCGTACATCAGCGCCGGGTCGAGCGATCTGTACGTGCTGCCGCGTTTCAACACCGCTTTTGTTGACCCGTTCGCTTCGGTTCCCACGGTGGCCATGCTTTGCTCTTTCTTTGATAAGGACGGGAGCCCCCTCGCATCGTCACCCGAGTACACGTTGCGCCGCGCCTGTGAGGAGTTCACGGCTACAACCGATTTGTATTTCCAGGCCATGGGCGAGCTTGAGTATTATGTTATAAGCGACGCGGAGGCCGATTTTCCCGCCACCGACCAACGAGGCTACCATGAATCGGCGCCTTTCGCAAAGTACAACGATTTTCGCACGCGATGCATGCAGGCCATAGCTGCGACCGGAGCCCATATCAAGTACGGGCACAGCGAGGTGGGTAATTTTATTCAGGACGGTCTTAACTACGAGCAGAACGAGATAGAGTTTCTGCCTGTCGACGCTCGCGCCGCGGCCGACGAACTCGTGCTTGCAAAATGGGTTATTCGCAACATGGCATACCACGAAGGACTCGACGTGACGTTCGCCCCCAAGATAACTGCCGGGAAAGCCGGGTCGGGTCTGCACATCCACATGCGTATTGTCGACAGCGCCGGTCATAACATGATGCTTGACGGGCGTCGCCTACTCAGCGAGACGGCACGACGTGTGATAGCCGGTCTGATGACTCTCGCTCCCGCAATAACAGCGTTTGGTAACACCAATCCCACGAGCTATTTCCGTCTGGTGCCCCACCAGGAAGCGCCCACAAATGTCTGCTGGGGCGACCGTAATCGTTCGGTGCTTGTGCGCGTGCCTTTGGGATGGACGACAGACAAGGATATGAGTGCCGAACTGAATCCCGGCACTGCAAGTTTAGCACTTGACACGACACAGAAACAGACCGTCGAAATACGTTCGGCTGATTGTTCTGCGGATGTCTATACCCTCATCGCCTCGCTGGCTGTGGCGGCGCGTCTCGGCTTTGAGATGGAAAATGCGCTCGCCATTGCCGAAAAAACGTATGTCGACGTCAATATCCACCGTCAGGAAAACGCAGACGTGTTGAAACGCCTGGCGCAGTTGCCTGTCAACTGTGGTGAATCGGCTGACATGCTTGAAAAAAACAGAGCCGTCTTCGAGGCAAAAGGGGTGTTTGATAAGGCGATGATTGACGGCATTATCAGTAACCTGCGCTCGTTTGACCAGGCAGAAGCCGACGCTGCCAAAACCGACCCGGAGTTGATGCACAGACTGGTGAAACGGTATTTCTACTGCGGCTGACATTCAACGTCGAATCGGCTCTTATATCTTCGATGCAGACAACGCAATTTCACGCGCTGTCAGATTCAATATGTTATACGGAAACGTTAGGGTGATTCATCGCGCTTAGCGAGCATTCTGCCAGTTGCAGAAAAGCGAAAAATTTCGTAAATTTGCATGCTTTTCGGGAATGCCCGTTCCGGGTGTTTCTTTTAGCTTATGTCTAAGAACCAATTACAGAACAATGACAATAGATCATCCCTCGGAAAATGACGGTCAGATAGCCGGCATGATTTCGATAAACCTTGGACCGGGTGCGCACGATCCCACAGCACTCAAACACTTCGATCCGGACAATACACTGATTCTGGCGACACGCAATCTGGTGTTGTTTCCTCGCAACGCGCTCCCCATTCAATTGGGACGCGAAATGTCGGTTGCCGTGGCAAAATACGCCAAGAAGACGGGCGCTCCTATAGCCGTAGTATGTCAGCGCGACCCCGATATAGACAAACCTGAATTTGACGACCTCTTCGGTTACGGTACATTGGCGAGGGTCATCGATGTAATAGACATCAATGAGAACATCAAAACAGCCATTGTTGAAGGACTTGTCAAGGTGCGCCTTGTCGCCAAATCCAACCGTTGCCCCGTTCCTCAGGCTCTGGCGGCCAAAGTCGAGGAATGCGTCGAGACTCCCGGACGTATGTCAAAAAAACAGTTGGATATTATTCTGACAAAGATACGAGAGCTCTTCAATACCATCGTAAACGAAACTCCCGACGGCAACGCGTTAAGGTTACACATGCCGAAGATTGACGCATCATCATCGCCCGAGGAGTTTTTGAATACCTTGGCAACGCACATGCCTTTCTACGTGGATATTAAGCAACAGTTGCTTGAGATTAACACCATCGACCTGCGAGCTAAGAAAATGCTCGAGGAGATGATGTACATGGTCGAACAGGCAAAGATGATGTCCGACATTGTCGAAAAAACCAAGATGCGCATGGAACAGAATCACCGTTCTGCCTTTCTGCAGCAACAGATGGATGTCATTAAATCCGAACTGGGTGAGGATGATGACAGCGACGATTTGGTGAGTCTCGAAATGAAAGCCGCAGCATCAAACATGCCTCCCGAAATACAGGAACGCTTTGCCAAAGAACTGCATAAGGCTCAACGATATAATCCCCAGTCGCCCGATTATGCAGTACAGCTGAATTATCTCGAGACGCTCGTTTCGTTGCCATGGACTCCCGGGAAACCTCATGTGACCACTTTGGCCAAATCCGAAAAAGTGCTCAATGAGGATCATTACGGTCTGAAAAAAATAAAGCAACGTGTCCTTGAACAGGTAGCTCTGTGTTTGCATAATCCGGAAGGTCACGCACCCATAATTTGTTTCGTTGGTCCTCCCGGAGTGGGCAAGACATCGTTAGGCAAATCCATAGCCAAAGCCTTGGGAAGAGAGTTCCAACGCATTTCGCTGGGTGGTCTGCATGACGAGGCTGAGATACGCGGTCACCGACGCACCTACATAGGCGCTATGCCCGGACGTATCATAGACGCCATGCGCCGTGGTAAAACATCTAATCCTATAATCATGCTCGACGAACTCGACAAGATTGGAGCCGACTATAAAGGTGACCCGGCTGCCGCATTGCTCGAGGTGCTCGACCCGGCACAGAACCACAAATTCCATGACAACTACATTGATGTGGACTACGACTTGTCCGGAGTGATGTTCCTGGCAACGGCAAATACCTTGTCGACAGTGTCCAAACCGTTGCTTGACCGTATTGAGGTTATTGAACTGAGCGGTTACACCGTCGAGGAAAAAATCGAGATAGCAAAACAGCATCTCATTCCACGTCTCCGCGAAAAACATAAAATAAAAGGCAATATATTCAGAATCACTGATGCAGGCATAAAAAAAGTAATCGAGGAATATACTGCCGAGAGCGGCGTGCGCCAACTCGAGAAACAACTGGAATCGCTTATGCGTAAACAGTTGTACCGTAACTTGATGCAGGCTCCTGATTTCACCGCCACTCTCAACGCAGACCGTGTGGTCAGTCTGCTGGGTCTTCCGACCAACCGTCACGACAAATACAAGGATATAAGCACGCCCGGTATTGTTACAGGTCTTGCCTGGACAAGCATTGGCGGTGAGATCCTCACTGTTGAGGCTGCGATGGCTCCCGGCAAAGGTCTCCTCTCTATTACAGGTAATTTGGGCGATGTCATGAAAGAGTCGGCCAATCTGGCTGTCGAATGGGTCAAGGTCAACGCCGTCGACCTCGGAATCGATCCGGAAGTATTCAAGAACAACGACATTCATCTGCACTTTCCCGAGGGTGCCGTTCCCAAGGACGGACCGTCAGCCGGTATAACGATAGCCACGGCCATAACGTCCGCCCTGACAGGGCGTGTCATAAAACCGCGTGTAGCCATGACAGGCGAGATTACCCTGCACGGCAAAGTGCTGCCTGTAGGCGGTATCAAAGAGAAGCTATTGGCTGCGGCACGCTCCGGCATAAAGGAGATACTGCTTAGCGACGAAAACCGTCGTGATGTCCAGGATATTGAACCGGAGTACCTCAAAGACGTCGACATTGTGTATGTATCTAATATCCACGATGTACTTGACTATGCTCTTCCAACATCCAAGTAAACATTAATGTCCCCACATTTATCGAATCACTAACCCTATCTATTCCAATGAAAAATGTAAGATACAGCTCAGCAATGGCAATCCTTTGCTTCGCTTCGTTGGCTTATGGCCAGGACGAACCTTCTCTGAAGATATACAGCGGACTTCGTGACACCGTGACCACCTCCGAAACAACACTTGTTGCAGTAACCCAACCCGGAGCTACAGCCACTGTCAACGGTAACCCCGTTCATGTCTACAAAACCGGTTCGTTCGGAACCAAGATTCAACTTGTGCCGGGTGACAACGAAGTTGTTGTCGAAGCAAGTATCGACGGACACACCAACACCTTGCGTCGCAATGTGTTTTATCACACCGGGGAGGGGAAGGCCACCGATGCAAAGGCAACGTTAGACCAAACGTATTTCTTCACAAACCCCTTATATGTCAAGACTACTCCGGGCGCATACTTGCAGTATGGTAACGGTGACGATCGCCTTGGCGGCTCAAAGATGGGTTTTCTCGACACTGACATTCCGTTGAAGGTGATAGGTCAGTCAGGTTCCCTTTATTGTGTACGCCTTGCATCAAACAGAATAGCTTACATCCCAAAATCGTATACAGCACCGGCTTCGGAAGTCCCGACAGTGGTCAACACCGGCTCGTGGTCGGTTATTAACACAGGCAAGTCAGACAAAGTGGTTGTAAGTCTGCCTTGTCGGCTGCCATATCAATATTCGACATCCATCAACCCTCAGACTATCACTATAGACCTCTTTGGTGCTACCGACAACAGCAACTGGATTACTCAACGTTCGGCTGTTTTAGGTATTATTGATTTTGTTGACTTTGAACAAGTATCGGACGATGTCTATCGGGTGTATCTACGTCTAAAAGACAAATACCAGTGGGGTTATTCCGTAAGTTATGAGGGCAACAACCTAGTCATTGACGTGCGTCATCGCCCAGAGTCGCTTAACTTGCGCGACTTGACAATAGGACTGGATGCCGGCCACGGAGGTGAGTTCCCGGGAGCCATATCACCGTCGGGCGTGAAAGAAAAGGATGTCAATCTTGACATAGTGTTACGCATCCGCGAACTTCTCGAGAAAAAAGGAGCGAAGGTTGTTTTGACACGAGACTCCGATACGGGTCCGTCTATGACCGACCGTAAAAACACATGGCGCGAGGCAAATGTTGACATTGCCATATCTGTCCATAATAACTCGGGTGGCAGCCCGCTCTCCTCGCCGGGAACTTCTGTACTATACAAACATTTGTCCAATCGTCCCCTCGGTCAGGCGGTATTAAATCGTTTGCTCGAAACTGGTCTGCCTCTCTTTGGTTTGGTTGAAAACTTCAACTTCAGTCTGAACGCTCCAATAGAGTATCCTAATGTGCTTGTTGAAGGAATGTTCATGAGTTCGCTTGAGGAAGAAGAGAAAGTCGCCGACCCACAGTTCAGACAGATTGTAGCCGAAAAAATAGTAGCCGCCATCGAAGATTACCTCAAGGCTGCAAAAAATTAGTTAAAGACTGTTCACCTTTGACTTGTGTCCCGGTCGTAAGCATTTCTACACGGTTTTCGGTAAAATAAAATAGAATTTAATAGAAAAAATACAAAACAGTTTCTTAACTTTGTGGGCAAATTCACTGATGACCGCAAATGTCTTGGTTCGTCCATGAGTTTAAAAGTGAGACAACAGTGTTTTAACATATAGAGATATGGTAAATCGTATATTAATCCGCATAAAGGTTGTGCAGATGCTCTATGCTTATCTGCTGACACGCACTGAGTTTAAAATCGAGACGGAACCTGATACATCGACGGCCGACAAGAAGTTTGCTCATGTCGCTTATGTGGATTTTCTTGTTTTATTGCTTGAAGTAACCGGTAATTCGCCCTATTGCAAAGCAAAAGGACGCGTTGCCGTTGACAAGAAACTGCAATTGTCAGCTGTTGGTAAAGCCTTGGCTGCTGATTCGACACTTAAACACCTTGCGTTGAAAGGCGGCAACGAATCGATATGGCCTATCGAACTTGTCGAAGAGTTACGTAACCAATTAACCGATACTGCGGCTTGGAACGACTACAAACGTAAACGCAAGGCAGACCTTGGCGATGAAGTCGAGATGTGGTGCGCGCTTTTCGAGACACTATTTGCACGTAATGCCGATATAATGGCCGTGATGCGTCGACAGAACGGGTTCACAAACCAAGGGTTCGGTTTGGCAATAGAAAAGGTGATTGCCACTCTTAGAAGTTTCTATGGGACACGAGCAAGTTATTACGCTGCTATAAAAGGTCTTGAAGCATCATTGACAGCCGCTCACAAAATGTATATATCGATGTTTGCGCTCATTGTTCGTCTCACCGATGCCAGAGAGCGTCAACTCGATACGGCAAAACACAAGTTCCTCGCTACCGCCGATGACAAGAATCCCAATATGCGTTTTGTCAACAACCAACTGGCGCAGTCACTTCGCGACAACAAGCAACTTGAAGAATATATCAAGGATTATGGTATAGGGTGGATAGACAACTATGAATTGCTTGACAACCTTCTCAAATCCATTACCGCCTCACAGCTTTACCGGGATTATATGGAGTCGTCGGCCAATGATTGGGAATCGGACTGCGAGTTCTGGCGCCAAGTATTGCGACAGATAGTTTTCGTTTCGGACGATCTTGTTGAGGCCATTGAGAAAGAATCAGTGTACTGGAATGACGATTTGCACATAATTGGCACGTTCGTCCTCAAGACCATTCGTTCGGCTGCTGTCGATAGCTCTCGAACCATTAGTTTCCTGCCGCAATACAAAGATGAAGAAGACAGCCACTTCGGTGTCAGCCTTTTCGAGCTGGCCGTAACACACAGACAGGAGTATACCGACTATGTGATGAAATTTGTCAACACCGAAAACTGGGATACAGAACGCATAGCGTTTATGGATGTTGTCTTGATGCTTTGCGCCGTCACCGAAATAATAAATTTCCCCAACATTCCCCTCGCGGTCACTCTCAACGAATATATAGACATCGCCAACACATACTCGACTGCCAAAAGCGGACAGTTTATAAACGGTGTACTTTATAGCGTTGTAACATATCTTAAAGAAAACAATATTATTTTCAAATAACCCTCAATACTTCACTCATCAATGAAACTTGCATTTATTCTCGCACAGGACGCGGCTCAACAGGGCGGCATGTCTTCGTTAATAATGATTGTAGCTCTTATCGCTATCTTTTATTTCTTTATGATTCGTCCTCAGCAAAAAAAACAGAAAAAAATACGCGAGGAACGTGCTGCCCTCACAAAAGGTGACAGCGTCATAACCGCAGGTGGTATTTACGGCAAGATAAAAGAAGTACGCGATGATTGCTTTATAATAGAAATTGACCAAAACGTCAAAGTGCGTGTTGACAAAAACATGGTTTACCGCGCAGCATCGGCTGCCGACGCTGTCGAAGCCAACCAGCAACAAGGTAAATAACCCTTCGACTATAGAGCGTTTCGTAGCCGACTGACGAGGAGTGACAACGTTAACTGTCTCTGGATACGTTTTTTCTTTTGGTAGAAAGAAGACACACCACTAATTGTCTCGTGAATGGCCGGTAGGATTTCGGACAAAATAGACGCCACAATAAAATACCTGTCGGGGAACACTTTTCGCCGACAGGCCGGTGTTTTCTTGATATTTATCTTCATATCAGCGGTGCTATGGGTAGTGACATCGCTCAACGAGGAAGTTCAACGGCACGTTGACTGTAAAGTCAACATTACACATGTGCCCGATTCGGTAACATTCATCAAGATGCCTCCGGTTCAGGTCGAAGCGCGGGTACGCGGTCGAGGCACTCACATGTTGCGTAGTCTTTTTGGATCACAACCGGTTGTCAACATAGACTTTGATAAATTCGGGCGTGACGACCGGCTCGTCGTAACTTCGCGCGACCTCGTCCAGTTGGTTCAGAGTACAATAGGAGACGAACGACTTATCCAGAATCTCACACCTGACTCTATCGTTCTGCCATACACTACTCTTCCTCCGGTAAGAGTGCCTGTAAAGATTGATGTTACGGCGACTACACGACCCAATGTTTGTCTTTATGGCCACATTAAAGCTAACATCGATTCGGTGAATGTTTATTCAACAGGAAACCTTGCCGCTCGGGTCACGAGTATAAGCACTTCAAACCTGCATCTCGAAAACATAGGAGAAACCACCGTTGTGCCAGTAAAACTAATCGTACCGCGAGGTTGTAGAGTCATCCCTGACACAGTGAGAGTAACTATAAACGTCGAACCGGTAGTCACAGTCACGCGACCTATGACGGTAACGCCGGTCAACGTTCCCCATGGTATGAAAGTGCTCTTGTCACCCGACAAGGTGAATGTGTCTTTCCGGATGCCACGCAGTCAACGTGACAAACTGCCCGAGGTGGATGTCATTGCCGATTTCGAATCTTTTAATCCCGACTCAAACCAAGATAAAGTGGCCGTCAGCACTGCTGTATGGCTCCCTAACGTCTTTATCGAGACGGATAGCGTACATTTTTATCTTAACGACGATACGGATAAAGACAAAGTCACTCTACCTGACAAACACTAACCGATGACATCAAACTCCCGCACCTTGATATGTATTTCCGGTGGCATTGGTAGCGGCAAATCAGTGGTAGCCCGCATTGTGGCCTCGATGGGATATGCTGTGTACGACACAGACTTACAGGCAAAGAGAATTATGGACGAGTCAGTGGAAATGCATCGTAAACTTTCCGAGTGTTTCGGCCATAATATCGTTCGTGATGGAAACATCGATCGTCGGGCTCTTGCCGATATAGTCTTTTCGGACGATGACAAATTGAAAAAACTCAATAGCATAGTGCATTCTGCAGTCATCGAGGACATAACTAAATGGCGAGAATCCTTGTCAGATGAGATAGCGTTCGTTGAAACAGCGATACTCTACCAAAGCGGACTAGACAGATTGGTCGATATCGTCTGGGAAGTGACTGCGCCGAGCGAAATACGAATAGAGAGAGTGATGAAAAGAAATTCGTGCTCACGTGCAGAGGTGGAGAGCCGCATCTCGGCACAACGTTCCGAAAACAAACACACGCACCCCAAAGTAGCCGTCATAGTCAACGACAATCTCTCCCCCTTACTTCCTCAAATCCTATCACTTCTATAGCATATCATCCGAAATTGTCCTTGAGTTGAAGGTTCTCAATTGGCAATATGCTCTACACTGCCGGGTGTTCTCATATGTCTAAAAACCGAACCTTGGTTCTCACTTTAGGTCTGTAACCACTCCCGACATGCAAATTCTTTGCCTCTTGTAACTAATATGAAATGGCGCTGACATGCGCCTAAACATACGCCTAATCATTATAGATAGTTCCCCTAAGTCAGAATTTGATGCTCCCCAATAAACAGGGACAGTCTAACAAGTTTTAGGCAGTCTATTTTTTTGGAAAAAAGTTCAAAAAATAGAGGCTGCCCAACTTTTTATTGTTAGACAGCCTCTTTGCGGAGTGAGCGAGATTCGAACTCGCGAACCGCTTTTGACGGTTACACGCTTTCCAGGCGTGCCTCTTCAGCCACTCGAGCATCACTCCTTTGTGTTTTGTGTTGCAAAAGTAGTCATAATATCCGATATTTACAAAAGATTGTCAATATTTAATATAATGTTGTGTTGATTCCAAACAGATTTACAAACCGACTTATAAAAGAAGAATCAAATAATACCTTTATCAACACATCAATAGTATTGAAAAATACAATTGTAGTGGTTGCAAAATGAGGGTTTTATGGTTTCGCATCTATATGGCTATTCACAAAATTTCATTACAGCCTCAAATTTAGATGTTTTATTAAAAAGAAAGCAGGGTATAAAAAAAGACGCACTGAAAAAATGCGTCTTTCTATGGAAAAAGTTGCGGATATTAATAGTTTTCGGGGCGTAGTTCGAAATACGCTTGGGGATGAGCGCAAACGGGGCACACTTTGGGAGCGTTTGTGCCGATATGGATATGGCCACATTCACGGCACATCCACATGCGGTCGCCGTCACGCGAGAAAACAATACCGTCTTCGATGTTTTTCAGAAGGGTACGATAGCGTTCCATGTGTGTGCGTTCGATTTCGCCTACCATTTCGAATTTTTTAGCAATTACGTCAAAACCTTCTTCTTTGGCTATTTGAGCGAATTCGCGGTACATGTCTTCCCATTCGTATTCTTCACCGGCAGCTGCGTCTGTCAGGTTTTCGGGTGTAGCGGGAACATCACCGTTGTGGAGATATTTAAACCAAATTTTAGCATGCTCGCGTTCGTTATGCGATGTTTCTTCAAAGATAGCGCCTATCTGTTCGTAACCGTCTTTCTTTGCTTTTTTTGCATAGAAGTGGTACTTTGTGGCAGCTTGACTTTCTCCTGCGAATGCTATTTTCAGACATTCTTCAGTTTTTGTTCCTTTTAGTTCTTTCATAATCTTAGGGTAAGCTGAATGTATTGGGTTTGTGAAAAATTTGCGGTCACAACCTTTCGGTTCTGACCGCAAAGATAACCAAATTTTCAGCTAAAACCAAAACTTGGTTAGAGTATCAATAAGTTAAAAATAGTTAACTCTAATTAAAGTAAATCGACGGAGCGTTTGATGAACTGAGTTAGCTCGGCGCCTTTTAGCAAACCGTTGGCAAGAAGCGCTAAATCAACGAGTTGATTCACTATTGGCGTTTTTTTGCCGAACTGTTCCACGAGAGCATTCTGCTTTTCGCGGTTGTCTTTAATTGATTTTTCGAGATCCTTGATTTGTTGAGTTTTTTCAGCATCTTCGTCTTTATTGTCTTTACGGAGTTCTTCGACCTTTTTGTTGTCATTATCGTTTGTTTCCATGAGAGGAAGAATCTGATCACTCAGATCATCATCGACTTCCTTCCGGAGGTTGACAATATGTTTATTGTCGGTATTTACAACAATGTTATATGAGTCGGGCAGTTCTCCATAGAAGGACATTCCGGGTTGCAACGCGGCCATTTCTTTCATTCGACGCATGTATTCATTTTGAGTCAGTATCACCGGCATTTCGTTCTGTCCCAACGCTTCGAAAGTTACAACGTAGTTGATGTCTTTAGTTTTTGGTGTGGCGTTAGTGAATAGGGTGGTCAGAACGTTTCGCTGGAGTTCGGAAATATCGCTGACTGGTTTGTCAGCTTTTTCTATGAGGTTGTCGGTGGTGTCACTGTCCACACGTACAAAACGGGTGTGTTCAAGTTTGCTTTCGAGGAAACCTACCATATGGCTGTCGAGCTGGCCGTCCATTAGCAATACATTATAACCGCGGTTGTTGGCCGACTGGATGTAACTGTATTGGTCGACAGGCGAAGTGGCATAAAGGTAAATGATGTCTTTGTTTTTGTCTGTTTGATTTGCTTCAATGAGTTTGCGGTATTCCTCGAGAGTAAAATATTTGCCTTCGGTGTCTTTCAGGAGCATAAACTTCATTGCGGCATCGGCGAATTTCTCGTCGGTAAGCATGCCGTACTCAATAAATATTTTTATGTCGTCCCATTTCTTTTCGAAATCAGCGCGTTCCTTCTTGAAAAGTTCTTCAAGACGCGAAGCGACCTTCTTTGTAATATAAGTGGAAATCTTTTTAACGGCAGTATCGCTCTGCAGATAGCTGCGCGATACATTAAGTGGAATGTCGGGAGAATCAATGACACCTTGTAGCAATGTCATAAATTCGGGCACAACCCCTTCAACCGAGTCGGTTACATACACTTGATTGCAGTACAACTGTATGCGATCCTTACGTATATCAAGGTTGTTCTTTATTTTCGGGAAATAAAGAATACCGGTTAGAGTAAATGGGTAATCGACGTTCAGATGTATCCAGAACAGGGGTTCATCCTGACCTGGATAGAGTTCGCGATAGAACTTCATGTAGTCTTCGTCGGTAAGCTCGGCAGGTTTTTTTGTCCAACTTGGCTCGGTGGCGTTTATTACTTTGTCTTTGTCAGTGTCGACCATTTTGCCATCTTTCCATTCCTGTTCTTTGCCTGAAATTACCGGAACAGGCAAGAATCGACAATACTTCTTTAGCAACGTGTCAATGCGTGCCTGTTCAAGGAATTCTTTCTGATCCTTGTCGATATGCAGGATGATGTCGGTACCTCGAGAATCTTTTTTAGTTGGCTCCATTGTATATTCGGGTGAACCGTCGCAACTCCATTTGACAGCTTCAGCACCTTCTTTATAGGACAACGAGATTATTTCAACCTTCTTTGCCACCATGAAAGCGGAATAGAAACCGAGACCGAAATGGCCAATTATAGCATTTGCGTTGTCTTTATATTTTGCCAGAAACTCTTCAGCCCCCGAAAAAGCGATTTGATTGATGTATTTTTCTATATCTTCGGCTGTCATACCTATGCCATGGTCAGAAACGGTTAGTGTTCCCGCTTTTTTATCAACGGTCACGCGTACATCCATTTGGCCAAGCTCGCCTTTGAAATCTCCGAACGAAGCGAGCGTTTTTAGTTTCTGTGTCGCGTCGATAGCATTGCTGACCAGTTCGCGAAGAAATATTTCGTTGTCGCTATATAAAAACTTTTTGATGACGGGGAATATGTTGTCTGTAGTTACCCCTATCTGTCCTTTTTGTTTTGCCATAGTAGTATGTTAGTTTATGTTATTGTTCTCTATTTGATTTTGTTTTTCTGCATCCTCGTTGTTTTGCGTCGATGACGAGGCGCGGCTTACTATTTTATCGGCCTCTTTGTCGTAATCGATTATTATTTCGCTTCCCGGTTCAACATTTGCACTGATTATTAGTTCGGCAAGCTCATCTTCGAGATATTTCTGGATAGCCCGCTTAAGGGGACGAGCGCCAAACTGGCTGTCATACCCTTTTTCAGCGACGAAGTTTTTAGCCTCATCAGAGAGTGTCAGTTTATAACCGAGACTTTCAACACGTTTGAAGAAACCGGACAGTTCAACATCTATGATTTTGAAAATTGCTTCCTTATCGAGTGAGTCAAACATTATGATGTCGTCTATTCGATTCAGGAATTCAGGGGCAAAGGCTTTATTAAGAGCTTTGTGTAAAACACTTTGAGCCTTGTCGCGATCAATATCTCCGGCGTTCGAAGCGGTGGAGAAACCGACTCCTGTACCAAAGTCGCGTAACTGGCGCACCCCGATGTTCGAGGTCATTATAATGATGGTGTTCTTGAAGTCGATGCGACGACCGAGACTGTCCGTCAAACGGCCTTCGTCCATAACCTGTAGCAACAAGTTGAAGACGTCGGGATGTGCTTTTTCTATTTCGTCAAGCAGGACTATAGAGTAGGGGTGCCGGCGCACTTTTTCGGTAAGCTGGCCGCCTTCTTCATAGCCCACATATCCCGGAGGAGCTCCGACAAGACGCGAAACGGTGAATTTTTCCATGTATTCACTCATGTCGATACGTATCAATGAATCTGTGCTATCAAAAAGATATTCAGACAGTTTTTTAGCCAGATGAGTTTTACCAACACCAGTTGGACCGAGGAACATAAATGTTCCGATTGGCTTGTTTGGATCCTTAAGACCTATTCGGTTGCGTTGAATAGCTTTAACGACCTTTTCTACCGCTTTGTCCTGGCCTATGATCGTCCCTTTAAGGGCAGACCCCATTTCGAGAAGACGTTTCCCTTCGGCTTGGGCCACGCGCTGTACGGGAACTCCGGTCATCATAGCCACGACTTCAGCAACATTATCAGCATCGACAATTACGCGGTCTTCTTCAATGGTGCTTTCCCATTGCTTCTTTGCTTGGTCAAGTTCAATGGTAAGAGCTTGAGCACGGTCACGCCACATTGCTGCTTTTTCAAAATCTTGAGCACGAGCCGCATCAAGCTTTTTCGATGTGGCTTCTTCGATTTGTTTTTCAAGATCTTCAATATTTTCCGGAACAATTATGTTGGAGATATGGACGCGAGATCCGGCCTCATCCAAAGCATCTATAGCCTTGTCTGGAAAATTACGGTCGGTGACGTACCTGTCTGTGAGTTTGACACATGCCGAGAGGGCATCATCGGTATATGTAACGTTATGATGCGCCTCGTATTTATCCTTGGTATTATTAAGTATGACAAGGGTCTCTTCGGCAGTTGTGGGTTCGACCATGACTTTTTGAAAACGGCGTTCAAGAGCTCCGTCTTTCTCTATGTTCTTGCGGTACTCGTCCAATGTCGTAGCACCGATACATTGCAATTCACCTCTTGCGAGAGCCGGTTTGAGTAAGTTGGCAGCATCCATGGCACCCTGAGGGTTGCCCGCTCCGACAATCGTATGAATTTCATCTATAAAAAGTATGATGTCGGGGTTCTTTGTCAACTCATTAAGTATGGTCTTTATGCGTTCTTCAAACTCACCGCGATATTTCGTGCCGGCAATAAGAGAGGCTAAATCGAGCGAAACAACACGTTTGTTAAAGAGTACTCGCGGCACCTGACGTTTGACAATGCGTAATGCCAGCCCTTCAACAATGGCAGATTTGCCAACACCAGGTTCACCGATAAGAACGGGGTTGTTTTTCTTGCGACGGGAAAGAACCTGTGCAAGACGCTCTATCTCAACTTCGCGACCTACGACAGGATCAAGACGACCTTCGGAAGCCGCCTGTGTCATGTCGTGCGCGAACTTATCGAGCATAGGTGTGTCATTACCGCTATTCTTAGGGTTGGAGCGAGCATTTTGGCGACGTCCCGACGATGTATTCTTATTACTTTCCGGTGCTTCGTCAGTTTCTTCATCCGGTTCGGTTAATGTATTGGCTGGACGAGCCAAATCAATCATTCGTTGATATGTCACACCGTGTTCGCGGAGTGTATTAGCAGAAGGAGTGTTCTGTAAATCGGCGGAACGTAAAAAGGCTAAGAGGATATGTTTAGAGCCGACTTCTCCGCTTTGTGAAAGCCGAGACTCAAGTATGCTCAATTTTATGAGGCGGTTAGTCAAAGGATCTACCTGCATCATACGGTTGTCATAGGCCTCTTCAGCAACGGGAGTGCCATATAAAGCATTATCTATCTGATAAAAAACTTCGTCTATTTCTTCGCTCGAAAGGACAGAACACAATAAATCGTATCCTGAATCACGCAGTTTATACATGGCCAGCAGTAAAAACTCTGGCTTAAGTACAAAACTGTAATGTTTACGAGCCAGAATAGCGCTTTCGTTTAACAGTGCGTTTATTTCTCTTGGTAATTCTTGTGACATTCTATTATTGTACTAATTGGTTTCAGTGATTAAAAACCCGGAACATATAGCCGGTTCGATTAAGTATTGCAACAATCGTGCCAAAATTCAGTTAACGGGGAAGTTCCTTTCATATATAACACATGAGACGCCTAAAAGTGTTTTAATCGGAAGCAGTCGCTGTGTTTTTCAAAAAAATTTGTATCTTTGCGAAACAAATCGGCGAAGGAGCTGCGGGAAGGAGCTCTTTTGCAATAATTGTGAAATGTAATCATCTAATATACACTGTTTTTATATGCAGGAAACAGAGGATAGAATAGTTAAAATAGATATAGAAAACGAGATGCGTACAGCATACATCGACTATTCGATGTCTGTCATCGTTTCTCGCGCTTTGCCCGATGCCCGTGACGGTATGAAACCGGTTCAACGCCGTGTTCTTTACGGAATGGATGTCATGGGCAACAATAGCGACAAACCGCACAAGAAATCGGCAAGCTGTGTCGGTGAGGTGATGGGTAAATATCACCCGCACGGCGACTCGTCAATATATGGTACGGTTGTTCGTATGGCTCAGGACTGGAATTTGCGCTACACGTTGGTTGACGGACACGGAAATTTCGGTAGTGTCGACGGAGCGCCTCCTGCCGCGATGCGTTACACAGAGGTGCGTCTTGCCAAGATAGGTGAAGAGATGCTCAGCGACATAAACGATGACACTGTTGATTTCCAGCCTACCTATGACAATACTCGCAAGGAACCTGTCGTACTGCCTACGCGGTTTCCCAATCTTCTTGTCAATGGTGCAGCCGGTATTGCAGTGGGTATGGCAACCAACATGCCCCCGCACAACCTTTCCGAGTCAATTAATGCTTGCGTAGCACTCATTGATAACCCGGAAATCACCATATCGGAGCTAATGCACCATATACCGGCTCCTGATTTTCCTACCGGAGGAACAATTTATGGCTATAATGGAGTTAAAGCCGCGTATGAGACAGGTCGCGGACGCGTGATTATACGCGCTAAGGCTGAAATCGAGACAGAAGGCAACCATGAGAATATAATCGTAAACGAGATTCCTTATGGTGTCAACAAGGCCGAGCTCATCAAATATATTGCCGAGCTTGTAACGGAGAAAAAGATTGACGGCATCGCCGATATCAATGACGAAACCGACTTTGAGGGTATGCGTATCGTCATCAAACTCAAACAGGATGCCAATGCCAACGTGGTCTTGAACAAACTGTACAAGCTTTCCCAGATGCAGGCCTCGTTCAGCATAAACAATGTGGCTCTGTTGCATGGCCGTCCCTATACTCTGAATCTTAAGCAGTTGCTTGAAGCCTTCATAGACCATCGTCATGAGGTTGTCATACGACGTACTAAATTCCGTCTTGCAAAAGCCAAAGAAAGACTCCATATTTTGGAAGGTCTTATCATAGCGTCGCAAAATATCGATGAGGTAATAGCAATTATACGCTCATCGGCCAATGTTGACGAAGCAAAGACGCGACTCATTGAACGCTTTACCCTTACCGAAGCTCAAGCGACAGCCATAGTCGAAATGCGTCTGCGTAGCCTGACGGGTCTTGAACAGGCTAAACTTGAAGAAGACTACAAAAAATTAGAAGAGTATGTCGCCGAGCTCAATCTCATACTCACTGATGACACAGTATGTCGCAACCTTATAAAGAGCGAGCTTATCGAAGTCAGAGATAAATATGGTGACGATCGTAAAACTGTCATTGATTATACAGCCGGCGATTTTAACGCAGAAGATTTCTATGCCGATGATGACATGGTTATCACCATTTCTCATTTGGGTTATATCAAACGGACTGCTTTGAGTGAGTTCCGGGCACAGAACCGCGGTGGTGTGGGTGCCAAAGGCAGCAATACGCGTGACGAAGACTTCATCGAGCATGTGTACACGGCGTCGATGCACGCTACAATGCTATTCTTTACTCAAAAAGGACTTGTATACAAAATGAAAGTATATGAGTTGCCCGAAGGAGCCAAAAATGCAAAAGGCCGCGCATTACAGAACCTGCTTAATATAGAGCCAGGAGACTGCGTCAACACTTTCATAAGCTGCAAGGGACTGGATGATGTCGAGTATATCAACAGTCACTATCTTGTCTTTGCAACTAAAAACGGGGTTGTGAAAAAAACATTGCTCGCTGAATACGCCAGAGTTCTTGCCAAAGGTAAAAAAGCCATCATACTTCGCGACAATGACAGGTTGATTGGCGTCGACCTCACTGATGGTGACAGCGAAGTACTGTTAGCCAATCGTAACGGTCGAGCTATACGTTTCCACGAGAATAAACTCCGTTGCATGGGTCGTGTGTCGACAGGTGTGCGCGGCATGACTCTCGACGGCGGCGACGATGAAGTCGTAGGGTTGATAACCCTACCGCAAGATACTGAGGATACCATCCTTGCCCTATCGGAAAAAGGAATAGGAAAACGTTCTGATATCGAATCCTATCGTATCACTAATCGTGGCGGTAAAGGAGTGAAAACAATAAATGTATCCGATAAGACAGGTCATTTGGTTGGTTTCAAGAGCGTCAACGATGACAACGACTTGATAATTATCAACCGATCCGGAATTACTATCCGCATACGTGTCGCTGACATTCCGGTCAGAGGACGCGCCACAATGGGTGTGAAAATAATCAATGTTGAGAAAAACAACGATGAGATAGCATCCGTTTGTTGTGTAGACACCGATCCGGAGGAAGAGGTCGAAGTTGTGACCGCCGAAGAGACTGAGGTTATCGCCGATACAGATATTGCTGAAGAAGACGATGCGGCAGACGAAATAGTGGAAGACGACCAAAACGAAAGCGAAACAGATGAGGAAATTGAATAACACAAAAAATAAATATTGATTCCACGGTTAGAATAAACGTTTCCCCGTCTTTTGTGTCAAATCACATAAAACAGAGTATTCATTACCTAAATCACTCATAAACCAAATGAAAAGATTAATAATCGCAGTTCTTTGCGCAGCTCCCGCAATAATTGCAAGTTCCCAGCAAAACGTGGTTAAAGAAGCCGAAAAGGCTATGAAAGCCAACAAAGACTATGTCGAAGTGCTTAACATCATCAAGCCGGCAATGTCGAACCCCGAGACAGCAAAAAGTTCTACTACTTATTTCATACCGGGTCAGGCAGGTTTCAACCAGTATGACCGCATGTATGGCATGCAACAACTCGGCCGTCTCAATGATGGCGACGAAGTGAAAATGTCCGATGCGTTATTGGGTGGATATGATAATTTCATTATCGCTCTTTCGCTTGACACCGTTGTTGACGCTAAAGGAAAAGTAAAAACACAGCACAGCAAAAAAATTGTTGACAATCTGAAAGGTCATTACAACGACTTTACTCAGGCCGGTATCAATTTCTATAATGCAAAGCAGTTTGAGAAAGCTTATAAAGCATGGGAAGCCTTCGTGACTCTTTCGGATAATGCGGCTAAGTATGGTATCGAGGCACAACCGGATACCGTAGTTGCTAATTTCATTCTTAACGAAGGTCTTGCAGCCTGGCAGATGAATGATGCCGATTTGGCCGCAAAAACTTTCCGTCGCGCTGCCGAACGCGGATACGACAAAGAACAGGTTTATCAGTATGGTCTTTCAACGGCTTTGGCCGCTAATAATCCCGATGTGCTTTATTACTTTGCGATTAAGGGTAATGAGAAGTACGGCGAAACTGACAATCAATATGTAAACAGCCTCATCAATTATTACCTGCAAAATAAAAAATATGACGATGCCATAAAGTATCTCGATGATGCCATCTCGAAACGTCCCGGAGATGCTCAATATTATGCCCTTAAAGGTATTATACTCGAAGATCAAGAGGATATGCCTCAAGCCATGGAGTATTATAAGAAGGCCGTCGAACTCAACCCCGAAAATGGCCTTGCCAACTATTATTACGGACGTGGCATTGCTATAGAAACCGGTAACAAAAGCGATGCTTTCCCTGGTGAAGCAGCAGAATATCAGAACTTTTTCAATAAAGAACTCAAACCTCAGTATGAGGAATCGGTTCGTCTTCTCGAAGCAGCTTACACTCAAGATGCTAACAACCGAGCAAACATCCTTAATCTTCTTGAACAGATCTATTATATTCTCAACGATGAAGCAGGGATGGAAAGCGTGAAGAGCCGTCGCCTTGACGACTGATACTGCATATAGATAATATTACCAACTAATCACATAGGGGCACATTCCATCGGGATGTGCCCCTATGGCTGTTTTCAATATTTTTTGCGTATCGATAACCGATAATTTTTGATTTTGGAAGAATGTTTGGATATTAATGTAAAAAACCGTACCTTTGCACCGCTTTTTGAATGGAGCCAATGTGCTCACCATCGTGTGATGGGAAATTTAGAGAGCCTTAATTCTCTTAATTTTTAGTAACACAAAACACCAATTAACAATGAAAACATTTCAATTAGTTGCCGAACCTCGTACGGATTTAGGCAAGAAAGCAACAAAAACTCTGCGTGCAGAAGGTAAAATACCTGTAGTCCTCAATGGCGGTCCCGTTATAGAATTACCTTACAACGGTACTCTGAAGGCCGGTGAAAAAATCGTTGAAATCGGAAATAACAAAGGCCTTATTACAACTGACCTTGTCGTTAAACAGGAAGCTGTTCGTAAACTTATATATACTCCCGAAATTTTTGTAATTGATTTGGATGTCAATGGTGCAAAGCGTAAAGCCGTGCTTAAAGATATTCAATTCCATCCCGTTAAAGATACTATCCTTCACATCGATCTTTTGGAAGTGAATGACAAGAAACCCGTTATCATAGAGGTGCCTGTTAAGCTGGAAGGTCACGCCGAAGGTGTAAAAGCAGGTGGTAAACTTACATTGTCCATGAAGAAGATGAAGGTGAAAGCTGTTTACAACGAAATTCCCGAAAATCTTGTTATCAATGTTGACAATTTAGGTCTTGGCAAGAGCCTCCAGGTTGGTGATTTACATTTCGAAGGTCTCGAACTCGTTAACGCCAAAAATGCCGTTGTATGCGCTGTTCAGCTTACACGCGCCGCCCGTGGTGCCCAGGCTGCTGCCGCTGCTACCACAAAATAATAAGTTTGCAACCGATTGCATAATCAATTATACAGCATAACTGAAAATCCGGAGTTGGCTATGGTCGACTCCGGATTATATATTAAATGATTGAGAAAGTGTCATTTATTTCATTAGTCAACAGAAAGCCCTGATCTTGTGAGTAATTCTCATTATTATAGGACATATAGTTGACAACTTTATGTTCTTAGACTAAATAGAACTTACTTAACTATGTTATGCTGATTTCTTTATTAAAAGGATGAATAAAAAGATATTAAATATTCTTGCACTCTTTGGAAGAAAACGGGCAACCAACGAAACATTAATTAGCGAAGAGATGAAATTTTTAATAGTAGGTTTAGGCAATATAGGGAGTGAGTATCAAGACACGCGACATAATGTTGGTTTTATGATTGCCGACAGACTCGTAGCTGAAATAGGAGGCTCGTTTAAGACCGAACGTTATGGCGACGTTGCTCGCAGGCGGCTGAAAAACAAAATGCTGATTGTGTTGAAACCGTCAACTTTTATGAATCTGAGTGGAAATGCAGTGAGATATTGGAAAGAAAAAGAGAATATAGAATTAGCTAATATCCTTGTTCTTGTCGATGATATCGCTTTGCCTTTCGGGACGATAAGGATAAAGCCGTCCGGAAGTGATGCCGGTCACAATGGATTGAAAAATATCGCATCATTATTAAACACCCAAAATTATCCCCGTCTTAGGTTCGGAGTGGGTAACGATTTTCCCAAAGGTTGCCAAATTGATTATGTTTTAGGGAAATTTAGTCCGGAAGAACAAAAAGAATTGAACGGACGTTTAGACGTGGCTGTTAATGCAGTGAAAGATTTTTGTCTTGCCGGCATTCAAAATGCCATGTGTAATTACAATAATAAATGATAGAGAAGAACTATTTCGTGAAATCGGTTAGTTGTCGCTGTTCAAGGATAAATGAATTGTTGATGCTATAACATGTTTCATCCGTTATAAAATATGCCAAACGAAGTTAGGATAGATAAGTGGATATGGGCAATGCGCATTTTCAAGACGCGCACACTTGCCACCGAGGAATGTAAAAAAGGGAGGGTAACCATAGGTTTGGAAAACCCGGTAGCTGCCAAACCGTCCCGTACCATTAAAGTTGGAGATGTCGTCAATGTGAAGAAACCGCCTGTTACCTATTCCTTCCGTGTAAAAGCATTGACCGAGAACAGACTGGGTGCGAAATTAGTGCCGGAATATCTTGAAAATATTACGCCTAAGGAGCAATATGATCTACTTGATGTGGTGCGAATATCCGGTTTTGTGGATCGGCGCAAAGGACTCGGCCGACCGACAAAACGCGAGGGTAGGGAACTAAACAGATTTGTAGAGGATTCGTACAGCGATTTTTGGTTTATGGATGATGACGAATCCGATATGGACTGATTTGTTATCGAACCGGATTTATGAACCGGTTATAAAGAGGTTTAAAAAACTGCAGTTGAGAAAGTCTTATTCTTCGGACGCAAGTGCAGCTTCGAGAAGTTCCTGAGCGAATTCAGGGTCTTTTTCACAGCGTTCTTTTATTTCTGTGCTCAATTTTTCAATTTTTTCTTGAAGGTGGGAGGCTTCTTCAAATTTACCGTCTAATATGAGTGTCTGGTACTCGTTGGCGAGTGCCTGACTCTCTTTCACATAGTCAGCGGCCGATTTAGAACAAGAACACAACAGAGTAGCCATCACGGCTAAGGACAAAAACAGTTTTTTCATCGGATTAGGTTTAAATAATTAATAAATGGAACATTACTTTGCAAAGATACGAAAAAATCTGCGGTTTTACAATTCCATTTACATTTTGAGAAGTTTTAGGTATAATTATTTTCTGGAATTTGACTAATTTCTACCATAAAATTAACATTGGGATTATTTAAACTATTGTCTAATTCAAAAAAAAAGCGTACTTTTGCGCTTGCATTCGAAAAAATGGGATGCGCCCAAACAAAACACTATAACTAATTAATTAAATTCTATTTAATGGCAACAAAAATCAGACTGCAACGTCATGGTCGTAAAAACTATGCGTTCTATCCTATTGTTATCGCCGATAGCAGGGCACCACGAGATGGTAAATTTATTGAAAGGATAGGTTCATATAATCCGAACACTAATCCTGCTACTATTACACTCAATTTCGAGCGTGCTTTGTATTGGGTTAACACCGGTGCTCAACCCACCGACACCGTACGTACTATCCTCTCTAACGAGGGAGTTCTTTTGATGAAACACCTGCAGGGTGGTGTTAAGAAAGGTGCTTTTGACGAAGCAGAAGCTCAGCGTCGTTTAGATGCCTGGAAAGCAGCACATCTGCAGAAAGTTGAGAAACTGAAAGTTTCCATGGCCGACCAGAAACAAGAAGCTGCAAAACAGCGCCTTGCTGACGAACAGGCTAAAAACAAAGCTAAAGCCGAAGCCGTAGCCAAGAAGAAAGCCGAACTGGCAGCGGCAAAAGCCGAAGCTGAAGCAGCCGCTGCTGCTCCTGCCGAAGGTGAAGAAGCTGCTCCTGCAGCTGAATAAGCTATTAGTAGTCGGAAACATAAGTTTCTGCAAGCTTTACCTTCAAGGCTCACAATTCGCAATTCAAAAAATGGAGGGTGTCTGATTTGATTCAGACACCTCTTTTTTGCTATGATTTTATTTCAAAGACCTATTGTAAGTGGTTATGAGTAAATGTCACCGCTCCTTAGCTTGCACTTTTATATTTTAAATTGCGTTTCCCTTTACATTTTGAGCCGTCATTTGGGCATAAGGCGGATTTTCTGTAAATTTGTCGCATAAATGAGCGAAAGAAAAATACCGCTCTATGTTGTTATAATATATTTACGATTAATTCCGCTATAAATCAGAATTAAATTTTCTTTATCCGAACACTCATGTCTAACGAAGATAACTACGGGGGTTACTCACCCAACGATAAACCGCATACCGGTTCTTTAAACGAAAAAATCAATCAGATGCGAAGCGAACGCCGCGAGGAAATTACGCGTCCTGTTGTTGACACATCGAGAAAAAAACGTCGTGGATGGCTGATGGGAATAATTGCCATTATCGGCGTTGTTGTTTTGGGGGCAGTAGCTTGGCTGATTGTAGAAGGTATGGGCTCGAGTCGAGTCGCAAGTGACCAAGATGAATTATTGGACGGCGATGACTCCCCCGAAATGATTAGTCTGCAACAACAATTGGCTCAGTCTGAATTTGAGAATCTTGAAAAGGAGTTCGCGCAATATGAGATGTCGCAACAAGAAATTATAGTTAACGATACCATAAAACAACAGTTGCAACAAAAATATGAAGCCGCCCGTCTTCAAGTCGAGGAACTTCGAGCACAACTGAGGGAATCGGCCAATAAGAGTTCAGCCGAAATCCAGAAGCTTAACGATCAAATACGCACACTGCGTGAACTTCTGAAACACTATCTCGAAGAAATAGACCGGCTTAACAAAGAAAACGAGCAGTTGCGAAATGAAAATACCGAACTGAGAGAAAGTCTCAATAAGACAACTACCACTCTAGTTCAAGCCCAACAGGCAAACGAAAAATTGACCGAAAGGATGACTCTTGCCGAAAAACTTAATGTCACCGGCGTGTCGCTTAATATGCTGAACAAAAAAGATAAGACTGAAAAGAAAATCAAGAATGCCAAGAAATTCGTTGTTTCTTTCACTATACCTCAAAACAACTCCACACCTGTGGGCACTAAGACGATATATGCCGTTATAACAACACCCGAAGGCACGATACTGGACGGCGGCGGTTCGTTCAGTTACGACGGTAGTACCGTCAATGCTTCTGCTCAAAGACAGATAGACTATGGCGGCGAGGAAATAGGCGGTCTGACGATGTATTACGATATCCGCAACGCTCTTTCTCCAGGTACATATTCTGTACAGTTGTTCTGTGACGGTTATGCTCTGATGTCACATCCGTTGGAGGTTAATTTTAAGAATTAGTCTGTCACACTTTTGAGCGACTAAATTCACAGATAGGGCGGAATGTAAAAAATATCCCTAACGATGAGTCTCGCAGATTATTTCGAAACCCTTCGTATTGCTGTCAACAGTGTTGAGGTCACCACGGTTTCCTCTATCTATAAACTCTTACTGAGTTTGTTACTCGGCAGTGTTGTTGGCTATGAACGAAAGAAACGTGGTCAGCCTGCCGGAGTACGTACTTTTTCGCTTATCGCCATGGGTTCCACTTTGGCAATGATTCTCTCCATTTATGTTCCACAGGAGTATCTTGGTCTCAAAAACGGTGACCCGGGGCGTATTGCCGCGCAAGTAGTTACCGGTATAGGTTTCTTGGGCGCCGGAGCAATCATCCAGATGAAAGGTTCAGTTCGCGGCCTGACAACGGCTGCCGGAATATGGATGGTGTCGGCCATCGGAATGTCGGTGGGAGTGGGAATGTATGTAGTGGCGGTGATATCCACTCTTCTCATCCTGTTCATTTTGGTTTGGCTTGACAAAGTTGAACATAAAGCTAACATGGGCGCCGATCTGAGGACAGTGCGCTTAAATGTTGAAGGTGTAGTTCAGAGCATTGACCCATACAAAAAGATTCTTGAGGAGAAAAAAGTCTCGATTACCCGGTTTAATATCGAATATAATTACAGTTCTCAAACTACCGAGTTGACTTTTATTATTCTGATTCCAGAAGGTGTGGACGCCCTGAAGCTTTTGTCTAAACTTGGACAACTTTATCCAACAACATCATTGTCGTTAAGCATTCAGACGGCAAACTGACCAACTTATCCCAAGTAATATATGAACATAGAAGGCCTTATTTCCGACCTTGCTTTTATACTGCTGTTAGGAGCTTTCGTAACAGTTTTTTTTAAGTTTATCAAACAGCCTGTTGTTCTTGGCTATATAGTGGCGGGTTTTCTGGCAAGTCCCAACTTTCACTATCTGCCATCTGTAACAACCGAAGCCAATATAGATTTTTGGGCTGAGATAGGAATTGTGGTATTGTTGTTCTCGCTCGGCTTGGAGTTCAGTTTCAAAAAACTGGTAAATACCGGTGCATCGGCGGTAATGACTGCACTTATAATCGTTGCGGGAATGATGTGTGCCGGGTTTATCATAGGCCATTTTATGGGTTTCACCACCATAAATTCGTTGTTTCTCGGGGGTATGCTGTCTATGTCTTCCACTACCATCATTATAAAGGCTTTTACCGATCTCGGCCTGCGGCAGAAAAAATTCGCGTCGCTTGTGCTCGCGGTACTAATTGTCGAGGACTTGTTTGCTGTTGTCATGATGGTTGTCCTGTCATCGATAGCCGTTAACAATAGCGTTCAGGGCTCGGAACTTCTCTTTTCGATAGCAAAACTGGTTTTCTTTCTTGTTATATGGTTTCTTGTTGGAGTCTTCGTGTTACCTTCGCTGTTTAACGCCTGTCGTCGATATCTTAACTCCGAAACATTGCTTGTCGTATCGATGGGTCTGTGCCTAGGGATGGCGGTTTTCTCTGTCTATTGTGGCTTTTCGTTAGCGCTTGGAGCTTTCGTCATGGGCTCCATACTTGCCGGAACGAGCTATGCCGAACGCATAGAGCATGTAGTGGCTCCTGTAAAGGATCTTTTCGGAGCAGTTTTCTTTATCTCGGTAGGTATGATGGTCCAACCGTCCATAATTGCCGAATACTGGACCTCTATATTGCTACTTAGTGGTGTTGTTATTGTTGGCATGATAATATTCGGCTCGTTCGGTATGCTTGTCACGGGACAGACTCTGCGTGTTGCAATACAATCCGGCTTCTCTCTTACCCAAATAGGTGAATTCGCGTTCATTATCGCCACGTTGGGTATGAGTCTCGGCGTTCTTGACGCTACAATTTATCCCATTGTTGTGGCGGTATCCGTACTGACAACATTTACCACACCCTATTTTATTAAAATGTCCGACCCGTTTTATAATTGGGTCGAACGTCATCTTCCATCTCAATTACGTTTCCTCATCACGCGTTATCATACCGATACCACCAAAGAAAAAGCCGGTAAGGCATGGCGTAAATCTTTGGGTAAAGGACTGTGGCGCATCGCTGTGTATACGATAGTGATTATCGCTATCTCTTTGCTTGCAAGACGGTATCTTTTGAGTTGGCTTACAGATATTATTCCGTCATGGAGCAACTTGTTAGCCACTGTAATTACTTTTGCTGCTATGTCGCCATTTCTTGGCGGTCTATTGCTTCCGCTGTCGCGTTTGCTTGCACGCTCGCGCACAAATAAAATTCGAAAGAAAAAACAACTGCCGCCCAATACCGGTACTGTAATTGTGGCAGTTATCGGTTTTATAATTGCATTGTTTTTCATTGTCAATGTTGTTACGTGGTGTTATTCAATGCGTTTTGGCGCGCTTGTTGCCGTCACTGTATTGATTATAACCATACTTGTATTCTCCCAACGAGTTCGTGTTCAAATGGGTTCGATTGAAAACAGATTCTTCGAAAACCTCAATGAAAGGGATCTGAGACGCAGCGGCAAGAATAATAATATTGTCAGTGACTTGCATCTTGCCTATATGACCGTTGGAACAGGATGCGAACTTGTCGGTCAAAAACTCAAGGACAGTCAGGTGCGACCTCGTTATGGCGTAAATATCGTCAGTATACAGAGGGGAGGGGAGTGGTATACCATACCGGGAGGAGATATGCGCGTATATCCTGGCGATCAAATCGGTGTTATTGGAACCGATGAACAACTCGAGGCATTTTTACCTGTTGTGGAAAAAGAAAGCAAAAGCGGACCTGACGCACGTCATAATGTTGATTTCCAGTTATTCAATATTGTACTTGAAGATGGAAACCCACTTATAGGCAAAACTCCGAGAACCAGTGGGTTGCGTGAAAACTTTGATGCTCTTGTCATCGCTATCGAACGCAACGAACAGTATATAGACCAGGACAGTGACGAAACCTTCATGCCAGGTGATTTGGTGTGGTTGGTTGGCGACCCGAAACGCATCCCGAAATAAACCTTCGAAATGCTTGCAAATTCAAAAAAAATGGCTAAATTTGCCAATAAATTTATTGCGTATGCAGACATATTTTTTTATTTCCAGTTCATTCATTTTGAATAAACTGGAAATGTTGAGTGAAAAATATTGATTATTAACATTTAAGACGCCAACATTTAATAAACCTATCAGCCATAAGGACACAATGAAAAGCAAATTAGTTTATTTCGTTATAGCAGCATTATCTTTATTGACATCGTGCCGTGCCCCCCAAAATGTAACTTACTTTAAGGATGTAGACGAAATTACCTTAGAGCAATTGCAGGCCGCCAACCAGCGCGTCGACCCTGTTCTTGTTCCCGGAGACTTGCTGAACATTCGCGTTTATGCCCCAAATATGGCATCAGTGGTTCAATTCAATAAAGGTATGATTGTTAATATGGAGGGTCAGGTGTCCATGTTGCAGAATACCGCCAGCAACAACTTTACCAACCGCGTAGAATCGTCTACCGACTATTATCTCATCAACTCCGATGGTCAGATAGACTTCCCGGTTCTGGGCATGATAACAGCTGCCGGCAAGACTAAAGAACAGCTCGCCGATGAAATCCTGCATATGATTTATCCTAAGTATGTCAACACAGCTCCTACCGTGGACGTGCGTCTGATGAATTTCCGTGTTACAGTACTTGGTCAAGTCAAGAACGCCGGTGTCGTCACCTCGACAAACGAACGAATGAATGTTCTTGAAGCAATTGCTCTCGCCGGTGACCTGGATATCAAAGGACAACGAGACAACGTGTTGCTTTATCGTACTAACGCTGACGGCAGCCGTGAAATACATCGTCTAAACCTCAACGACCGAGATATTCTCCTGTCGCCTTACTTCAACCTGCAACAAAACGACTTTATTTATGTAGAACCCAATAAATCAGCCAAACAGAACGCTTGGCAGGTTCCTCCGGGTCTTAGCGTTGGTATTTCGGTTATCGGTGGTGTATCCTCTATCGCCAGCCTCGTTGTCGGTATTATCAATCTAACTCAGAAATAAACTTAAGGAGACTTTACATGTCTCCTGACTTTTTATAAAGAAAAAAAATCAGATTACATTCAATACAATTAACCTGAAACCAGATCATGGCCGCATTCAATAATACGTCCCAACAAAACGTTGATATTATAAACGAGAATTCATCCGAGGAATCATTTGATTTGATTGGACTACTTCTTGATTATATCAACCATTGGAAATTTTTTGTCTGTTCACTTATTATTTGTTTGGGTTGTGCGTTTTTCTATATTCGCACTGTCATACCTACATTCCGTGTGACAGCTACCGTCGTCCTTGATGATGATAATACCGCGCAGTCAAGTGCTTTCTCGCTTACTCAAAACAATCCTCTCTTTAACATGAAGGATATGTTCGACGAGACAGAGCTCGAGATTCTTAAATCCCGAAACTCAATAATGAAAGTTATTGACACTCTCAAACTGGCCTATTCATATTATAATGTTGGTAGTTTGCGTGACGAGCCGCTGTATAAAAACAACCCCTTGGTGGCTAGACTGGATACGGCTCAATTGAACGAACTCGAAGCACCTCTTAACCTTAAGGTGGAAAAGACAGGCGAAAAAGGCTTCAATGTGGCGGTACGTTATAAATCGAAAGAGCAAAAATTCGACACGGTGGCCAAATTGGGCAGTCTCCCCGCCACAATAGAAACACCTCTTGGAAATATTTCGCTTGAAGAAAACCCGGAGTTCGTAGCTGAAGAAGACGAACCTTTCGTTACACAACGTATCGTCATTGCAAACCCGGTTGAAGTCGCCAAAGAGATTTCAAAAAATCTTGATGTGCATTTTAAAGAAAAAGCTTCCACCATCGTTAACTTCGAATACGTTACCCCTCTTCCCGATTTGGGTGATGACCTTATCAGAATGCTCATCTATATTTATAACCGTCAGATAATAGACAACAAAAATTTGGCGGCTATACAGACCGAGGCTTTCTTGCAAGATCGTCTGCGCGATGTGCAGGATGAACTCAAAACCGTTGAAGAAAACCTTAAGGACTACCGCGAACGTCATAATGTCGTCAGCGTTGAGGCACAGGTCAACCTAAATCTTTCCGCGCGAGACAAAAATGAAATCGACATAAGCGAGATCATATCGCAGGATAACATCACCCAGCAGTTAATAGATGAAGTAAACAAACTTCAGATTGCCGCTTCGTTGCCTATCATCAATTATATCCCGATGATTGCACCTTCTCCAGAGATTAACAAGGAGATAGAAACATTCAATCTTAAGGTAGACAACTACAATCGTCAACGCAGCGACATGACGCAGGAGTCGGAGCTCATCAAAAACTATATTACCCTTCTCTCGGAACAACGTGCGCAGATACTACGCAGCCTTCAGGCTCTTCGTCAGACCTTTGCTGACAAACGTCGCAGCATGTCTCATATCCAGAACCGAAGCACGGCGCAACTCGCTCAGCAACCTCAGGTCGATAAAGGACTGCAGGAAATATTCCGAGACCAGTCGGTAAAAGACAATATCTACACTTTCCTTCTGCAGAAACGTGAAGAGATAGCTATACAGAAGACAATGGCGACACCGAGTGCCAAGTTTATAGACGACCCCTCGGTCTTCGTGCAGGTTGCGCCTAAGTCACTGATAATTTACTTCCTCGGCTTTATCTTAGGCTTGTTGATACCGGGTGTTTGCATCTATCTCCGTCGTATTCTGTTCCCCAAATTCAAGGACAAAGACGATTTGTCGCGTATAACAAATGTGCCTATAATCGGAGAACTGTCAATTGGCGACAATACAGAGACCGATGTGGTTGTGGGAGAAAACGTCTCAACCAGTATAGCCGAGCTTTTCCGTCTGTTGCGTAACAATATAAATTTTGCCCGGACAGGAGGCAAGAAACAAGTAATATTACTCACTTCGGCCATATCAGGCGAAGGCAAGACTTTTGTCGCTCTCAACCTTGCCATGACTTACGCGCTTACAAAGAAAAAAGTTGTGGTAATCGGGTTCGACATACGACGTCCCGTTCTTGCCCATAAATTGGGTCTGTCCAACCGTGTCGGTGTTACAAGTTATCTTTCGGATCAAGTTGATGATATAAATCAGATTATTCACCAGAGCAAACTCAATCCTTACCTCTATGTGATACCTGCCGGGCCCGTTCCTCCCAACCCCAACGAATTGTTGTTGAGCGAACGTATGGACGAGCTCTTTAAACAATTGCGAGAGGAATTCGATTACATTATAGTCGATACCGCGCCCATCGGTCTGGTTTCGGACAGCTTCCTGATTTTCCGTCACAGCGACATACAACTCTTTGTTACACGCGCATCTTATTCTACACCAAAAGGCATCCGTGTGCTTCACGAGGCTATCAGGAACGGCCACATAGAGAAAGGCTATGTGGTTCTCAATGGCGTTGACAACAAGAGCCGGACATACAAATACAAGAACTACGGCGCATACTATTCGTCTAACGGAAGCGGTTATGGCTATGGGGCGACTAAACGTTCCGAAGGAAAGTCAAAGTCCAACAAAGACTCTAAATCCTCTGAAGATTAATGATACATGACTGCCGCTAACGTCATACGTTTTACAATTCTTGGAGTACTATGGCTCGGACTTGTTATTTATATTCTGACACACAGCATTGTGAATTTCTTTACATTATTCGCTTGTGCAGCTTCAGGGATAATCATTTTCGTGCCAATGTATAAGAAATACGTCAAAAACAACAAATGACAATACGCCCGTTGTGGCGAAACAGAGTGAGGACGCACAATGTGCGTCCTGCACATTATAAAGAACTAAAGTGAAATGGAAAAGCAAGAAGATAAATCAGTCATACAGCAACAAGAGACTGGGGTTCATGGTTTTCCCTTGCTTGAAACTATACAATCGCCGGCCGACCTGCGTCGTCTCCCGGTAGAAAGGTTGCCGGAACTTTGTACTGAAATACGGCGATTCCTTGTAAAAGAACTTGCCGCTAATCCCGGTCATTTTGCCTCGAGTATGGGTGCAGTCGAGCTTACAGTAGCCCTGCATTATGTCTTTGACACCCCTTATGACCGCCTTGTATGGGATGTAGGACACCAGGCCTATGGTCACAAATTGTTAACTGGGCGACGCGATAAGTTTCATACCAATCGTACATTTGGAGGTATCAGCGGTTTCCCCTCGCCCGAGGAGAGTGAATATGACACGTTTACTGCCGGTCACGCTTCTAATTCTATTTCGGCTGCGCTTGGCTTTGCAATAGCTTCACATCTCAAGAAAGAAGATCCGGAAAGACATGTAGTGGCCGTCGTCGGCGATGCGTCGATAAGCGGCGGATTGGCTTTTGAAGGTATTAACAACGTGGCCAATAACCCCAATAACCTACTTATTGTCCTAAACGACAATGATATGTCAATAGACCATAATGTAGGCGCGCTCAATAGTTACCTTACTCATATCCACACATCCAAATCCTATAATGCTTTCCGTTTCGCCACTTACAAGGCGATGAAAAAACTGGGCTTGGTAAACGATCGTCGCCGCGGTATAATTACTCGATTCAGCAATTCGTTGAAAGCGGTCATATCCAACGAACAAAATATTTTTGAAGGCCTTAATATCCGTTATTTCGGACCGTTTGACGGACATGATGTCATACGTCTCGTCAAGGTGCTCAATGACATTAAGAACATGACAGGCCCACGCATCCTTCACTTACGGACAGTCAAAGGGAAAGGTTACCAACCGGCCGAGCAGGATCCGGCATGTTGGCATGCCCCCGGCAAGTTCGATCCCGAAACAGGTCAACGACACGTTGACAGTAACAAACTGAAGTATCAGGATGTATTCGGCCAGGAGCTGTTAAAACTCGCCGAACAAAACGAAGATGTTGTGGCGATTACTGCAGCAATGCCGACCGGTACATCTGTATCGACAATGCTTGATAAACTACCCGAGAGAGTTTTTGATGTAGGCATCTCCGAAGGCCACGCAGTGACTTTTGCAGGTGGACTCGCAAAGGAAGGCATGCGTCCGGTCGTAGCTATTTATTCCAGCTTTTTGCAACGTGGTTACGATCATATTATCCACGATGTGGCTATTCAAAAACTACCGGTGATTTTCGCCATCGACCGGGCAGGTCTTGTAGGTGAAGATGGTGTTACCCACCATGGTCTTTTCGATATAGCTTACATGCGCTCCGTGCCGGGAATGATAATAGCCGCGCCTCGTGACAACGAATACCTTCGCAGTCTTATGCTTACTGCGTATCATTATAAAGAAGGACCTTTTGCCATTAGATATCCTCGCGGGGCAAGCAAATTACCGGACACCGAAACTCCAGGTAAAGTACTGCCTATTGGAAAGGGGGAGAAATTGCACGATGGAGATAGGATCGCTCTCCTCGCGTTGGGACCGATGGTTGAAATAGCACTGAGTGCTGCCGATAAGCTGGCCGAAGAAGGCATCTCTGCGTCGGTGTACGATATGATTTACGCAAAACCTTTGGATACTGATATTCTTAGTGAATTAACTTCGCGAAACATTCCTATTGTCACATTAGAGGATGGTACCATTGTAGGCGGTCTTGGAAGTGCCGTTGACGATTATGTAACGGGGGTAGAGACGACGTCAAAGGTGCATAAAATCGGTGTTAAGGACAACTTCGTGACTCATGGCTCGATTGCACAGCTTCAGCAACTATGTGGCATGGACGTTGATTCTGTGGTAAAAACTGTGCGCGATATAATAAGAGATTCCAAAGCTAACTCCAGTGTCGAATGAATATAATAATCGCCGGTGCCGGTGATGTCGGCACACACCTGGCAAAACTGCTCGCTTTTGAGGAACAGGATATCCTTGTTATTGACGAAGATGCTGAAAAACTTCAGTTTCTTGATGCCAATTACAACTTAATGACACTTGAGGGCAGTCCAACCTCTTTCCACACTATGCGTGAGGCCAGGATGCACGCCTGCGACTTATTTATTGCCGTTACTCCATCAGAAAACGATAATGTTGTGGCTTGTGCCATGGCGCGTAATATCGGGGCTAAAGTAACAGTCGCCCGTATCAGCACTTTCGACTATATGGCTGATGAAAACCGCGTGTTGCTCCAGAAAATGGGAGTTGACCACGTTATATACCCCGAATATCTTGCCGCCCAAGAAATTATTGTGGCACTACGCCGTTCATGGGTCCGACATTGGTTTGAACTGCACGATGGCGCCATTATCGTTGTGGGCGTTAAACTGCATGAAGGAGCATCTATTATCGGCATGAAACTGAGGGAATTCGCTCCCCTTAACCCTAACTTTCACGTTTCAGCAATCAAGCGTGGCCATGACATAATCATCCCCGGAGGTAACGATGAGCTGCTTGAAGACGACATCCTGTATTTCACTTGCACGCGTGAGCACGTCGATGAACTTTTGGAACTTACCGGAAAGACTCTACACCACATAAAACGTGTAATGGTGATGGGTGGCGGAAAGATAGCCATACGTCTTGCCTCTATGGTGAACGATGAGTTCAAGATTAAGATTATAGAAAGTGACCTCAAAACTTGCCAGGCGCTCTCTGAGAAATGTCCGCATTGCGAAATAGTACATGGGGACGCGCGTGATATTGATCTTCTCGTTGAGGAGGGAATCGAACAAATGGACGCTTTTATTTCATTGAGTGGGAACTCGGAGGCCAATATTCTTACATGTCTGACTGCAAAAGAGTTGGGCGTACGCAAGACAGTAGCTGAAGTCGAGAATATTCAGTATATAAGCCAAGCGGAAGGACTTAACATCGGTACGATTATCAATAAAAAGCTATTGGCATCCAGTTCGATTTTCCAGTTACTTCTCGATACTGACTCATCCTCTCCCAAATGTCTGGCTCTTACCGATGCCGAAGTTGCCGAACTTGTGGTCAAACCGAAAGCAAAAATCTGTAATACTCCCGTTAAAGACCTGCGATTGAGCCATGATTTGACTCTCGCCGGTTTTGTACGCGATGGCAAAGGAATGTTGGTGCGCGGTGACACAGTGTTCCAGCCGGGCGACTCGGTTGTGGTCTTCTCTAAGATGGGATCGCTTAACCGTATAGAGAAGTTGTTTAAATAACACTTTTGTATTCCCTTTTAGATAAATTGTGATGAAACGTATTGCAGAGCGGCCATTAGTAAACTATCCCATGTTGATTAAGACAATGGGATGGCTTGTTTTAATCGAGTCTGCTTTCATGGCTTTGCCTGCGATTGTAGCATTAGTTTATGGAGATGCCGATTGGTTAGGTTTTTCCATTTCAGCCGGTGTGACGTTTATATGCGGACTGCTGATGACCCGATGCATCCGACCGAAATTCTCGTTTATGGGACGACGTGAAGGATTCCTGTTGACAGCGTCTGTGTGGGTTGTTTTTTCACTATTTGGCATGATACCGTTCCTCGTCAATTTCGAGAATATTTCAGTGGCTGACGCCTTCTTTGAGTCTATGTCAGGTTTCACCACTACCGGAGCTACCGTACTTGAAGGCGGAACGTCAATGGACCATGGCATGCACCTTTGGCGTGCGTTAACACAATGGATAGGTGGAATGGGGATAATACTGTTTACGCTCGCTGTCATCCCGATGCTTAATTCGTCAGGGGGCATGCAGATGTTCAACGCCGAAGTCACCGGTGTAACCCATGATAAGGTGCGCCCACGTATATCACAGACGGCAAAGATGCTTTGGACAACATATATCACATTAACAGGTCTGGCATTCGTGTGTTTGTGGCTTGGACCCATGAACTGGTTCGATAGTCTGTGTCATGCTTTTGGCACAATGTCAACCGGTGGTTATTCCAATTACACCTCGGGTATCAACGCTTTCGATTCGGTTTATGTAATGGTGATTATCACTATATTCATGTATCTGGGTGGTGTAAATTTCGGACTTATAATACGTGCTGTATCGGGGCAGCCGCGAATGGCATGGCGCAACGAAATTCTCAGGATATTCACTTGGGGAATTCTTATTACATATTGTGTTTTCTTTATTGACATCGCCTTTACGACAGGCTTCGATGATTGGAAGACTCTGACAATAAAACCGCTCTTTCAGATAGTGTCGATGTGTACCTCGACGGGGTATACCGTTAACGGTTTTGCACAATGGGGTACTTTTATTTTGGGTGTGATGTTTGTTCTTATGTTTGTCGGTGGTTGTGCCGGTTCGACAAGCGGTGGCGCCAAACTGGATCGTATTCTTTTTCTGGTTAAGTATTGTCGCATAGAAATACGCCGTTGCATTCACCCTAATACTATAACAGCAGTCAAACTGAACGGTCGTGTCCAGCCCTATGGCCTTGTCTCTAAGGTAATAGCTTTCTTGTGTCTGTATGTCATGGTAATCGTAGTTGGTGTTTTGTTGCTGATGATACTTGGTGAAGACATTGGTCATTCATTGGTTTCGGTATTGTCTTGTGTTTCGAATTCCGGCATTTCGGCCGGCGACACGTTTTATGGCAATGATTTCACCGCATTCAGCGCTCCTGCTAAATGTGTGCTGTCTGCATTGATGTTGACCGGCCGTTTGGAACTTTACACAATACTTATTTTGTTAACGCCCGCATTCTGGCACAGGTAAAATGTGATGCTGAATGAAAAACTAATAGCCGTTGTCGGGCCTACCGCCAGTGGAAAGACCGCCAGAGGTGTCTCGCTTGCCCGGATGCTTGATGGTGAAATAATAAGCGGTGACTCGCGACAGATTTATCGAGGGATGGATATCGGTACAGGCAAAGACCTTATAGAGTACGGCGATATACCTTATCACCTCATTGACATTGTGCCGGCAGGGTATCGTTACAATCTCTTTGAATATGTTCGCGATGCTCGTAAGGCCATCGAAGACATTCGATCGCGCGGCCGTCGTCCAATAGTTGTGGGTGGAACCGGGATGTATGTCGAGACTCTGTTGAAAGGCCTTAATTTACCCGAGGTGCCGGAAAATGCGGAGCTACGCAATGAGTTGTCCTCAAAAAGTCTTGATGAACTTACTGAGATACTCGCCTCAAAGAAGGCTTTGCACAATACCACAGACGTGGATACGGTGAAAAGAGCCGTGCGCGCTATTGAAATAGCGACGTATTATGAGGCTCATCCCGACCAGGCCCCAACTCCTGAATCAGCTAAAGCGCTTGACGCATTGATAATATGCGTGGATATCCCCCGTGAGGCAAGGCGTGAACGCATATCGCGTCGTTTACGCCAGCGCGTTAAGGATGGTATGATAGATGAAGTGAAAGGTCTGCTTGACTCGGGATTGACGCCCGAAAGCCTTATATATTACGGGTTGGAATATAAATTCGTGACTGAATATCTGATGGGCAAATACACATTTGAAGAAATGATGAATTTACTCGAAATAGCTATTCACCAATTCGCCAAGCGTCAAGAGACATGGTTCAGAGGCATGGAGCGTCGTGGATTCACTTTACATCGTCTGCCATACGACCTTCCCGAAAATACTTTTAATAAAAAAGTCTTGGAATTGCTTGAGGCTACTCGTTAATTATATCGTCCTGGGAGATTATGAGATCTCCAGGGGATACGTATGCGAGGACTCTGGTAAAGTTGCCAACATTCGAATTAAGTAGGCATTAGGAATCCTTAATCGGAATCCGGTCTCTAAACATTCACGTTTTTACTTCTTGTCGAAGTGATTCCAACCTTGAGCAGTTAGGGGAATTTCGGATTCTCCATCACGAGTGATAAGAGCGCAGCCCAAGTCCGGCTCAGTTATGTAACCGATTATTTTTATACCGGGCAGTTTCTCAATGCGGTCGTGGTCGGATAGCGGAACAGTGAACAGCAGTTCGTAGTCTTCACCGCCATTCATAGCTGCTGTGACAAGGTTCATGTTTAGTTCCTCGGCCATTACGGCGGTCTGATAGTCTATCGGAATACGATCCTCGTACACACGACACCCGGTGTGCGATTGTTTGCATATATGGAGCAATTCGGATGAAAGTCCGTCACTGACATCCATCATAGACGTGGGCTTAATGCCGTTTTTAGCTAATTCGTCGATGATATCTCGCCTTGCCTCAGGTTTGAGTTGGCGTTCCACTATGTATTCTTTCCCAGCGAAATCAGGCACAAAGTCCTGTCTTCCGGCGCTTGCCACTTTTTCCCTTTCTAATAATTGCAGACCCATATATGCGGCTCCCAAATCGCCTGAAACGCATATCAAGTCGGTAGGACGCGCTCCGTCACGATAGACAATCGAATCTTTAGAGGCATCGCCGACACAGGTAATTGATATGACAAGTCCGGATTTTGACCCCGTGGTATCGCCACCGACAAGATCTACTCCATATATTTCGCACGCCAGTCGTATGCCGGAATAGAGTTCTTCAAGATGCTCTACCGTAAATCGGCTTGAGACCGCTAACGACACCGTTATTTGGCGCGGTTTGCCATTCATGGCGTAGATGTCGGAGAAGTTAACTACGGCGGCTTTGTAACCAAGATGTTTCAACGGCATATATGTCAAGTCGAAGTGCACCCCTTCAACTAACATATCACTGCTTATCAGAACTTCTGAATCGTGATATGACATGACCGCGGCATCATCTCCAACCCCCTTGATGGTTGAAGCATTGTGAAATTTTATGTCACGAGTAAGACGGTCGATAAGACCAAATTCGCCCAGTTGAGCGATTTCTGTCTCTGAATGATTCATATTAAGAATCTGTTATTATTGTTTAATAACGGGCTAATGTGCGGCGAAAAAAGAGTCACCTGATGAGAGTTAAATGACGTTCCATTTTACATGCGTGCCACCAGTTCTGATACAAGAGCTACAACTGTTGGCTGAGCTCTTACCGCAGCTGCCTGAACTTCTTCGTGCGAAGGTACGTCTTTGATATCTTTACCTCCGAGGTCGGTTATTACCGAGAGTCCGAATACCTTCATCCCACCGTGTACTGCTACTATCACCTCGGGTACAGTAGACATACCCACAGCGTCGCCACCGATGACACGGAAATATTCATACTCAGCCGGAGTCTCGAAGGTGGGGCCTGTGGTGCCTACATATACGCCATGCATGACACGCAGTTGCTTTTCATCCGCAATCTTGTCTGCCAGTTCAATAAAACGCAAGTCATAGGGTTCGGTCATCGCCGGGAAACGCGGTCCCAATTCGTTGAAGTTTTTTCCACGTAAAGGATTTTCCGGAAAAAGATTGATGTGGTCGGTGATAATCATCACGTCACCAACTTTAAACTCCTTGTTCATGCCTCCGGCGGCGTTGGATACAATCAGTTTTTGAATTCCCAGTGCTCGGAATACTCGAACGGGGAAAGTAACTTGTTTCATGTCATAGCCTTCATAGTAATGAAAACGACCTGACATTGCTACTACATTCTTTCCACCAAGTTTACCGAAAATGAGTTGTCCGCTGTGACCTTCAACCGTCGATACAGGAAAATTGGGTATCGATTCATATTTTATGACTTTTCTGTCGGTTATTTGCTCACCAAGTGGGCCGAGGCCGGTACCGAGGATTATAGCGAGTTCGGGAGCCGGACCTTCCATCTGTGACCGGAGGTAATCGGCTGTCTGATTGATAAGATTGAGTATTGTATCCATATCTTTGCGTAATTTTTCTTTTGTTCTTACAAACTTTAACAAAAAGAACAATATATAGTTTTGAGAATTATTTTTGATTTATAAATTTTATTAACGAGTCCTCGAATTTCAGATTATCAGTGTCGTTAAATTCAACTTCGATAGGTATAAAAAAAGTATATGGTTTGAGTTCTTTTGGGAACAAAGGATTATTGACAAGACGCACCGCGTCTTTTTCAGTGGTAATTATATAACGTCGAGCACCTATCAACGAATCGAATCTTCCTTTGATAAACAACATATCCTTGTGGGTGTACTGATGGTGATCGGCAAACGCATTTACTTTGACTCGAGCCGAGAAACTCTTGATATATCGTACAAAAGGACGTGGATTGCTTATTCCGCACAAAACAAGAAGAGCATCGTCTTTTGTAAGATTGGATAAGATCGGTGTTCTTTCCGAATGTGACGACGGAAAGACCGGAAGCGGATTCTCGTAATGATAATGTGAAAAAAACAAATCTTGAGCCGGAATAAGGTCAAGATTTTTCTTGACTATTCTGTAGTCGATGCCTTTTAAGTCCTTAGGGCATTTGGTAACTATCACTATATCGGCTCGTTCTGCATTAGCCGAAGATTCGCGAAGTCTGCCATAAGGAAGCAAGGAGTCCTTGTAAAATGGCCGTGAATATTCTGTAAGGAGTACAGACACTTTTGGTTTGACGCGTCGGTGTTGAAGACCGTCGTCAAGTAAAATTAGATTTATCTCAGGATTGATGTCCAAAATCTTTTTGATTCCCACCGTCCTTTTCTCGCATACTGCCACCATGATGTTCCCATTAAACTTATGATACATCTGATATGGCTCATCTCCAATGTCCCGAGGCGAAGTCTTGGCCGTTGCAAGCACGAAGCCCTTTGATACGCGCTTATAACCGCGGCTAAGAATCGCTATATTGTAATGGCTGCTTAGCTTGCGTGCGATATACTCGGTGTGCGGGGTCTTTCCCGTGCCTCCCACAGCCAGATTACCCACAGCCACGACAGGTACTTCGAATTCGGTTTGTTTTAGAGCTCCCCAGTCATAGAGTTTGTTGCGAAAAGAAGTCACCATTCCATATACTTTGGAAAGGGGTAACAAAACCATGTTGTGCAACAAACTTTTCTTGGACATCTTCAGGGTAGGTGAAGAGAATTAGTGAACAGAGATATCTTCCATCTTGGCTTGTATGTTACCCATGTCGCGAAGTCGTGTGACTACTTTTCGAGCGGACAGCATATCTTCTCTGGATAAGCCTAATTGTTCAAGAACAGCATTTGCCGATAGGGGGGCGCGGCTTTCAAGTTCAAGCGACATTAACATATCCAACGGCGAATGTTTGATGGCTGGATATTCGACATAATCGTCCGAGGACAAATCAGTCAATGTTGCGACCTTGGCAATAGCGTCAGATAGTCCCCCCAAATCGTCCACCAACCCAATCTGCAAAGCTGTCACACCCGCCCATACACGGCCTTCGGCGATGCGACGCACATGAGCTTCATCGAGTTTGCGGCCGGTGGATACTCGATTAACAAAAAGGTCATAGCCGTTACGTATGCTTTTTTCGAAAGCCGCGTGCTGATCCGCTGTAAGGGGTGCGTCCAAACGAGGGAAGGCGGCATTAGGATTAGTCTCGACTATACTGAAGTCAATGCCTAATTTATCATTTAAAAGAGTTTTTGCATAAGGTATAACTCCAAAAATTCCTATAGACCCTGTAATGGTTGACGGGTCAGCGTATATGCGATCGGCTCCGCATGCAATGTAATAACCTCCCGATGCTGCCACATTGCCCATCGAAACAACAAAAGGTTTGTCTTTAGACTTGAAATATTCGAGAGATGCCCATATCTGTTCGGAAGCATAGGCGCTGCCTCCACCGGAATTTATACGTAAAACGAGTCCTTTGATTTTATCGTTGTCAGCCATCGATATGATAAGAGGAGCCATTTCATCACCTACAATACCATCAGAACCACTTTCAACGATATCACCCACTGCATATAGGACAGCGATATGACTCTTGTTTGCTTTTACAAGTGAAGCGGCGGGAGCGGCGCAAGCTGCCAGATATTCCTTAGGAGTAATGAGATGAAGTTCCTTATCCGAGCCTGCTTTTGATTTCAGTATGTCTTCTACTTCATATTCATATTTAAGTCCATCAAACAATTTTGCATCAACAAGTTCGGGAGCAGTATACGACATCATGGGAGTGGCTGCCATTCGCTTGAACATGGATGTCGAATCGGTTGCCAATTTGCGGTCTTTCACAACATCAGTAACGTATTCGTTCCACATTGAGTTAAGCATCACGTCATATTGCATACGAGCCGAGTCGCTCATCTGCGTCATGATGAAAGGCTCTACGGCGCTTTTGAAGGTGCCGACTTTGATAACCTGAACGCTTACTCCCAGTTTATCAAGAGCATTTTTGAAAAATGGTACTGAAGTAGATAACCCATTGGACCATAACGACCCCGATGGGTTAAGATAAAACTCATCAGAAACGGCGCCCGTAAAGTAATCCCCCTGTTGACAGGCATCGGCGTAAGCAACAATCCATTTGCCGGAGGACTTGAACTCAAGAAGAATTTCACGAAGCTCTTGACGCATAGCAAGACCAGCCTCGCCACTTTTCAGCCTGAGATAAATCCCCTTGATATCCGAGTCGGTCTTTGCCAGCGTGATGGCCTCACTCACTTCGTTAAACGAAAGATTGTCTGAGCTACCACCCAATAAAAAATCTTCAGGAGAAAACGGTACTTCACGGTCGGTCATCTCACCAGCCAGGTCTATATAAAGGATAGAATCTGATTTTACGCCAATAGATTTGGTACTACCCAGCCATGACAAAACACCGATTATCACTATCCCTATAAATATCAATGCCGAAAGCCAAATTGCAGCCAACGACCCGAGAAAAACTGTAAAAAACTTCTTTAGCATCGCGGTTAAATAGACTGAAACTTTTTTTGTCAAAATACATGTTTTTGCTCCTGTCCGACAAGACATTGAACACGACAGACTGCAAAAAGCATATTTACCACAAAGTTAAGCCTAAAAAACAATTTTGCCAAACATCTTTAAAAAAATCAATAAAAATCTTAAACTTGCCGCTTGCCAGTTGAACCTGCCCGAAGATTTTTCAAAGTCTTGAGATAGCGATTGGATAGCGGATAGCAAAACAAATAAGATTAAAATTATACTTTTGGGGGGTAAAATCAAGGGTTGTCGACGTAGCAGCTTTGCATAAAAACAAAGAAAACCACCTGTAAAATTAGGTGATTTTCCCTGTAAATTGTTGATTGTCAGTACTTAACTATCTGATTGTCAGATCAATATTCATCCTCGTTAAAGTTGCCACTTTGTTTAGTTAAATATAAGATATACAATTATTTAACGGGTGTCGAAATAACTATGGATAGCTATTGGATAGCGTGGTTGTAATGATATTTGACCATATTTGAGGGGTTGAAAATTATGGGATAGCATGCAGTCCTATAGATAGTTACGAATTGTATGACATTCCTGAAAGAAGTTAATATTCGTCCTCCTCAAAGAAGATTTCCTCTAAACATTTTTCCTTAGAATAAATTATATAATACTACATAGAGGATTATAATTTTTTATTGCTATGGTGTGTTATCGAAAAATAGAGTATATTTGAAGTTAAAACCATCTGAATTGTCTCATCCGTAAATTTTTGCGTACCTTTGTAAAGGTAATCATAGAAATAGATTCTAAGATTACACGAAATAAACATTTGTAATTATAATAATAGAATAAATTATATAAAATATTTATGGCAATTTGGAAAAATTATTATTCAAATTCTATTTCTCGGACCAATAATGCTATAGAAATAATGCGTCTGGATCATTCTAAAGCCGTTTCCGATTTCATAAGGATTGTAGATGATGCAATACGAAAACGAGGATATAAGGAGTTGACTTTTGATTTTAGTAAAGTGGATGCTATCTATCCTAATGCCGCTGTTCCAATAGCAGGCATATTATGTTATTATCAAAATGAGTATGATCTTAAAATAAATATAGAAAATGAACCGGGTATAATAAACAAAACTAATTTACTGGAACCCAAGTCATTTACACATAATAATAGTAGATATATTTTAAATCGTATTTGGTCTTTTGGGACTTCTGAAGAAGTTGCTAGGATTGTAAATGCTTACATTGAGGAATTGCAAAAAAGTGCCCAATTTTATAAAGGTGTACTTAATGCCATTGAATGGTCCTTGAACGAAGTTATGGATAATGTTATTCAACATTCAAAAACTAGCTTTGGATATGTGATGGGGCAATTACATCCATCCTCAAAAAATATAGCATTTACAGTCTTCGATGCTGGACAAGGAATTTATAATTCAATGAAAGAATCAGAGCATTGCCCACGTACACCTATAGATGCTATAACTCTGGCTATAAAGGAAGAAGTAACTCGCGATAAACGAATTGGTCAGGGGAACGGATTATTTGGATTACATTCGATTGTAAAACAAGGTAAAGGAAAGCTTGTAATTACCTCAGGGAATGGTTCCTATATTTATAATAATGGTTTTGTTAAGACTTTTGATTACCTACCGTATATCTCAGGACGGACACCTGGAACAATTGTTGATTTTCAGTTGAATTATTCTGAAGATATGTCTTTAGATAAGGCTTTGGTCTTTAGAGGGAAACAATATAAGTTGGTAAACCTTCATTTTGAAGACCTAGAGAATAGTTACGGTCATATTATTTATAAAATATCTGAACGCTCGGAAGGGACTGGAACTAGGGAGTCAGCTACCAGAGTGAAAAATGAAATATTAAATATACTTTCAGAAGAGCAAAAACCTATTACGCTAGATTTTACAAACATTGAAGTTGTATCGTCATCATATGCAGATGAACTCCTGGCCAAACTATTTCTTAGTTTGGGTTTGTTTCAATTCAATAATTTAATAAAAATTAAAGGATTAGATTCTTCTCAACAAAATATCTTGCAACGTTCTGTATTACAAAGAATAATAGAAGATTTACGAGATACTAAAGATTAACCATAATCTTTATCGCGTTGTAGGGTCACTATTAGAATCATATGCGATGTACATTGAAAGAAAAGGAAACTTCATCGAATGTATGATGTCTAACCCTCTCGTTCCGGGGTACAGGTCCATTGTTTGCAGATGGGAAACTTGTCGGCATTGTATGGAAGCGGTGATGACGAACGCCCCGGTTTCTTCCTATCTGGTGAAACAATTAAGAAAGTCGTAGAAACTCCTTGAAATTGCGTGATAAGAGATAGTATGACACTGTGTGCAATATCAGTTTTTTTGATTAACTTTGCAATTGAAACTGTGTAAACAGCTGACCAAGACCCGCCAATGTAAGTTTAAACTTATACAATCATATTATCAGAACTCCCTTGTAGTCACAAAAAGGTTTGGTCGCCTGTCAGCTCT
>JAFLTY010000015.1 GCA_022509065.1 Muribaculaceae bacterium
TATACCACGGAGGGCAATCGGAACTGAGGAAGCCGATTGCCCTCCTTTTTTTGTCAATGCCATACTTATCGCCGACTTTATACCGATAATTTTTGTAACTTTGCCTAAAATATACCCGAAGCCGAAATGTTACAGTTAAAAATCAACCGATTCATCAACTCGTACGCCATGGTAGCCCTTGCCGGCATACTCATGCTCATCGGCGCCCGTTTGGCATTTCAACAGGGTGACATCTCATATTTCACTTTCGACCGCGGTATAGCCTTCCCTTCGGCAAACCTATGGATAACGTCGTCATGGGTCACAATGGTAGCTAACACTGCTCTCATTCTCCTCACGGCTCTTGGTTGGATGGTGCTCATACGCCTGTTCAACCCATTCAGGGCGTTAACATCTCTACCCGCATCGTTTTTTCTCATAATGATGCTTTCGGTGCCCGACATGCTCGACCAACTTTACACCGGCTCTATACTCGCTGCTGTCATGCCTCTATGCCTGGGACTACTATGGTCATGCTTTGACAATGAGACAACATTACGGCGCATATTCCTCATCTTCGTCATACTGTCGGCACTCTCAATGACACAATACTGCTTTGCGGTCTATATACCGATCTTTGTGGTAGGCTGCTTACAGATGAAGATCTTCTCGTTGCGCACACTGTCGGCCATCCTCCTCGGGGTGATTACACCATGGTGGATAGTCCTCGGCACCGGACTTGTCGATCTTTCCGATATCCATTTCCCCGAAACCGTAAACATGTTCCGCGTCTACGATACCGACGAGTTGTTCAGCACCCTCGTGACCATCGGAGTCACTGTCTTGCTGTTAGTCATCGGCTGGTTCGCCAATTTCATGAACGTGCTTACCCTTAACGCCAATCTCCGTGCCTTCAACGGCAGCATGTCGCTGGTGGGTGTGGTGACAATATTGGCTATGATTATTGATTTCACTAATGCGGCAGCATACCTCCCCACGCTGATGCTAATCGCCTCATACGAACTATCTTACATGGCTGGCATCAACAAGGGGCAACAGCGCTACATACCCGTCATTGTCATCATGTTGTTCTACCTTGGTGTCTTTGCTTACAGCCTGTTTGCCGCAGCATGACTTTTTTCGTACATTTGTAAGTAATTTATGAAAGACTTCTTCGCGTTGCTCCGCCGTTTCCTACCGCCGTATAAGAAATATCTGGTGTTGAATGTCATTTTCAACATCCTTTCGGCGTTCCTCACCCTATTCTCGTTCGCTCTCATCATACCCATCCTTGAAATGCTGTTCAAGGTCAACGAGGTTCATTATGCCTATATGTCGCTGGCCGACGGCTCGTTTAAAGACGTATTGGTCAACAACTTCTACTATTACGTACAGTCTGCCATCCAGTCAATGGGAGCTTCGGCCACTCTCGCGTTGCTCGCGGGAGCGCTCATCGTCATGACGGCTTTGAAAACAGGAACATCCTATCTGGCTTCGTATTATATCATACCGTTGCGTAGCGGCGTGGTTCGCGATATCCGCAACATGGTGTATGACAAGATAACACGTCTGCCCATAGGATTCTTCACCAACGAGCGCAAGGGTGATGTCATGGCACGCATGACAGGCGATGTCGCCGAGATTGAAAGCTCCGTAATGGCTTCTATCGACATGATGTTCAAAAACCCCGTCATGATAGTGGTTTGTCTGGCCATGATGGTCGCCGTATCATGGCAACTCACTCTTTTCGTCCTTGTCCTTCTCCCTATCGCCGGATACTTCATGGGCAAAGTGGGCAAACGTCTCAAAAGAACGTCTTTCGAAGCTCAGACACAGTGGGGTGTCCTCATGTCTAACATCGAGGAAACTCTCGGTGGCCTGCGTATCATCAAAGCCTTTACGGCCGAAGACAAAGTGCGCCGTCGTTTCGGCCGCGAAAACGAAGAATTCTACCGGCTGGCAAACCGTGTACAGCGCCGCCAGCAACTCGCCCATCCTATGAGCGAATTCTTGGGAACGGTAGCAATCGCCATAGTCCTATGGTTCGGAGGTTCTCTTATCCTGGGGGGCTATTCGTCACTGACAGCTGCCGCTTTCATATACTATATGATCATCTTCTACTCGATCATCAACCCGGCCAAAGACCTATCCAAAGCGGCTTACGCCATTCAGAAAGGGCTTGCTTCGATGCAACGCATCGATGTCATTCTTAACGCCGAAAATCCAATCAAGGACCCCCACCCCGACAAAGCCAAGTCGCTTGTCGGAGTCAGTTCGCCGTCAATACGCTTCGAAAACGTCTCTTTCAGCTATGGCGACAACGAAGTGCTTCACGACATCACCCTCGATATACCTGCCGGTGCCACTGTGGCTCTGGTCGGACAGTCCGGGTCGGGCAAATCCACATTGGCCGACTTGGTGCCGCGTTTCCGTGACGTGGACAGCGGACGAATCACCATCGACGGCATAGACATACGCGACATGCGCATTCATGACCTCAGAAGCCTTATGGGCAATGTCAACCAGGAAGCCATTCTGTTCAACGACACGATACGCTACAACATAGCGTTCGGTGTCGACAACGCCTCGGACGACGACATTGAAAAGGCCGCGCGCATTGCCAACGCCACCGGATTCATAGAACAGACCGAACAAGGCTATCAAACTAACATAGGCGACCGAGGCTGTCGGTTGTCAGGCGGCCAGCGACAGCGGCTCTCTATAGCTCGCGCTATACTTAAAAATCCGGCCATACTCATTCTCGACGAGGCCACTTCAGCACTCGACAGCGAAAGCGAACATCTCGTGCAACAGGCTCTCGACCGTCTTATGGCCGACCGAACTACCTTGGTCATAGCCCATCGCCTATCTACAATACGCAACGCCGACCTTATTTGCGTGCTCCACGAGGGTCGAATTGTCGAACGAGGATCGCACGAAGACCTCATATCTCTTAACGGCTACTATAAACGTCTTGTCGACATGCAGAACATGAACTAAAAACCAAAATACCCGCTTATGCCACGCTCAGATTCCGAAATGCCCCAAGTCACATTGCTTGGCAACAACAACACCAAATATCCCACGCAGTATGCCCCGGAGGTGCTCGAGACTTTTGTCAACAAGCACCCCGACAACGAATACCTCGTCACTTTCACCTGCCCGGAGTTTACTTCTCTTTGTCCCAAAACAGGTCAGCCCGATTTTGCACGGATTATTATCAATTACATACCCCGCGAAAAAATGGTCGAGAGCAAAAGCCTCAAGCTATACCTGTTCTCGTTTCGCAACCACGGCGATTTTCACGAGGACTGCGTCAACATCATCATGAAAGACCTGGTGCGCCTCATGGAGCCGCGTTACCTCGAAGTCATAGGGCGATTCACCCCTCGCGGCGGCATATCCATCATACCGTTTGCCAATTACGGCGACAGCGAACACCAGGAACTGGTGAAACAACGTCTGGCGGCCTCATTCCCCAACGATTTTTAACTACACTAACAACATACCCATGGCTAAAAATTCGCTTATCATTCTTTCCGGCGGCATGGACTCTGTCACCATGCTTTACGAGTATGCGTCGTCTATCGAGATGGCTGTGTCGTTCAACTATGGTTCCAACCACAACGAGCGCGAGTTACGGTGGGCAGCCTACCACTGCCAACAACTCGGCGTCGAACACCTCGTCATCGACCTGTCATTCATCAACCAATACTTCCATTCGTCGCTCCTCGAAGGTGCCGATGCCATTCCGGAAGGCGATTATGACTTCGACAACATGAAATCGACCGTTGTTCCTTTCCGCAACGGCATCATGCTGGCAGCGGCCGCAGGGCTGGCCGAAAGCCATGGGCTAACACGGGTCATGATAGCCAACCATGCCGGCGACCACGCAATATACCCCGACTGTCGCGCCTCTTTCATCAAAGCCATGGCTACCGCCATCCACGAAGGCACTTACGAGCACATCATGCTATACGCGCCTTATACTCTGCTGACAAAAGCGCAGATAGCCGAACGCGGCAAACGACTTGCCATCGACTACACCACAACTTACTCGTGCTATAAAGGGGGCGAGAAACACTGTGGCAAGTGTGGTACTTGCATAGAGCGTCACCAGGCGCTTGTGCAGGCCGGCATAGACGACCCGACAGAATATGAAGACCATGAATTCTGACAAGATGACAAACACAGGACGGCCGGCTATGGAATGGCCTAAGCTAATCAACGACACGAGATTCGGCCTTGAGGACTACGCCGACCCCAAACGCGGATATGCCCGTACCGACTTTCGACGCGACTACGACAGGCTGGTGTTCTCATCGCCTTTTCGGCGTCTGCAGAACAAGACGCAGGTTTTCCCCCTGCCGGGAAGCGTGTTCGTGCATAACCGGCTGACGCATTCGCTCGAAGTGTCATCGGTGGGCAAATCGCTTGCCGACGAGGTAGCCGCGTTGCTCCGCCAGAAATACGGCGACCGCGAATGGGCTGACATTTTCTATCATTTTGGCGACATAGTGGCAGCGGCTTGTCTGGCTCATGACCTGGGCAATCCACCTTTTGGGCATAGCGGAGAGAAAGCAATTTCGACATACTTCAGTGAAGGCGCCGGTAACCAATTGCGTCACTTCTATACCGACGAGCAATGGTCCGACCTGACTCACTTTGAAGGTAACGCCAACACATTCCGCACCCTCACCCACACTTTTAAGGGTCGACGGCGCGGAGGTTTCGCCATGACCTACACCATGCTGGCCTCGATAGTGAAGTATCCTTACCAGTCGGTATTGTCCGGCGACAAAGGGAAGTTCGGATTCTTCGAGGCTGAAAAAGCCGACTTCCGAAAGATTTTCGACACCCTTGGCATTTTGCGCCTGTCGGACAACCCGGTGAAGTACGCGCGTCACCCCTTGGTATATATAGTCGAAGCCGCCGACGATATATGTTATGAAGTGATGGATCTCGAAGACGCCCACAAGCTGAAGATACTGACCACCGATACGGTGATAGACACCCTTATGGATTACTTCTCGGACGACAACAACCGGATGGAACGCATGAAAGAAACCATGAGTCGTGTCGACGACCCCAACGAAAAAATCAGCTACCTTCGTTCGTGCGTTGTAGGCAAGCTGGTGGAGTGTTGCGCCCATGCTTTCGTCGACAACGAAACAGCCATCCTCGAAGGTCGTTTTGACGGCTCGTTGCTTGACAATATCGCCGAGACTCAGCACCGCGCCTATCGCCGCACTGCCGAGCTGTCATGGCGCAAAATATACACTGCTCCCGATGTTGTCGATGTCGAGCTGGCCGGTAACCGCATCATCACATACCTTATGGACAAACTGATGCACGCCGTCATCAATCCCGAGCTAAACTACTCGCGTCTTTTGCTTTCGCGAATACCGACTCAGTACGACACCGCAAACCCCGACATTTACGAACGCACCCTGGCCGTCCTGGACCACCTGTCAGCCATGACCGACGTTTATGCCCTTGACCTCTACCGCAAACTCAACGGCATGTCCCTCCCGGCCGTCTAATCCCGACTCCTCGATTACCCGTTATCTGACATAACCCCTACTTTCGCTCAATTGACAGACTATTGATTTACAACGCTTTAATCGTTACTATTCCTTGACACACTTTTCCCGACCGCTATTCTATCTTATCGCTCTGGTGTGCATAGCGACCTTTACGTCGTGTGACGAGTCTGTCAATATGCGCTATCTGCGCAACGCCGATGCCATCATGGAAGACGACCCCTACGCGGCTCTGGACACCTTAGGCAATATCAAACGCAACACACTGACTGCCAACGAAGAAGCATACTACGCGTTGCTGTACACCCAGGGACAGATAAAGACATGGATAACAGTCGACTCTGACACCCTTGTCAATATTGCTTACAGCCATTATCGTGACAAGGAAAGTGGTGACCTGGGAATCAGAGCAAACTTCTATAAAGCCAAAGTGAGCTACAACGCCGGACTTCTTCAACAGGCCATGAAGGAAGTCCTCAATGCCTACGAAATGGCTAAATCAAACCAAAACCCCTATTGGATAGCACGTTCGGCCGAACTCATCAGCGACATCTATGATAAATCATACAAATTTCATGACGCTGAGTTATATACAAAAGAAGTCATTACAAATTACGGTTTGGCCGATAAACCTATCAATCAAAAATATGCAATAGTAGATTTAGCTGTATTGTATTTAAATCAACATAATTTTCAGATGGGCATGACAATTTTAGATAGCTTATATAATGCCTGTAATAATACAAATCCTATAGATAGTAATATTATAAGTTATTTATATAAGCCATATATAGATGCCCTAATAATCGAGGGGAAATTCGAAAAATTGAATGATGTTCTTATAACAGATTCTAACGACGATTTTGGAGATGTGCTATTGGAAAGTTATATAGCAAAAGTAAAACACGAATATAATAGATCTAACGATCTCATTTCTAAGGCTCTATTATTAGCTAAAACTGATGAAGACAGTTTACATGTTTTATATGCTAAATATCAAAATATAAAATCCAGGGAAGGTAATATTAAACTTACAAGTCTTTCCGACTCAATCATAAAAATGCAAGGTGAAATTGCAGAAAAATTTCTTCAAGAATCAGTTAGCGCAGCAAAATCTGATTTCTATTCAGAAAAAACAATTAATCTTAAAGCCAGAACAAAAGAACTCACTATATATATAATTTTCGGTTCTATAACAGTAATTTTAATATTTATTATAATTCTTATCCTTCACCAGCTGAGAATTAAAGCCAAAAGAGCTAAATTAGAAACTGCTATTGCTTCTTTAAGTGTAGCACTTCAGACTGTGAAAGATATTTCATTCGAAAATAAGGGTTTAAATAATCGATTAACCGATGAGTTAAATAAAAGTGCGGAATTAGCTGAACGACTGAACCACGCGACTCTTACACAACAGAATAACAGCGCCCTAATAAACATATTATTTAAAGAACGTTGGACAGGTTTTGATATACTGTGTAGGGAATATTTCGAAAAAGATGATTCGGATAAAGACAGGAAAATTATTCTTCTAAATATAAAAAATGAATTAGGCAAGTTCTGTAACAAGAAAAACCTTGAATACATCGAGAGTGAGGTTAATAAATATAAGAGTGACATAATGTTACACCTAAGAGCCGAATGTACTTTTATGGATGAAGAAGATTTTAAATTTATGACTTTATTATACGCCGGTTTTACTTCCAAAGCGGTTTGTTATATAATGGGGTACAAATACAAATATTTTTATCTTAAAAAATCTAGGTTGATTAAACGTATAAATACAATTAATCCACCTCATAAAGAGCTTTTCTTAGACTCCATCAAATAACTATCTTCACTTAATCTTTTACTTCTCATTACATTTATACTGACCCTATGAACCAAATTTATAGGGTCAATTATCGACATTATCTGATGTGAGGCAAAATATTTCGTCAGACTTAATATAATAGACTAATAATATGAATGTTATCATTCATTGTGAGGCAATAAATAATTCATTGTTTTTCGTTTTAAACATACACATTTTCTAACTTTGAAACGAAATTTAATCTATGTATCATTAAACTTAACCTTTATGAAATTGAAAGTCCTATTATCAAAACTAGTCCTTCTTATCCAATTTTTTTTGTTAAATCCAGTTATCCTTACTGCACAACAACCCGGAGATGATGAGGGCACAATAATACCCGTTAAAAAAATTGGAGAGGATTATAAGAAACATCGACCCAACTCGCCATCTACACAATTTATCGTGTGTTATTACAACAATGGTGTAATCAGCCTGTCGTTCTCTGAATCGGAGGGTCAATGTCGGGGTTCGGTCGCTAATCTCACAACGGGAAACTATCAGCTTATCACATTTGACTCGTCTGACCTCAATGTCGATATAGAAACAGGAGCCCTTATCGACTTCTCAATCGAATTCACCACTTCCCACGGAAACACCTACTCCGGCTCAACCACAAACTAAACTCTAATCCAATTACTTTATATACCTTCCTGGGAAACAAATAACTGAAAACACAAAATCATAATAACTTAATACATACCATGAAAAATTATATTTCATATATATTGTTGTTTTTCACTTTGACATTACATGCCGAGGTGTTGACATTTGAAAGTGATACGGAGTCTCAATCAAGTCCATTTACCCTGTTAATAAATACAGATACTAAAAATGAAATCGAAATTTCATTTTCTTTATCTGAAATTGAATTCGTAGAAACTTCAACCGATTCACAATTATGGACTCCTTTAATTAACGGCTTCACAACACGAGGAGATATTGGGACCCCCGCTTTACCTCGCAGAACTATAAACTTAGCCATCCCAACATTGAATTTAACTGATATAGAGATTATATCCTACGATTATGAAGATATTAAAAAAGAATTAGTGCCCGCATCAAAAATTGAAGATACGTCCAAAATAAATTCTTCTTTATTACCTATAGAGCCTGATTACACGTACGATTCTCACCCTATAATAGAAGCAGAAGGGATTCAAAACTTTCGCAATAATGCAAATCACTATTTTACAATTTGTCCCATTTTATATGATAATCAATCGCATACAGTTCGAATTATTAAGAACCTTAATGCAAAGATAAATTATTCATCTGCTAATCAACCTATTAAACTAAAGAAATCCAATCCTGCATTTGATATAACAAATAATGATTTACAAATAAATGATGCAATAATAGCTAACCCAACTAACTTAACATTCACATCAGATCGAACGGAAGATATTTTAATAATAACATATACCGGTTTATTACCAGAAGTTAAAAAATATTGCGAATGGAAAGAAACTCTTGGGTTCCGAACTCATGTATTTGATACAGAATATAAACGCGATATACCGTTACTTCGAAATGTAATCAAAGAATATTATGAGCGTGAGGACATCAATCTTAATTATTTAGTTTTTTTTGGTCAATCTATTGAAATCGAGTCGGAAAATGTACATACGTGCATTCCTTATGAACCTTATGCTACATATATAGATGATGATAAAATCGGATTCGATTATACTATAACTAAATTTGGATGTATTAACGATACTCTTGGCTTTGTTCCGGATGTCCACATAGGGAGAATCCCGATGAACGTTGCGTCTGAACCTTACATTGATTCACTAATTGCTATAGAGCAAAATCCTATTAGAAATTCTGATGCATTTAAAGATATTTTTCTTACAGGAAAATTCTATGCAGATAATACTAAGATAAGGGAAGAGTGGAATTTCATATGTACGTTAGAAGATTGTGCTAATTATCTCGCACAAAAAGGGTACAATATTCAACGAATTTATACAACAGACAATGATGTATTTCCCAGTGAATGGAGCTTTTGGAATTCTAAGTCAAGGACTTTCCCAGATTATTTAAAACGACCTAACTATGCATGGAACGGAAATAGCAATGATATAATTGATGCAATTAACAATGGTGCTTTTTTAGGTATATATAACGGTCATGGCGGATGCGATCGGTGGGTAGAACCGTTATTTATTTTTAATGAAGAAAGTAGAGATAGATTACATAACAAATATGGAATACGACCTTTGATTTTGAGTATGTGCTGTTGTTCGGCAAGCCCAAAGTACAACAACAATTTAGCATATTTTTGGTCATCATCAGCAAAAGGAGCTAGCGCAGTAATTGCGTCCAGTGGGCGCGGATGGACAGGGCTACAGGACATACTAATTACAGGCATTATCGATGCACTATTCCCTAACCCAGGATTAAGAGTGTCGATTGGATCTTCTTCATTAGTCCAAACAAAAACCCCTATTTGCGTTACAGTAGGGGAAATTCTAACTCAAGGTTTGGCACGAATGACTGAACAATGGGGTGTTAGCTTCCACACTAAATATATGTATAAAGGATTTCACATCTTGGGAGATCCCACTCATATGGTTCAGACTGCCCCAGCTTCAACTTTTATGAGACCGACTATAAAAAGAACGGACTCTCAAATATCTGTTTCACTTAAAGATATTTTTCCAAGAGCAGAATCAAACAAAGTCTTTGTTTCATTTAAAACACTCAATTCGGATGACCCAAATATAAAAAGATATAAATATACTGGAGCGTCTATTAGCTATGATGTCCCTAAGGATAAAATAGTGCAAATATGTCTTTCTTCGCCTAATAGAGTTCCTCTAATACAAAAAGTATACCCTTTCCCCAGCCTTAACAATATAGAAAAAGTTGAATATAATAAATCTACACGCAATATTAGAATCTATTATTCAGTTAGTGACCTAACTGCCAACAACAAGATATCTATTGCTCTAGATAATGGAAGATACATGGATGTCGTCGAGAATCCATATTGTGATGAAGAACATTTTGTTGCGGAATGTACGCTTCCATTATGTGATGCCAAGCTTGCGTTTATTCATTTAGTAGTAGACGATGAAAATGCTGAGCAATATGTTTTGTCATTATAATGGTATTTACATAATTTTTAGTAAATTTGCGTATAACCACATAAAGCCCAAAGTTATGAAGGATGTACAAAAAATATGGATATTGTCGACGTTTATACTGTTTGCGACTTGGACATCATCAGCTGAAGAGTTTAACGATTATCAGAACATTCCGGACACCACGTATGCATTGGGTTCAGAAACCATCAAAGGTGTGATATATGACTTTTACTATATCAAGTCATCTTCCTCTCATTCACATGTCGGTCCTCACGTGAAAGTTTCAGGATGCGACGAACTGGGCAAGAGTTTGGAATCTATTGTCATAGAGGATGAAATAAGTAAGGTATTTGATGATTTTCCGGAAGTGAAACAATGGCCGGTGACTTCAGTCGGGGCAAAGGCGTTCTACGAGGTAGAAGCACGAGAAATTATACTTAACAAAGGCTTGGTGAATGGGTGTGCATCATATGCTTTCTACAACTGTCCCAATCTAAAAAGAGTGGTATTTACAGGTGCGTGGTTGGATTTTATGCCCTCTAATGTCATAGAAGGATGTCATCTTGAACAACTAATTATATATGGTCGTCCATTGTTCCAAAGCATTCTCATATCACAAAATTCCACAGTAGACGAGATTGTGTTTCCAGATGGTGCTACCTTTGCATCGTATGGGGCGGATCAACAACATTATCGACCTACAACGGCTATTGTCTACGGTTCATTACAGTGTGATGGAGCGGATGTCAATACCATCGTGATTAAAAGTGAAGACGATGGTATCGCTGAGAGTAGCAATTCTACATTCGGCTATTACAGCTGTCCATACGTTCAGGAATTCAGACTTTATGTAATGACACCACCCCATTGCAGTGAATATGCTTTTCAAATGGATCCTCTTTTTACCGGAGGTGTTATAGGTGACACAGAACAACATTTATCCACCATCAGGCTTTATGTACCAAATGCCGCAATCGAGGCTTACAAAAATGACGCAGCCTGGGGTAAAATCAAAAACATACTTCCGTTAGAAGATGCAATAAGCGAGAATATGCCCAATGGTGATGAAATAAATGATTGTATTCCTGAGTATTACAACTTGCAGGGCATAAAGATTGAGCAACCGCAGCCGGGCAGCGTGGTTATTTGCCGACAGGGCAACCGAGTGACCAAGAAAGTCTGGTGATACGATAAAAATTTATTTAATTTTGTAAGTGATGAAAATTAAGGACTTAAAAACAATAAATAACATGAAGAACATTTTAAGGATAGCTATCCTGGTGATAGGAGGCTTTGTCGTGATGCAAGCGAATGGCGCAACGGTCGAGACTGAGATTGACGGTATTTGGTATCGTTTAGGAAATGTAGGGAATACGAGCCCTAATTACGCAAGTGTGATATCACCTCCCGAAAACAAATACAGTCAGCCCAGCTATCATATTCCGTCGTATGTTACTTATAATGGTGAACAATATCCTGTGGACATGATAGAATATCGTGCTTTTTATAATTGTACCGATGTAAAAGAAGTCATTATGGATGGTGTGCCACAAGGAATGCTTGACTACATCAGCCCCTACGCTTTTGAAGGTGCCGGGATTGAACGTGTCGTTTTTCCGGAGGCTGAGGTTCAAGTGCATGTAGAATCGTTTTACGGATGCGAAAACCTTGACCGCATCGTGTTTAATTCACAAGAAACATATCTTGAGGTGGGTTTTGAGGGTTTTCCAGTATCGGTGGAAAAGATCATCTTTAAAGGGAACTCTATTATCGAGCCCCCGGCAACGGCCTATAGTCATCGCGATGAGGACACGGAAGGCTCGGATAACGTGGCTGTACCGTTATGGTTTGACGAGTCACTCCCTGTAAATGCCAACATGACAGTTGAGTGGGGTGACGGGGAACACCTTGTGATGTCATTGGATTGGTTCACCGGCGAAGTGCTTACATTGAGCGGCAGGTGTAAATGCTGGCAGAGGTGTGCCACATACGGCAATGTGCGTCATCTCTATCTGGAAGAAGTTGCTGACAGGGATGAAGCATACTTATGCGCCAGGATGTTCAATAACTGCGACAATTTCGAGACTATCACATGTTATGACGCAACACCATGGCCCGTTGACGAGGATTTTCTCGGTGACGACTCGAAGTTTGATACGGTGCATGTTTATGTGCCCAACGGCGCGGTCGCTACCTACCGTCAGGATCCGGTATGGGGCAGATTCGCACATATATCGGCTATAACGGACAGCGTTGAGTCTGAAACCCTGATAGACAAGGCTGAGGATAACGCCGTTCCTGAGTATTACAACTTACAGGGTGTAAGGGTTGAGCAACCGCAGCCTGGCAGCGTGGTTATTTGCCGACAAGGCAACCGTGTGACAAAGAAAGTCTGGTGATACACGCCGGTTGGGTTGCATTTTTCAAGATAGGAAAATGCAACCTAGCGCTACCGCATTTACTTCTTATGGGAGTAACCATACGTAGCAACTGTTCTAAATATTTTTCCCAAGTCTTCGGGCTTGGGATTTTTTTGTTAATTATTGTTAATATTGGATTGATAAATAGAAGTAGTTTGGATTGATGATGATATATTCTTAACTTTGTATAAGACTGGCAGGTACATCCTGTGAAAAGAGTGATTAATATTAAAAGTGTATTGTTAAGACCACCTCTTTTCAGATGTTGTCTTTTTGTATTATAAAACCATTTATTATGGCTAGACCAATCGCTGAAACTCCAGTATTAAAAGGGGAAGACGCCATTCGCTTTGAAAGGCTTCGAACTGAGGTTGAAAATCTCAGCCAGGAAGAACGTGCTGAAAATACCCGGAAATTAAACGAGGCAGTTGCAAAAGCCAAGAAATATATTTCTGTCAGAATCTAATGGAATTAGTTAGGCTCACTCATAAATCAATTCTTGAGGGATTTGACTGTGGAGACAACGACCTTAATGAATTTCTTTTTGAGGATGCGAAAGCGTTTCTTGACAAAAGGATTGCTATCTCATTTCTTTTGAAAGACGGAGAAAAAATAGTTGCGTATTTTTGCCTGCTCAATGATAAAATAACCAGACAGGATGTAAGTAACAGCCAGTGGAAAAAAATTAAAACAGCGTTTCCTGAAAGAAAACGGTTCGGAAGTTATCCAGCTATTAAAATTGGCCGATTTGCAGTTTCAAAAGAATATAAAGGACATAGAATTGGTACCGACCTGATGAATATCCTTAAAGGGATGCTTAATACCAATCCAATTTATTCTGCTTTCAGATATCTTACTGTTGATGCCTATTTATCGGCCATTGATTTTTATAAAAAGAACCACTTTAAAGAATTATCAGAAAAAATAACAAATGAACATACGCGCCTAATGTTCTTCGATATGATGGAATTAGAATAAGAAAAGAGGTCGAGTAGGCCGAGAGAACGGGGTGTAGCTGCAGAATGAAAGGGGAACGCAGGAGGCGTACGTCTTTACAATTGATTGATTGCCAGTAAATTAATAAGGATAAACAGTGTATCAGTGAACTTGGGGAGTGTTAGTGGGGTTTGTTGTAGATGGTGAGTTGTTGACGGACTGACTCCTCGTGAATGGCCGACATGAGGTTGCGTGTGAAGTCGTCACTCATGTTCAAACGCCGGGCGGATGATATGCGGTCGGTCATTATCTGGTCGTAGCGTTCGGCCTGGAAGATTGGTATGTGTTTTTCTTTTTTATATTGGGCGATTTCGCGCGAGAGCTGCATCCTGCGTCCGAGGACGTCGAGGAGTTCGGCATCGAGGCGGTCTATCTCGTCGCGCATGTTTTTCAAGCTATCATCGGGTTGTCTGTGTGTGCGCACATTCAGACCACTAAGGAGCGTGGCGAGTTGGTGGGGCGTAATCTGCTGCCGGCTGTCACTAAGCGCCTGTTGCGGTGCGCAATGCGATTCGATGATAAGGCCGTCGTATCCCATATCCATGGCTTGGCGAGACAAAGTGTTGACGAGGTCGGCGCGACCGCCTATGTGGCTTGGATCGCAAATGAGAGGCAGTGTTGGGAAACGTCGGGCAAGCTCGAGGGGTATTCGCCATAAGGGGAGGTTGCGGTAAAGATGTTGCCCATAGACGCTGAAACCGCGGTGTATGGCACCGAGACGATGGACGCCGGCGTTATAGAGGCGTTGGAGTGCACCCACCCAAAGTTCCAGATCGGGGTTAACAGGATTTTTTACCAACACAGCCACTTTGTCGGCACCAATGGTAGTGATGGTGTCGGCTATCTCCTGAACTGCGAAAGGGTTGGCGCTTGTGCGCGCGCCTATCCACAATATATCCACCTCGTGTTGCATAGCCTCCCGGACGTGCTGTGCGGTTGCCACTTCGGTGGCGACGGCCATTCCGGTGGTTTGTTTCACCTCGAGGAGCCATTCGAGACCTACCGACCCCACGCCTTCAAATCCACCCGGAAGTGTGCGAGGCTTCCAAATACCGGCGCGAAAAACACGCGCTCCGGCCTGACGTACTCCATCGGCGGTGCGCAGAATCTGATCACGAGATTCGGCGCTGCACGGCCCCGCGATATATAATGGCGCGAGGTTATCCAAATGCGAAAGTATGGGTTGTAGCTTTTCCATCGGAAGGATGATGACTTTCAGGGCTTGTCAGCACGCGAAGATGAACCACTGTTGTCGTCACAGTACCATGCGTAGAGACGTTTTATGCCTTCGTCGAGTTCCACACTGTGACGCCATCCCAACTCATGTAGTTTTGTGACATCGCACAGTTTTCGCATCGTGCCATCGGGTTTAGTGTTATCCCAAAGGATATCGCCGGTGAACCCCACAGCATCTTTGACGATTTGCGTTGTCTGTGCAATGGTGTGTTCTATTCCGGTACCTATATTGATATGGGTGTTACGAACAAGTGGTAACTGACTCTTGGCGAGATCCTCGAAACGTACGTTGAGCAGTATATGAACCGCCGCATCGGCCATATCCTCGCTCCACAGGAATTCGCGTAAGGGTTTTCCTGAGCCCCACAGCTGCAACACGTCGGGATATATACCGAAACGAGCAAGGAGGTTTGCTATGTCCTTGTCGGTCATGCGTGGGTCGTAGCCACTCACCGGTCGACGGTCAAAATCGACCCGTATAGACTCGAAATCGCCTTTACTCAACAGTTTGGCGAGATGAGTCTTGCGTACCATTGCCGGGAGCACGTGGCCATTCTCCAAATGAAAATTATCGTTGGGACCATAGAGGTTGGTTGGCATAACGCTGAGGTAGTCGGTACCGTACTGCAGGTTGAGGCTTTCGCACATTTTCATACCGGCTATTTTAGCTATGGCGTACGGCTCGTTGGTGTATTCGAGTGGAGCGGTAAGGAGAGCGTCCTCGCGGATTGGCTGGTGGGCCTCACGCGGATAGATGCATGTCGAACCAAGGAACAACAGGTGTTTGACACCGTGACGCCATGCCTCGGTGATGACATTTTGCTGAATGGCAAGATTCTGGACAATGAAGTCGGCTCTGTAGGTGTTATTGGCCATGATGCCGCCAACTTTAGCCGCAGCCAGAATCACGACTTCGGGTTGTTCAGCATCAAAGAAGTGGCGGACTGCCACGCTGTCTGTCAGGTCGAGTTGCTGATGGGTTCTTCCGACAAGGTTTGAGAATCCTCGATGTTCGAGATTACGCCAAATGGCGGAACCTACCAGACCACGATGTCCGGCAACATATATTTTGGTGTCGGAGTTGAATCCTTTGACATTGTCGAGGGTTTCAGTTTGCGAGGCACCCTTCGCGCGGGATGTGGCGGGTGTCTCCGGGTTGTTGTGGCGTGCAGCTGTCATCATTACCATTATCAATTGTTGCCATTGTCTTTGCCTTCGGCCACGAGCCGCATATCGGATTCGACCATACGGCGTACCAGAGTGTCGAACGATGTCTTTCGGGGATTCCAGCCCAAGGAGGCCTTGGCTTTGGCGGGATTGCCGAGCAGCTGATCGACTTCGGCGGGACGGAAAAAGCGGGGGTCGACTTCCACAACGACTTTTCCTGTGGCTTTGTCTATGCCTTTTTCGTCTACTCCACTGCCCTGCCAGTCGAGTTCGATGCCGGCGACGGAGAACGCTTTAGTGGCGAACTCGCGTACGGAGTGACACTCGCCCGTAGCGATAACGAAGTCGTCGGGCTCGGGCTGTTGTAAGATAAGCCACATGCACTCGACGTAATCGGGTGCATAGCCCCAGTCGCGCAAGGCGTCGAGGTTGCCAAGATAGAGTTTATCCTGACGCCCCGCGGCGATACGCGCTGCGGCAAGAGTGATTTTTCGGGTCACAAAGGTTTCGCCGCGCCGTTCGCTTTCGTGATTGAACAGTATGCCGTTAGCGGCGAACATGCCGTAGCTTTCGCGATAGTTCTTGACTATCCAGTAGGCGTAAAGTTTGGCCACGCCATAAGGTGAGCGAGGATGGAAAGGTGTCGATTCGGTCTGAGGTATTTCGGCAACTTTGCCATAAAGTTCGCTGGTTGAGGCCTGGTATATACGAGTGGTTTTTTCGCGACCCAGTATTCTGACGGCCTCAAGCAAACGCAGTGTGCCCATAGCGTCGACATCGGCGGTGTATTCGGGGACATCGAACGAAACCTTGACATGACTTTGAGCAGCCAGGTTATATATCTCGTCGGGTTTGACTTGTCCGATGATGCGAACGAGCGAGGATGAGTCGGTCATATCGCCCCAGTGAAGTTGGATACGTCGGGCGGTGTGCATGTCACGTACCCAATCGTCGAGGTAAAGATGTTCGATGCGTCCGGTGTTGAACGATGAGCTACGACGCATTATGCCGTGGACTTGATAGCCTTTGGACAAAAGGAACTCGGCGAGATAAGAGCCGTCCTGTCCTGTGATGCCGGTTATTAACGCTGTTGCCATGAGGTTGTGATGTGAGTTATGAGGCAAAGATAGGCAAAAGAATTGAAATGAGCGCAAGGGTAATTATCCCTCACGCTCAATAAATCGTTGTGAATGACCGGAAAATCAATCAGGCGTTTGCTTCGGCTAACGGAGTAACGTTGATGAAGCGACGACCGTTACGGCCTTCGGTAAAGAGGACGTAGCCGTCAACGAGAGCATAGATTGTGTGGTCTTTACCGATGCCGACATTTTTGCCGGGATGGTGAACAGTGCCACGCTGACGTTTGATGATGTTACCGGCTTTTGCAAACTGACCGCCAAAAATTTTGACGCCAAGGCGTTTGCTTTCAGATTCACGTCCGTTCTTAGAACTACCTACACCTTTTTTATGTGCCATAATTGTTGGGGTTTAAAAAGTTATGCAACTACTTCTTTAATCACTACTTTTGTAAAGAACTGGCGGTGACCGTTTTTACGACGATAGCCTTTGCGGCGTTTCTTCTTGAAAACGATGACCTTGTCACCCTTGACGAGGGGAAGAGCCACTTCACAAACGACTTTGGCACCTTCGAGAGTGGGAGTGCCAACCTTAACATCTCCATCATTGTCGGCGAGGAGCACCTGGTCGAACTCAACCACGTCACCTTCTTTGACATTGTCGCCGAGGAAATGAACATACAGGAACTTACCGGCTTCGGCCTTGAACTGCTGTCCCTGGATAGATACGATAGCGTACATTAATTTATTGATTGTTAAAATGTTAAGACCGCAAGGCGAGTCACCGAACCAGAGGCGACTGCTTTTAACAAAGCCCTAAACGGCATAAAATCGTGCAAATTTACAAAAATTTTTCGAAAATACCACATTTTTCGTGGAGCATTTTTTGTATGGTTTTCGAAAAGGGCTTTTAGGGTGATGTCGGACGCAAGCGCCCGACCGTTAGAACAAAGGGGAGGGTTAGAACATGAAGGCGTCGACTTTGCGCTGGGTTTTCAGGCGGTCTTGTTCGCGCGGATCAATACCGGGGCTGGTGTAGTATCCTTTTTCGGAGGAGCTTCCGTCTACCCAGTCTTTCATGGTGCCCACGTTGTTTGTCTGTTCGTGGAATAGTGTCTCGTAATCACGGGTAAAGTCGGCAGGAGGCACCACGTTGGTGTCGAAAGACAGGACACGGACGTTAGAGTCGGTGAAATTGCCGTAGCACCACACGAAATGTTCGACGTATCCGGTGTTTTTGATAGAGTTGTATTGCAGGCGCACGGCATTGCGTTTGCCGGGCAAGACGACGATGGGAAGTTCGTCGAGAGGGACGAGACAACCGCATGTTGTCTGGACTTCCTGAATGAATAGAGGCGCCTCGGAGTTGTTTTCGATCTCGAAATCTATCTTGAGCTGTTCACCCTGGATGACGGGATAGTAATGACGGTCGGGGTCGACAAATTCGGCGTTGGCGAGTTCGAGTTCTTTCTGGCAAGCAGAAAAGACCATTACGGCCAACGCGGCAAACAAAAGATACGCTGATATGCGGAGTCTGTCTTTACACATAACCTATTGGTGATGACATGCCGGAGGAGGGTCAATAAGCTTCGATCTCTTCGATGGCCATTGTCTTGAAGTCCTGATTGCGGTATAGTTTGAGTGTCATGGGACCGTGTACGAATGAGGGAATCTCAAACTCGACAAATGAGTGACCTCCGTGTTCTTTGAGACGATGGGGTTCGACGGTACCAAGCGACTGACCCTGATAAACGAGTTCTACAAGTTCGGGTAATCCGATGTGGTAGCCGTGATTCTGCACGAGAGCCACGCGAAGGTTACGGGCACCTTCGACTTTGGGAATTTCGACTGCAAAGACTGTATTAGCGGATGTTATAAGGTTACCGTTATGATAGTTTGATGGCATACCGAGCAGACCGTCGGTAATGATTGAGATATCGGGGTAGTCGGGATCGAGAGGCGTGAGTGCTCTTAGCATGTGACCTTTAAGGAGGTTGCGACCTTCCATAGCCTTAGCGTGACCTGCCATGAAAGAATAGTCTTTGACATAGTCTGAGACGGCCCACATCGATTCGTTGTAGACATCATGACCCATGTCGACCATATCCATAAGACTTTCGAGTTGGTCATCGTAGCCATTGAGGTTACCGTTGAGACGTTCTATCTCGAGTGCTGTAAGACTCAGCGCATTGATAAGTTCGTCCAGTTTGGCACGTTCGGCACCATGGGTATTGTCGCGGTCGACTATGAGAGCGTTATAGAAGTCCATGAATCTGTCGGCAGGCAGGTATATTTCTTTAGCTTTCGCTACACCGTCGTACATTGGTAGAGGCTGCGACTGGCGAGTGAAGTAATCATCCTGATCAATCATGAAGTCGGTTATTGTCTCGGCAGCAGTCGGGAAGAGAATGGCGACCTGTTCGCGAAGGTTTGTTTTCCAGTCATAATCAGGGTCATAAAGTATCTGCGAGAGCACTTGCGCGTTCACGTTGCCCAAAGCAGTGTAGTCTGAGCCGCTACCGTTGAGGAAGACGCCTTTGACACCGGCTTTTTCATACTCCTGTAGTCTGTGCTGCATGACGCTGAACAACGGCACCGGGGTGAAATAATCGTCGAAGTTGTTGATATAGTCCCAGATGTAAACGCGGTTGACATATTTCTGCCAATCGGCAATGCGGTTAAGGAAAACAGACTCCTCCGTGGTGGGGTTTACGGTGCGCGGATAGTTCATAGCACTCATTATGACGCCGGCGTTTGATGGCAGCGGTGAGTCGGGCAATGAACTGGTAGTGAGGTAGTCGGCAACGAAAAATATGTGATTGGGGAAACGTTCGCACAGGCGGCGCACCAGGTTGAAGACAGCCGGGGAGGCGTCGTTCTTGGTGTTTCCGCGCGCAACGCATTTGGTATCGAGACACACGACATCGTTATCGTTGGGCATGATGGTGAAACGCACCGTGTCCGAGTGTCCGTAGTTATCGTCAATATAATCGACTATGTAATTATAGAGGTGTTCAGACGAAAAACAGTACTGGCTGTAGTCGGATGTGCGGCCGTTAGGTTTGGCATAGATGTTATGGGAATGTTCTTCGGGTATCATGGTTGCAATGTTGTGTCCCCAAACACCCCAGTCGTAATCCACCGAGTTCAACCCATAGGCTGAGGCTTTCTTACCCAAAGTCTGGGGCATGTATATCTCGTTATACTCGAAGGCCGCGTCGGTACGAGTGGCCTTGACATTGGAACAACTCATGAAGCAAAACGCTCCAACAAAAACACCTAATGCTAATAAATCTGATTTCAAAACGGCTAATTTTAGATATAAATGTGATTAAAAGGACAAATGGAACTGCACATTGATGCTGTAGACGTTGCGGTAGGCGTCGAACGACTGTGCGAGCGCCTCGCTGTGAAGCGGGTTGTAGTATGTGTTCCACGCACCGAGCAGTCCCATGTAGAAATGGCTGGAGAATAGATACTGGACATCGAAACCTACCATGGCGTTGACTTTGGAGAAATTGCCCAAGCCGGTATTGTCGAAGAAGGTCAGTTCGGGGAATGAACCGAAGCCGGCCAACAGCGATATCGACGATATGTTGTCTTCGTTAAAGAATAGTTTGCCTTTCCAACCGACGTTATAATGGAAAGAGAGGTTGGCACGCCCGACCTCTTTGAGCGCAATGAGGCTGACATCGAGCGAAGTGTTGATGCGTTCCCACGATTTAGCGCAGGATGGTGTCAACATAGCCACGTGATAGCGGCCTGTGCGCTGAGTTGTCGAGCTGTAAATGAAGTCGGTTGGTGTCAGACGGTATCCCAGTTTGAGTGATGGCGTCCAATCGCGGTCGGCTGAATAAGAAGCAGAGATGTTAGCCCCGAGGGTGTTGAAATACTTCAGCCCGTATGACGCCGAAGCGGACATGCTCCAACGATGGTTGAAAGTGTGATCCCACTGAGCCATGAATTCCAGACCAATGCCTCCAGTCTCGACATACTGACCTTCGATATATCCGTCGACACCTTTGTACGAGATCTGACCGGTGTAGTTATTGCTTGCCGTCTGACGGCTATACGACACAGAGGCAATTGAGAAGAGGTGACCGCGCGAAGTAAGCTCGGAATTTCGGCTATCGAAGAAAGCCGACGTATAATTGGCTTCGACACGGTTGCTGAAACTGCGGTACTGCAGATATCTCATGTGTTGATACCACTCGGCCTGTTCGGCATTGCTCGGATTGTAATATTTTTTCTGAAGGTCGTATGCGCGGCCATAGTCTTTTAGCAGTTCGTATGCGAGACCTTTGAGATAGTGGAGCTCTTTGTTTGTGGGGTCATACATCAAAGCAGCGTCAATCTTGTCAATGGCCTGCCGCGGCATTTTTTCCTTAATAAGCATACCTGCCCACTCCTCGGTAATACCGGAGAAAGCGGCGTATATGTGGGGATTGAGGTAATCGTCGCCTTTTCTGGGTTTGAGAATAGCGAGGGCTTCTTCGGGTTTACCCTGCTGCATCAAGGCAGATGCCTGTTTAACAATAAAGTAAGGCTGGTCGGGATATGTCTCGTAGCCCTTAGCGGCGTACTCATAAAACATTTCGTTGTTTTTGAGAGTCTGAGACATATTTATGACGGTGCGGAGACCGGCTTCGCTGTAAGGCATAACCTTAAGGAGGTCGAGCGCCTCGTTGAGGGCGTCGTTATACTGTTCGTTTTCGATGAGTATTTTAAGACGCGCGGCAGCCACCTCGTCGTATGCTGCGGCAAAACGCTCGGTTTTGGAGGGATCGGCAATGACACCGACCTCGTAAGCCCAACGTGCATCGGCAAACCTGTTAAGACGTCCAAGGAGTGTGATTTTCTTGGCGACGGTGCTTGCCCATGCCTCATTAGTTGGCCACATGCGCTCAAGGGCGCGGTTGATATTGTCGAGAGCCGACTCATAGTCGCCGTTCTCTATTTCGCGGTTGGCCAAATCGATAAGCATTGCGGCAAACTCGTCGTCGAGGCCGTCGATGGTGAAATTAGCCTGGTTTATCTGCTGGAGAACGCGCATGACGCCTTTTTCGTCGCCGAAACGTTTCTCGAGAGTGTATTCCTTGTACAGGAGGTCGGGTGTGCGACCAAACCTGTTGTAAGCCTCGTTAAGGTAGACGATGGCGTCGTCGTAGTAACCTCGCGTTATGGATGTGTTGAGTAGATAACGCAAAGCAATAGTATCGCCAGTTGCAAGATACAGACGTCCGTTAGCCTCGTAAGGGTCTCGCATACGGGCATCGTCGGCGACTTCGCGCAAAAGGTTGTTATATATAGGAGTGCCCATTCGGTGTTCGCGGGCAAAATTGAGGGCGCGTGTCAATTGACCCATTTCGGTGAGCATGGACACGACGAGGCGCGTCAGGTCGCCATTGGAGGGGAACCAGCGCAGGCCACGGTTTGCGGCACCGATGGCACGGTCGTAGTCGCCAACCTGACGGTAGACGTTTACGAGCTCGGTATAATACTCTATGTTGCGGTTGTCAAGGTCGATCCACGACTCGAGTAGTCCTGACCGCTCGTCGAGGGGGGTGCTTGACAGACGGCTTATCCAGTTCTCTTTGTTACGCGCGTTGAGGTCGCGCTGCACAATGGAGTCGTTGGGGTAGATGCGTGCCAGACGTGTAAGAGCCTGGTCGGCCTCGGTACGGTGACCTATCTTGTTGTAAAGCGCTATTTTACGGCGCCACATATCGCGGTCGTAAGGCTGGAACTCGAGGAGTTCGTTGATGTAACATATTGCGCTGGAGTAGCGCTTAGCCTCGTCCTCGATGTCCACCATGAGACGTTTGGCCTTGAAGTTCTGGTCGTCGCTCTGGATTGATTTGACAAGATTGTACCGAGCCTGTTCGAGGTCGCCGACGGCATAGTAGTAATAACGACCGTTGAGGTAACGGAGATCGGGGTTGTCGGGGAATTTAGCCAAGCCGGCGTCTATCTCGCGTTTGGCGGCCTCCCACGACCCGGCGTTCTCGTAATTCTCGGCTCGCGACGAGTAATAACGAGAGGTAAGTCCTTCGCCGGAACCGTCTTGCGCCCATGTTGTCAGGAGTGACAACGCGGCCAAGAGTATGACGGCAGAGAACCGTAAGGAGAAAGATATGTTGTTTCTAAATAATGTCATATTGTTGCAAAATCAGCGTGCCGGGGCTTGCTGCTGCTCTTTACTGTCGGTTTGTTGGTCAGAGTTTGTCGAGGTATTGAAGCCGCGACGTTGAATCTGCTTCCACTCGGCTTTGCGATGGGTGAGGAAGTTGACATAACCGAACAATGTGCAGAAGGTTATTATAGGATGATAAAGAAACGGCTCGGTGGCACCGGCAATCAGCAGTTTGAGATAGCTCCATACCGAATGTTTCCATTTGACGGCACGGGAGGTGTAGTCAAGGATGATTGTGACGGCTGTCACTACCAAGGCAAATACATAAACCATGCCAAAAATAACGAAAGCCGTAGTCCAGTTGACTTTGCTTGCCAGCACAAGCCATATCATGAAGCCCAAACCGATTGCCTCGAGGATGGGCGCAATGAATTCGAAGATAAAGATGTATGGCAGAGTCAACCTGCCGAAACGGCCATACGTGGGATTGAAGAAGAGGTTCCAGTGGTGGGAAATGATCTCGCACATGCCACGCCCCCAGCGTTTTCGCTGTCTGAAAATGGTACGGAACGAGAACGGACCTTCTGTCCAGCAGCAAACCTGAGGTACTTGCGCTATACGGAACTTACGGCCGGAGTTGGTCATGTAGGTCACCATTCGCAGGAGCATATCGACATCCTCGGCCATAGAGCGAGGGTCGTAACCACCCGATTTCACAACTATGTCAGTATCGAAGAGGCCGAATCCCCCGGAAATGTTGGGCAGGGTGTTAATTGATGACCATCCCATTTTTCCGAGCAGGAAAGAACGCATGTACTCGAGTTGCTGGAACCAAGGGAAAGGGTTCCATGCCACGGCGGGTTCGGTGACGCGGCCGTTCTCTACCTTACAGCCGTTACCCATGAGCATTGTCGCGCCGACACCAATCATTGGTTCGTGGCTGTTTACGACGTGCCACATCATGCGATATATGGCCATTGGCTCAACGATGCAATCCACGTCGGTGTTGATGAAATAGGGCGACTCGGTGACGTTAATCCCGGCATTTATACCATCGCTTTTGAATCCGCCGTGCTCCTTGTCGACGACAAAAAGACGATTGTCCACTGTTGAGCGGAAGACTCGCTTGATAGGCTGCGACGGTACACGCAAGGTATTGGTATAAGGAGTCTCGACAAGCTTGAACTCTTCGATGAGCTTGTCGAGCGTCTTGTCGGTGCTGGCATCGTTGACCACTATGACGTCGAACTTGGGATAGTCGACACCAAGCAGTGAGTGAACGTTGTCGATAACGGTCTTCTCCTCGTTGTAAGCCGACGCTATGATGGATACCTTGGGGGTAAGAGGGGATCCGCGCAGGAAGTAACGGACGGTGTTGTCGTCGGGCACGTTGATTTCGCTTCGATGAATGGCTCTGATACTCATAACGGCGAGAGTCAGAAGCGTCACCATCGAAGTGATGCTATAGAAGAAGATAGCGTACGAGAATATGTAATAAATTATGATCCACATACTTTAGTAACGCTTAACTTACGCTATAGAAATTATCACCGTACATCTGTTCGTAGAAGTCGTTTTTGGGAAGCTTGACATCCTCGAGCGACATCGGGTTGACAAAAAACTCGAAAAGTTTTTTGTCGCCTTCCTCGACTGCTTTGAGACGAAGTTCCTCGAATTTAGCGCGTCCCACAGCGCCGTAATTATACAGAGAGCGAAGAGCTTCGTAACGCACGCGCTGTGAACCGCTATGGAGATAGATATCGACAATGGCGTCGAGGCTCTCGCCGGTGTTGAATCGAGCCAGGGCATGCATGATTGTCACTTTGATTTCGTCGCTCTGTGTCAGCATCATTTCACGCATGTTTTGTTCGGCCTCTTTATAGCCCAGATAACCCCACGTGCGCGAAATCTCCTGAATGACAGAAGGGTCGGCCTGGTGCAGAAACAGTTCCTCGAGGTCGCTGCAGTACTCGCGTTGGTTGAAGAAACGCATCATGCGGATAAATATGCACTGTGCATCGGGATTTGGGTGAAGGTGTGCCCAGTGAGCCATGTTGGGAATGGCGCGTTTGCTCGATAGACGACGTTGCAGTATGTAGCCAAGCTGTATCTCGTCGTACTTGCAACAGTTATGGTCGAAAAACTCGGACTCGAAATACTCAAGGTCGTTATTGCTGTTGGTCATAATGGAGGCGTAGCTTGCCACACGTTTCGCGCGGTTTCGCTTGGAACCCATCATACGGTTTGCCAACCAGAGACTTACCGTAAGCTTGAAGGCGTTGAGCATGGTCATGGCTTCGACCTTTTTGTCCATCTTGTCGTTGTTGACAACGGTTTCGAGATACTGAGGCAACTCGAAGAGGTTAAGGAGGATTTGAATGTTTTTCGATTTTCCGACGGCAGCACGTTCGCTGATGCGCTCCTGATAGACAAGACGACAGAAAGCAAGTTTCTCTTTCGATTTTTTCAGCAGGCTGGCGTAGCTTGTGGAATCGGATTCGTGGAGGTTCAATGCTTGGATGATTTGGTCACGCGACATATTGCTCGGTGCTTCTTCCGACATGATGTAACGTATGCCGTCGCCGTATTTTTTCTCCAAGTCCTGCATTATTCGCCTCACTTTGTGGCGTTTACGTGACTTGCGCATCATTCTAAACAAGAGATAGAAGATGATGAACACACATATTGTCACCGATATAGCCGCCACTTTAATAACAAACGAGAACTCCCGATACTGATCGTACATATAGGTCACCAGGAACCAGAAGTAGGTCACTATCAGGTAAAAATAATATGATATGATATTAATTGTTCCCATTTGGTATGCGTGGATGCTTAGTTTATTTCAACCGCGCTTTAAGGATGTTGTTAGGAGATTGTTTTAAAGGATGAGAAGACGCACACATTCTGTCAGCGAACTCGATTTAGCCGCTTATCAGATGACTTATGGAAATGGCAGTTTAGAGCCGGGGGATTTTCGACAGCAAAGGAAACAGCGGCACAGAAAAGACTGTGCACTGTTTCCTTATGTTATCGAGTTGACAAAAAACTTGTTATGGTTAATGTCTTATTCTGCTAACTCAGAATGATAGCCCTCTACCCCTTTCTTATTGTATACATGATTATAAGGAGCGTTGTTGAGGTGCCATGCTTCGTAATAATCTTCGTACTCTTTCATCTGTTCGTCAATGATGGCGACTGTGCAGTCGTGCGGATTGACACCTTGGCCTTTATTGCCTTCACCATCATATTCGTAATGGAAAGCGTTGATGTAGTAATTGGGTGCGTCGTCAATGAACCGAACGGTAGACTTACTGAGGTGGTTGATCAAAGTTTCAATGTCTATTGCATCATGATTATGTTCAACACCATATTGATCTATTCCGCTATCGCCGAAGTAGTTCCATACTTCGAATGTGATACCATCACCATTCTTTTCGAAGAGATAATCGATAACTTCCTGGGTGATACCGTCAGTTGTAACACGGATACCTTCTTCCTCTAACTTAACAGTAAGAGTTACAGTATAATAGTCAGCGACAGGATATGTAACAGTATATTCAGTTTGACTACCTCCATAAGCACCATTACCATTCATATGTGTTTCGAAGATATACATATCGTCTTCGGGACAATATAGGTTAGCGGGTATCGGGATAAATACCTCAACGTCTGTAGCGTGACGAACGTGGATAGAGAGATGCGATTCGTAGTATTCAGGATTTAGAGGATCTTCACCTTTTTCTACGCCGTGCAGGTTGATTTCAACCTCGTTGTCGTGCTTAACTTCGACGGGAGTATCAGGGGTTTCAGGATCTTCGGGATCTACACTGGGGATTTCGGGTGTTTCGGGATCGGGATCAGGAGTGGTGGGATCTTCTGTCCATACATCAGGAGGAGTTACGCCTTTAGGATAAGCGGGAGTGATTTTAATAATCCAGTCATTGTAATCCCAATCATTATGTTCTGCACCTTTACCGGGATTACCATCGACATCGTTTTCAGCATGACCACAACCGAAATCGAAACAGATATACCAATTACCGTCAACTTGAACGGTGATATATTCATACCAATGGAGATTTTCATGACAATTGATATACCAACGGAACTGTTTACCAACCATTTCCTCATAAGTACCAAGTGTCATATCTGTCATCAAGGTGGTTTCATTGATACGTGTTTGAGAACCATCAGCATTTACTTTTTGGAAATACTGATTCATATGAGCAGAATTGGTTACTTGTTCATAATTCTCATAATCCTGGGTATGAGTATCAGTATACCACTGGCTCTGAACTCTGCAATCAGCACCTTTATTCCATGCTTCAAATGCATAAGATGATGAAGAAGTGCCGTTACTACCTGCACCTTGGAAACTTCCATTTTGACCGGATATCACATCCTGTAGGAAATAGTTTTCCCACGGGAATACAGTTTCTTCACTAATTCTGCTTCCGCCGGTCTTTTGGGCGATAGCAGCAAGAACAGCTCGTCTTTCATCATCAGTGACATTTTCCAATTTATCAGTATCAAACTGCCTCCATGTTTGATTATTCAGATCACCATCACCAGCGTTTGCACGTGAGAAGACGCCACCGTTACCGAGCATTTGGTTACCGGAGTAAGCGATTACTTTCGGAGCTTTAAGGATGAGGTCGCCGTTAGCGCCATTCAGAACAGGCTCTTCCGACGAACAAGCTGCGAGACCTGAAACCATCAGACCAGCTGTCATCGCATAGAAAAGTTTCTGTAATTTCATACTTATTAGTTATTTATGTTGTTATTGATTAATTATCTGATTTATAAGTATAAAGCCCACAGGGCAGAGGTATATCTACAAAACAAGTCGTACTGACACACCTAATCAGCCACAAAATTACAAAGAAATTACAAAATGACCATCTTTTTTGATAAAAAAATTACATTTAAACCTTATCTTTTAACACTTTTTAACTTGCACAAAGCGGGGGTTTGTTGTCTGATGTCATTTTGGATAAATATTTCTGTTTTATGAACAGAAAGTCACATTACATTATATATATGTGTGGTTACTTTGCAAACATATTTCGAATCAGCAATTACACCATAAACCTCTCAAAGTCATGAAAGCATTACGGATATTTTTGGTTAGCGCGTCGTTGATGAGTCTTATGTCGGCGCAAGGACTTGAAATAGTAAATCTTCGCACACAGTATCTCACCAATCCCTTGGGCATCGACACACCGCATCCCGCGTTCAGCTGGCAGCTGACGTCCGATGAACGTTCGGTGTCTCAACAGACCTATCAGATAGTGATGTCGACCGACGCTTCAATGACCGACATCGTGTACGACTCGGGCGTTGTCGAATCGGCGGCTTCGGCCAATGTTGGACTTGAGGGGCTTGATCTCACACCATCGACACGTTACTACTGGCAAGTCAGCGTTACCGATAACCGCGGCAACACGGCGGTATCAGCCCCCGGCGCTTATTTCGAGACCGGGCTTAGCGACGGCAACTGGGACGGTGCGGTATGGATAGGCGCCGGCACGGGAGGTATAAACAACGACGGTAACGGCTCGTCGGGACAGTTGCGTTATGACATAGATGCCGACATCACACTTGTTCATGACGCGGCATCGTTGATTTTCAGCTACACCAAACCGAACTGTTATTTCATGTGGGCGCTCAACACCAATGATAACGGTTATCCGCTGATACGCCGCCATGTGTACGCCAACAGCCCGGATCCGCAGTTCTCAGACACACGCATAGAGGGGTTGACCAATGACGAGGTGCTTGGTAAAGAGCATCACCTTCGTTTTGAGATAGACGGTAAAACGGTACGAACATACCTTGACGACAGACTTGTGGACACCTTCACCGACAATACCGGATTGCTGACCAACGGCCTGATAGGTTTTCGGGTGTACAAAGACGCAGTCGACGAGCGCGCGTACTGGGATAATGTCACCGTTACGGTCTATGACAGCGAAGGCAACCGCCATGTCAGTCTGTCGGAGGATTTCGAGAGTGACGCTCACGAGTTCTCGACCGGCGAGATAGTAGAGGTTGACGGCAATCATAAACTGTATAACTACTCGAAAGGTTATGAGACAAAGGTCATGCAGGACGCAGTGACCGCGTCGCCCCGTTTCCGCAAGGAGTTCACGGTGACTTCGCCGGTCAAGAGCGCAAAGCTGTACACCAGCGCGTTAGGCGTGTACACGATGTATATCAACGGTAAGCGGGTTGGACATGCCCAACCCGACGGCACAATGGTGTATGACGAACTGATGCCCGGTTGGAGCGACTATCGCAGCACGGTGTTCTACATGACTCATGACGTAACGGCGTTGTTGCAGGAAGGATTGAACGCTATCGGAGCCATGGTAAGCGACGGATGGTGGAAAGGTCAAGTGTCACACGGAATATATCCGGCGACAGGGCTTGCCTTTATGGCCAAACTGCTTATCGAGTATGAGAACGGCGAAAAAGCCGTCCTTGTCACCGACGATACCTGGCAGTCTTCGCTGCGTGGGGCTATAAAGAGCGGAGAGATATACGACGGTGAGGTTTACGACGCACGACTTGCCGACAAATGGAGCGAGCCCGGTTATGACATAGCTTTATGGAACGGCGTAATCCGCGATAACCAGACACACGGACGTGTCATGGCACACGAGGGAGCAACAGTGCGCGTCATGCCGGAACACGAGCGCAAGCCACAGACAATAACAGTGTACGAAGGCATACGGAGCAACGGCACCACATACGGCGAGATTGACAACGCGCAAACGACAGGCAACACATCGGTGACACTACGCAAAGGACAAACCATGGTGGTAGACTTCGGTCAGAACGCCTCGGGATGGGCACGTTTCAAGGTGAGAGGGTCTGCCGGTACAACATTGAACATGCGCTACGCCGAGATGGTCAACGACTCCGGGGCAGCCGAACGAGGCAATGACGGAGCGAAAGGCACGCTGTACACAGTGGCACTTCGATCGGCCAAGGCAGCGGGACAATACACGCTGTGTGGCGCTACCGAGGGGGAGGAATACCGACCAACAAGCACATTCTACGGATTCAGATACATGGACATGACCGCCACTGATGATGTTGTCATAGAGTGGATAACAGCCGAGACCATAAGCTCGGTTGTCGATGAGAACTCATCACTGACAGTCAACGATGCCGATGTCAACCAACTGTACAGCAACATATTGTGGGGACAACGCTCAAACTTTGTCAGCGTGCCTACCGACTGTCCGCAACGCGACGAGCGTCTTGGATGGACGGCCGACACACAGGTATTCTCGATGGCAGCCATGTATAACGCGCAGGTACAGGGATTCTACCACAAATGGATGCGCGACATGCGCGACGGACAACTGGACAACGGCGCATACCCCAATGTGGCACCCTTCAACTGGGTAGAGCACGGATCGAGTGCCTGGGCCGACGCCGGCATAATACTGCCGTGGAATGTCTATGTCATGTACGGCGACCGAAGCATCATCGAAGAGAACTACGAATCGATGGAACGCTACATGGACTGGCTGTCAACGCAGACCGAGGGCAGTTACAAGTACATCGGTTCGGACACACGCTACGGCGATTGGCTTGCCTTTGAAAACACAGACAAACGGTTTGTCTCGGTGGCATATTACGGTTATATGGCTGACTTGATGAGTCGTATGTCTGAAGTAATGAGTCAAAGCCAAGGCGACGTTTATGATGTGAAAGCACAAAAATACGCTGAATTGTTTCAAAACATTCGCGAGGAGTTCAATAAACGTTACTGGAGCTCAGGAGGACGTCTGACAGGCCTCACACAGACATCGCAGTGCGCCTATCTGCTGGCACTACGCTACAACATGCTGCTTGACGAAGCAGCCGTGGACAATGTGATTGACAAACTTCGCAAAAAAATAGTCGGCAACAACTACACCCTGTCGACCGGTTTCCTCGGCACGGCGGTTCTCAACCAGACACTAAGCCAGTTCGGCATGGACGACCTGGCATACGCCCTGCTACTGCAACACGACTGCCCGTCATGGCTATACAGCGTCGACCAGGGTGCCACCACGATATGGGAACGATGGAACAGCTACACACGCGAAGGCGGTTTCAGCAAGAGCATAGAGATGAATTCTTTCAACCATTACGCTTATGGAGCTGTCGGCGAGTGGATGTACCGATACATGGCCGGTATAGCACCCGATTACGACCGACCGGGTTTTGAACACATCATCCTCAATCCGGCATTCGACAGCGAAGAGCGCATAAACAGCGTAGACGCAACCTTCGGTTCAAATTACGGCCCGGTCAAAGCATCGTGGCGCACCACAAGCGGTACATTCGTGTATAACGTGACCATTCCGGCCAACACCACCGCCACGCTCACCCTACCCGCTTCTGCCACCTCCGATGTGACAGAAAACGGCAACAGCCTGGACAATACAGAAGGCATAACAGAAGTGACGTGCGACGGAAAGAATGTCACAATGACACTCGGTTCGGGGTCGTACTCATTCACCGGCAGCATGGGACTGGGAAGCGTCAGTAATGCGACGAAGAGCCATTTTGCAGTCTATCCTAACCCGACATCCGACCGGTTGTTTGTCAACCATTCGGTCGATATTGCCACCATCAAGGTGATGAGCCTCAACGGAGCCGTAGCCGCCACAGCTGATAATGCCGAAAGCATAGACGTGAGCCATTGCTCACCGGGGATGTACTTCGTTACCGTAACCGACATAAATGGCAATAGTCACGTTGAGAAGTTCCTTAAAAACTAATAGGTAATTTATTATCTGTGAGATGATGGCCGTTTTAGCGGCAGCATTTCAGACGGGGTCGACATTGCCGAGATCCACATACCAGAGGTAACCCCTAACCCGGCGACCGGGCAAGATGCGACTCACCGCATTGACATATTCACGTACCTGCACGACATATTCGGGTAGTTTGTTTGCAGAAAATTTGTAATCGACAATATCTACCGATCCGTCAGGATACTCAACCATACGATCGATGCGGTGCATGCGACCAAGACGGTAATCATCGCGCTCGTCGCCCTCCTTCCAAGGTTCGTGGTACGAAATTTCAGTATCCACGCGCGCACTGGGGCTAAACCACCGCGTTGCGGCGGGTTCGGTAAGCATTTTCCTCAACAGATCACTGTATTCGGTTGCGGCGGACGCGTTGAAACTGTCGGATGCAGAGGCTTTTTCTATAGCCTGTCCAATAATTGCCTCCAGGTCGTCACCCTCTTCGTAATGAGGAATGTGACGCAATATCTCGTGTAAGTCAAGGCCTCGTTGTGTCTTCTCGTTCTTGAGCCGGGAGCGAAGTCTGAACAGTTCCTCCTTTTCGTCTACAGATTTTATGCCGTCATTAGCCATTTCATCGTCAACATCGTCGATGATTTCGTCCGAACGTCTATCCAGAGCCTCGACATTGACCAGCGTTTTCAAGTCAGCTCTTACCACCGATATGTATCTTGCCGTAAGTCGGTCGGAAAGTTTCTTGTTAGCGACTTCTTGCGCCTTTTGCTCTTCTGTTTCGCACTGTTGACGTGCCAAGACTTTGTCAGTGAGAGGCGCGGATGGTGCAATCTCAAGCAAAAGAGCTTTGGTCTCCTTGTTGAAACAACCGTCAGGAATGGCCAGACGGAATCGGTCAGCAGAATCCGGTTGTTCCTTAGTCACCGCGGTCAAGGTATCAGCCATGGCGGCTCCCACTGTATTCGATGTCATTGTGTCGTAATATACCGTCAGTTCGGTCTGCGCTCGCGTCAACCCGACGTAGGCTAAGTTAAGAGCATCGACACGCATCAGCTTTTTTTGTTCCTCCATATAGGCGTTGAACGGACTGCCAGGATATTGCAACCCACTGGTGCTGAGGCTGAAATGCATCATAGGAGGTATCAGATCGGAATCCAAAGGCAGACGGCTTTGTATACCGAAGCTGTTGCCGGGGCGAATGTCAAGCCACACGTCATCGCGGGTGTCAACAAGTTTCCAGGAGAAGTCGACAAGATGGACACATTTGAACTCAAGTCCTTTTGCGCTGTGTATAGTCATTATCTTAACGGCGTCGCTGTCCGGAGGAGCCGTTACGGTGGCGCTACCTTTATGGTCATCCCACCATTGGAGGAAGCCGTTGATGTCGTTATCGATGCGTTCACCGTAGTCAAGCACCAAATCGATGAACGCCGACATGTAGTTTTTTTCGTCTTCTATTGTTTTAGTTGGTATTAGACCTTCAGCTAATATCGCTTCGACGGTAGCCACCAGAGTAGCAGGATGCCGCGCCAATATCTTACGCAGGGTGTCGTAGACTTTCGAGGAAGGCACCTCGGACTCTTCGACCTCGTTGTCAGAGGATAGAGCCCGATCGATGGCCTGTTGCGGCGTTAATCCTAAGCCGCTGTTATTGACGAAATAATTATATCGTGTCTCGAACACCGTATGGGCTGTAGATGCCGACTGTTGCACCTCTTCGTTTTGGCTTTTGTCACCGTCCCTATCCTTTCGGAGCGGAGCTACGGTGGTATTCGCGAGCATGGTCAACAGTGACACCAACAGTTTGACCGACGATGCATTGTTGAGATAGAGACTATCCGAGGACAACAAGGGAATCTGTCTTCGAACCATCTCTTTAATAAGCGTACGAACATGAACTTTTGAGCGATACAGAATGGCGATATCTTTCCACCTGTAATGGCGTTCGTTTACCTGTTTTAATATACGGTCGATAATAACATTGACCAATGAGTCGTTGTCGGTGATGACAGGTTGCGCGAGAAGGACTCCGGACGGATTAAAAGGTACGGGATGTCCCTCGTCGTCATACTTAACGCATTTTGACCGGTAAGATCCCGTGACATAAGGAATAAACTCAATGCGTGAGGGCAAGTGAGCCTTATTGTCCGAACATGCCTGTTGAACCTGTGTGCCCGAATATCCCTCGGGATATTCGGTCTGGAGAGCTCTTTGGGCGAACAACGGCATGATGGTGTTATTGAATTTGACAATGCCGTGTGCCGTGCGGTGGTTTCGGTTGTCTGACTCGCTGTCGCCGCGTAATGTCACTCGGGAAGAATCCGGAAAATCGACATGCTCAAGATCATGTCCAAGTATGGACGGATCACTGTTACGAAAACGGTATATCGCCTGTTTGACATCGCCGATAATCAGACTGTCATGCCCCTCGTCATGACTGTTTGTCACCAGAGGCAGAAGATTTTCCCACTGCAGACGCGAGGTATCCTGAAACTCATCGATGAGGAAGTGTCTCAGATGCGAACCCATGTGCTCGTAAATGAAAGGCACTTCGGTGTGGCCAATGACACGCGATATGTGTGAAGCGGTGTCATCAAGTATCAGAAAGTTACCTTCGCGACGAGCTTTATCAAGGTAGTCGAACATCACACGAAGGAATTCGAGCTGCGGTATGGTTTTCTTAAGCACCAATGCCAGTCTATAGACCGGATAATGAGTTTGAATAGCCTCCGCGAAATCGTTCATGGCTGTCACATAAGCCAAAGACTGCGAATCGTCGATTTTTTTAGATTTAGATTTATTCAATGTAAAAAGATCGCAGTCTGTTTCGCCGTTGAGTACCCTCTCGAGCAATTTCTTCTGTCTGCAATCGAATATGCCCGAAGCGAAATCCTCCAATAAGCCTAATGTGCTTTTCTTTATCAGTCCTGTTTCGACAAAGCTATTGACCAAACCGAGCGCTTTCTGGGCAGCATCGGTCATTATGGCAGTATAACTCTTGATTGTCTCATCAAGACTATGCGTGAATTTGTCGAGTCTTTCCGGGTCGTCAAGGTAGTCCCGGAGATCTTGTTGAAGAGGTTTAAAATCTTCGGCAAATATTTTATTGACCATTAAGACAAGTGCCTTGAAATCCTTGGAGGCACGCTTGTAGGGAGTGTATTTTCCTTGGGCTTCGGCGGCGCGTTCCTCCATCCAACGATACAATCGTTGCAACTTGGGGTCATTGTGTTTGTTGGGACTATCCAGGTCGTTAAAAAGCAAATTGACGGCCATACGGATAGGATCCTCGGGAGATATCTCAATGTTATAATCACCTTGAATACCCAATTCCCGGGCAAACGTGCGCAATACGGTCTGAAAAAAAGAATCGATGGTCGACACATGGAAATTGCCAAAATCTATAAGCAAGGAAATGAGCGCACGCGACGAAGCGGACCGAAGATCCTCGAACGAACAACCGAATTCCTCCATAAGCATCGTTATGTAAGGATGGCTATCCGGATTTGCCGCATGAGACACCTCGTTAAGACTGGCGACTATGCGTTTGGTCATCTCGTCGGTAGCCTTGTTGGTGAAAGTGATTGCAAGGATGTGTCGGTGTACTTGCGAGGGCTTGTCGGTAAGCAACTGAGGATTGAGTCTCCACCTTCCGTCGGGGTTGTCTTTGACGCCCAACACCATTTTCAAGTAATGTAAAGCGAGTTGGAAAGTTTTTCCCGAACCCGCCGAAGCTTTATATATTGTCAGCATGTCTTGTATTGCGTTGCGTCAATATAGTTATCCCTTCACGTTGAAACCATCCTGCTTCAGGAGTTTGCGGAGTGCCTCTCGCCTGTCCCCTTGAACCAGTATCTCGCCCCCTCGTACAGAGCCGCCGGTGCCCAGTCGGCGTTTCAGCTCAGAAGCCAGCGCAGGCAGTTCTTCAGTGTCTATACCGCTAAAGTGGGCGAGTATGGTTGCAGGTTTGCCTCCACGGCCTTTGGTCTCATAAAACAATTTGACCGACTTGTTTACGGGTCGGGAATCAACCGTAGCCTTTTCATCGGCGTCTCCTTCGGGCAAATTTAAAGCGCCGAGCATGTCTTTCCAGTCGGTAGCCATCATTCCTCCTTTATATTTAACGTATCATTCAATACAAAGTCCTCCTCGTGGTCGCCAATGGTTGATCGGTCGACACTCAATCCATTTAGTGTCTGAACAACAGTGTTGAGCGATCCGGCATCCTGCGGCGAAAGCATCCCGATAAACACATTGCTCGAATCCGGATTCAACTCCATGGCGCGACGCAAACATAATGTGGCCGACGCCATAGATGATTCCGCTCCGGGATCGTGTTCGTAGACAGCTGCATATACGGTGGCTGCCTGGCAATATTCTTTCCATGTCATCGCAATGGTATCGGAGGACATCATCACCTCGTCACATAGTCTGACAGCTTCGTCGTAGTCCTGACGTTGCAATGACAACAACGCCTCGTCAAGAACTTCCGACACACGTGCCTTATCATCCTGGCTTGTGCATGATACGGTCAGACAAACAGCTATTATCAAAAGGGCACTAATATATTTCATCTCATAGAATGGTTATTGATCAAACATCGCAGCCAAAGATTATTAGCACTTCTCTCCGGCATCCTTTCCTACAAAGATACAATAATTATTCTTAACAGCAATACTTCGACAAAACGATTTATCATCGAGTTATCAAGGGGCATCCGTACGCGACTCTATGGAGTTAAATCTGGTGAATTAGAGACGGGCTAATATATCAGCGGCAGCGTTTGTCGGAGCATCGCCCGGAGCCGAAAGACGTTCGCGCACTTCGGCATATCCTTTTATCATAGCTCGACGCTCAGGAGTATCTGATAATAATGGAAAAAGACGTTCGCCAATCAAGTCCGGAGTACAACGATGAAGAAGCATTTCAGGAATTATTTCCTTGTCGGCGATAAGGTTTGGCAGGGTTACAAATGGAACCTTAAGGATACGCTTCATTATCTTATACGCCATCTTACTGCCATTGCTCCGATAACATGCTACCTGCGGTGTCCCTACAAGTGCCGCTTCGAGTGTAGCTGTACCTGAAGTGACGAGCGACGCTCTGCTATAAGCAAGCAGGGTCAAGGTACTATCATAAACCACTGGCAAGTCAGTAAACCGGCGGTACACGTCAAGACTGACTCCGGGTGCTCCGGCTATGACGGCTCGGTATTGTGGCAATCGTTCGGACACCTGCGTCATAACGCTCAGATTATTGCGTATCTCCCCAACACGACTGCCGGGCAAAAGGGCCAGTAAAGGGCGATCACGTAAAGTATGTGCAGACAGGAAATCCTCTCGCGACTGCATGTTTGCCAACGCGTTATCTACCTCACTGACCGAAGGGTTACCCACAAATGTCACCTCATATTCATGGCGCGAACGGTAGTACGAGACTTCGAAAGGGAAAATAACGTACATGTGATCTACAAGACGTTTTATCTGTTTCACACGGTACTCTTTCCATGCCCACACCTTAGGAGAGATATAATAGAAAACCGGTATACCTGCTTTTTTTGCCGTGCGCGCCACTTTGAGGTTGAAGCTCGGATAGTCAATCAGAATCAATGCATCTACCCCGACGCCACGAACGGCACCATGCGCCAATTTAAGGTTTCGACGTATAGCGCCGAGATGCCTCAACACCTCGCTGAACCCCATAAAAGCCATGTCGTTGATATGCCCAACCGGGTCGTGGCCGGCTACGCGTTTCATTTTGTCGCCCCCGAAAAAGACGAAAGTTGCGTCCGGATCTTTAACCTTTAATGCCTCCATAAGATGTGCGGCATGCAGGTCTCCTGAAGCCTCGCCTGCTATGATTACATACTTCATATCTTGTATGGATTAACGACGTTGTTTGAAGAATTCTTTCATAAGGGCTTGTGCCTCGTTGGCTCTTACTCCGGTCGTTACCTCAGTTTTGGGATGAAACGGAGATCGGGCAATGACCGTCGTGTATCCTATCCGCGGTTCGGATGCTCCGTACACAACGCGCTTGGGGCGTGCCCATCCTATCGCTCCGGCACACATGGTACACGGTTCGACAGTGACATATATTGTCGCATCTGTCAGATATTTACCAAGGGCGGCTTGTGCTGCGGTGATTGCCAGCATCTCTGCGTGAGCAGTTACATCCGTAAGAGCCTCTGTCATATTGTGTGCCGACGCTATCACATTACCTTTGGACACGACAACGGCTCCAATAGGTATTTCACCTTCGGCAAAAGCGCGGCGTGCCTCTTCGAGAGCCAGTCCCATGTAATGAAAGTCTGTATCCTGAATCATAACACGTGTATTATCATGCCTTCATGCGCGGCAACAGTGTCGGGAAAGATTTCACGTGCCTGCGCGACAAGTGGTGTCTCGTCTTCATAGCTTTTTGAAAAGTGTCCCAAAACAAGCCTTTTAACCCCGGCACGAAGAGCTACCTCGGCTGCTTGACGGGCTGTCGAATGTCCGCGGGGAGCCGCTTTGTGAGCCTGGTCATCGCCGTACGTCGATTCGTGATAAAGCACGTCGACACCCCTGACAGCCTCTATGACGCGTTCGTCATACACCGTGTCGCTGCAATATGCATAACTCACACTTGGGTCGGCATCAGTAGTCAGAGCACTGTTCGGAATTACCCTCCCGTCTATTGTTACATAATCTGCGCCGCCCTTTATTTCGGCTATGCGATAAACAGGCACATTATAAAAAGCTATCATATCGCCTTTTATGTGGCGTGCCTTCGGTTTCTCATCAAAACGAAATCCACAACATGGCACTCTGTGAAAAAGCGGGAAGGCTGTGACTTTCAAAGACTTGGTATCGAGCAAAACACCTCCTTTCACAGGGTCGAAAATGTTATACTTGAGCTCGAACGAAGTGTCGCGACACAAAACATTCATGATGTTGCGCAAGAGATTAGCACCTTGCTCCTGAATATGTACCGTGACTGTGCCTCCGGTTTGATGTAGTGCCAATGTAGACAGTAATCCGGGTAAACCGAGGAAATGGTCGCCGTGCATATGCGATATGAAGATGTCGGTAATACGCGAAAACTTCAGCCGAGAACGTCTTAGCGAAAGTTGCGCACCCTCGCCACAGTCTATCATCAATAGCCTGTCACGATAGTTTACTACCTGACACGCAGGCAGATGGCGTAGCGAAGGGGTTGCCGAACCGCATCCAAGGATATGTACATCGAATTTAGTCATGAGCCAACCACATGCCTACGATCAGCGCTTTTTGCCGTCGGCGTATCGGACGGGATATTCGGCGCGGGTCTTTCCCGTCACAATGTTGTTTAGTTTGGAACGGATTAGCTGACGGCGTATACCCGATATGTGGTCGGTGAAAACCTCACCTTCAAGATGATCGAGTTCATGTTGGACGATGCGCGCCAAAAAACCGGTCATAACCTGTTCATGCTCGTTGAAATCCTCATCGAACCAACGCAATCTGATGTTTTCGACGCGTTTGACATCCTCGTTGATGCCGGGAAGACTCAGACAGCCTTCGGGTCGCGAAATCTCTTCGCCATCAAGCACTTCTAACTCCGGATTAATGAGCGCAAGTCTATAACCGGCACATTCGGGATAAGCCTCAGCCACCGCATTGCCGTCAATGACCACTATGCGATCTGCTCGTCCCACTTGGGGCGCGGCAAGACCTACTCCGTCGCTATTGTCCATTGTCTCGAACATATCGGCGATAAACTTTTTGAGCTCGGGATAGTCAGGGGTTATCGGTTGTGCTTGTTTGCGAAGGACAGGATGTCCGTACAGATAAATTGGCAGTTTCATTATTTATAGTTGTTTGGATTCTGAGTACTGACGACTGTTAAGGTAGTCGTTTAGAATAATCGCGGCGGATATCTTGTCAACTACGGCTTTGTCGCGGCGATCTACTTTTTTCATACCGCCGTCTACCATTGCTCTGTGGGCAAGCACACTGGTGAACCGTTCATCATAAAACACCACAGGAACCGGCGAGATGGATTTTGCAAGACGATCTATGACGGGACGCAGATAGCACATCGATTCCGACTCTTCTCCGGTCACTGTGCGCGGCATACCAACGATGATTCCATCTACCGCTTCAGTGCCAAGATAATGACTGATATAGCCGATAAGATCCGCCGTGCTGACTGTGTCCAGCCCGTTGGCAACGATACGCAATGGGTCGGTCACAGCAATACCGCAACGCTTACGCCCAAAATCAATAGCCATCAGTCTGCCCATAGTTAAGTTAATATCTTTTATTTCGCAAAGTTACAACTTTTTTTGCAAAAGCCCCCTAAACCACATAACATGATATAAACGGCTGAGGGGAGGAGATATCAAAAAGTTATATATTTGAAATAAACACCTCAATACTGAGCTCCTATTCTACGATGGGTTGAAGTTGCCTTGAACTTCAACCCATCATCTCTTTTTGGAATTTATCGCATTTTTTTACATCATCGGAAGGAGATGAAGGACACAATATTATATAAGATAGCCTCGTTTATATATAGAAATTTCCTAAGGGAACCAAATACTGATAATTTTTGCAGGCTTTAGATGAAAAATAAAATATCTCTCCTCCGATTCTTACCGATACTCTTTCTGACCGTCATGGCGACGTTGCTGTCCGGCTGCATTGAAGATGGCTACACCTCGTCACCTGACGCACGTCCCGTCTTTTCAAAGGATACGGTAGACATGGGGATGGTCATCACCACCGATGTATCGACAACGCAACGTTTCACTGTACGCAACCCAAACTCAAAAGGCATAATCATCAGCGACATTCACGTGGCCGGAGAAAATGCCGATTGTTTCCGTCTCAATGTCGACGGCTTTTCAGGAACGACCTTTAGCGATGTCGAAATTCGCGCCAACGACTCCATATATGTGTTTGTGTCGTGCACCCTCCCCGAAAATGACATGGACGCTCCGACGCGTGTGACCTCCGATATATGCTTCACCACCAACGGCGTTACCGAACGTGTTGTCGTCATGGCCACGGGCCAGGATGTCAATCGTCTGTTCGGCGTTACAATCGATAACGATACGTCTTTCAATTCAGGTCGTCCTTATCAGGTCTTCGACTCGTTGGTGGTTGCCCCTGATGTCACGCTTACTCTCGAAGCCGGTACCAGCATAATGTTTCACGACCGCGCGTATATGCGCGTTTACGGCACTCTGATTACCGAGGGTACCGTCGAGCATCCGGTAGAGTTTCGCGGCGACCGCACCGGAGATGTCATCTCGGGTATTACTTTCGACCTCATGGCAGGTCAGTGGCAAGGTGTTGACTTTATGCCCGGTTCGATGGGCAATAAACTGTCGCACACTGTCATTCGCAACACCGTACAAGGTATAATAGCTGAGGATTGTGACATAGAAATCGTCAATAGCCGCCTGCGCAACAGTCAGTACGTTGCCCTTTCAGCTGTAGGATGTGACATAACCGCTGTCGGATGCGAATTCGCCGAAGCGCCATACGGCACTGTCTATATTCAGGGGGGCAAAGCAATATTTGACCATTGTACCTTCCCCAACTACTATCTCTTCAGCGCAATATACGGCAGCGCCGTCACCCTCGCCCATCTTAACGAGGAGTCGGCCGTCGAAGACTTTGACGCTCCCTACGCTTCCGTACGTATCACCAACTCGATACTGTACGGTCTTGGCAATGACATTTATCCCGGGGACCTCACCGGAACCGATGTCATTGTTCAGCGTTGTCTATTGAAGAGTGCCGGCAGTGACGATGACAACTTCATCGAGTGCCTGTGGGAAAGCGACCCATTGTACCGTACCATACGCGAAGACTACATCTTTGACTATCGTCTTCAACCCGAATCACCTGCTATTGGCGCAGGGGACAGCTCACTGAGCACCCACCCGGCTGCTCGTTTAGACGCATACGGAAATCCACGCGGCGAAACCCCCGATTTAGGCGCATACGTCTTCACTGACACCGGTGACACGGACTGAACATCTCCGATTTCCATCGATTCCGTCCCATATCGCAAAATGTCGCCAAATTACTTTTCGCCAATGTTAGGCTTATGTCGCCAAAAATTCTTAACTTTGCAAGTTGATTATATAAAAAAGTAAAACCAATCACCAATGAAAGCATGTTTTATCGGCCTCGGCTACATAGGCTTACCTACAGCGATAATAGCGGCAGGCCACGACATCGAAGTGATAGGAGTTGACATAAACCCCGCAATTGTCGAAAAGACAAATGCCGCCCGGCTTCATATTGTGGAACCGGGTCTGGATGAACTACTGAAAAAAACAATAGCATCTGGTAAACTTCGCGCTCAGACAACACCCGAGCCTGCTGATGCCTTTTTCATTGTCGTGCCCACACCGTTCAAGGACGGTCATCAGCCCGACATCAGCTATGTTGAGGCTGCTACTCGCTCGGTAATTCCGCATCTCAAGGAAGGCGACCTTTTTGTCATCGAATCCACATCGCCCGTTGGCACCACTGAGCAAATGGCCGATATCATATTTGCTGAACGTCCCGAACTAAAAGACAAAATATACATAGCTTATTGTCCCGAACGTGTGCTTCCGGGCAATGTCATATACGAACTCGTGCACAACGACCGTGTCATAGGCGGCATCAACGATGCCTCGACACGCAAGGCATCAATGTTCTACGGCAAGTTTGTCAAGGGACATCTTCATCCCACAAATTCCCGTACTGCCGAAATGTGCAAACTCACCGAAAACTCCAGCCGAGACGTACAGATAGCCTTTGCCAACGAGCTCTCGATGATTTGCGAACAAGCAGGCATAAACGTGTGGGAGCTCATTCGCCTGGCCAACCGTCATCCTCGCGTCAACATCCTGTGGCCCGGCGCCGGTGTCGGTGGGCATTGCATAGCTGTCGACCCTTATTTCATCACGGCGGCATTCCCCGAAACAGCGCGTCTCATCGCTGACGCACGCGATATCAACAACAGCAAAGCACAATGGTGTGCCGACCGTATCGAAAACGCCATCTTGCGTTTCCGCGCTGACAACCCCGACAAAACACCCGTCGTGGCTCTAATGGGTGTCGCTTTCAAACCCGACATCGACGACCTGCGCGAAAGTCCGGCTCGACACATCATTGACCGAGTGATCGAACGCAACCCCGAAGCGCGGTACATGGTTGTTGAACCCTATGTCGACCAACTTAACGGATTGCCTCTTACCGATGTGGACACCGCTTGGCAACAAGCCGACATTGTGGCTTTCCTTACCGCGCACACACCTTTTAAGAAACTCGACTGCAAAGACAGCCGCAGTGGCTCGCGAGAGGTTCTCGATTTCGCGGGAGTTTTCAAATAAACCGTGTAAAAAATGAACCCGTCCGACAAAATTACCCATCCCTCCTTTCCCGAACGTGTCAGCGTACACGGCGTGAGGGTGTATCCTTTTGAGGGCGTGGACGAACTCATTGATTTTGCCGACAGAGAAAAAGGCATCCTCGTTGCTGTCAACGCCGAAAAGATAGTGAATGCCAACGAACGCACTTTGCCCATTTTCAACGGCAATATTGCCTACCTCGATGGTGCTGGCGCTGTAATGGCGGCTAGACAAAAAGGTGCCGATAAAGCTGTCAAGATTGCCGGGTGCGAGCTTTGGCTCCATATCATCAGCCGTTTTCACGACTCAAAGACTTTCTATATCGTCGGAGCCAAACCCGAGGTGCACGACCGCACAATAGAGAAACTGCGTAAGGATTTCCCCGATATAAATATAGTGGGCCATCGCGACGGATATCTCAAAAGCGACACTGAGCGTCAGGCGCTCATTGACGATGTCGCCGACAAAAAACCCGACGTTGTGTTTGTCGCCATGGGGTCGCCTAAACAGGAGATTCTCATGAACGACATGCTTCAGCGACACAGGGCCATATACCAAGGTCTCGGTGGTAGTTTTGACGTATATACCGGAAACGTGCCCAGAGCTCCAAAATGGTGGCTCGACCACAACCTGGAATTCGCATACCGCCTCATCAAACAGCCCAGCCGCATAAAACGTGATGTAAAGTACCTCACATTCGCTTGGTGGCTACTTATGCATAAATTCTAATCCCCGTTCGAAGCATATCATACCATGAACGACATGAAGGCAAAAAAAACGGTAATGCTGGTGTTCGGCACCCGCCCCGAGGCCATAAAGATGGCTCCTTTGGTAAGCGCGTTCCGCAGCCGACCTGATCGTTTCAACACCATTGTGACTGTCACAGGTCAACACCGCGAATTGCTCGACCAAGTTCTACGTCTTTTCGAGATAACGCCCGACTACGATCTGTCAGTCATGAAGCCGGGACAAGATTTAACAGACATCACAACCCGAGTACTCGAAGGCATGCGCAATGTGCTCGCCTTGACACGCCCCGACATAGTACTTGTGCACGGAGACACCACCACCTCCGTGGCAGCCGCTATGGCAGCTTTCTATGCCCAAATACCTGTTGGGCATGTTGAAGCGGGTCTTCGAACCGGCGACATATATTCTCCGTGGCCCGAGGAAATGAATCGCCGTATCACCGGCGCTCTCGCTACTTACCATTTCGCGCCGACCACTCTAAGTCTTGAGAACCTGCGTAAAGAGAATATCTCTCTCGACAATATCACTGTCACCGGCAACACCGTCATAGACGCGCTGCTCAGTGTTGTAAACCGCATAAAATCAGACTCAGCTCTTTCACAAACCATCGCCGACGATATTCGCGCCGCCGGTTACGATCCCTCTCGTCTTGACAACGATAAACGTCGCCTTGTGCTAATTACCGGGCATCGCCGTGAAAATTTCGGCGAAGGCTTCATAAATATCTGTCATGCAATCCGCGACCTCGCTTTACGTTATCCCGATATCGATTTTGTCTATCCAATGCATCTCAATCCAAACGTTCGCAAACCCATTGCGGAAGTTTTCGGCAAGGATGCACCCGCAAACGTATTTTTCACCGAGCCGCTCGACTATCTCCCGTTTGTCTACATGATGAACCGCGCATATCTCATCCTCACGGACAGCGGTGGCATACAGGAAGAAGCTCCCTCGCTCGGCAAACCCGTACTGGTGATGCGACAGGTCACCGAACGCCCCGAAGCCATAGCCGCCGGAACAATATTTCTTGTCGGCACCGACCGTAACAAAATTGTCGAGACAGCGTCAGTCTTTATCAACGACAACGAACGCTACCAGGCGCACACTCGTATACAGAATCCCTTCGGCGATGGAAACGCTTGCCGCCGAATAGTCTCCTTCCTCGACTACCGGCTCTGAACATCTCCTTACCTACCTGACTACTGACTCCAAAACCAAAACCAAAACCATAAAGACATTGAACTTCAAGACATTTAAGACCGATTTGGCACAGCGATGCCGTAACATCCGCCCGACACGTTGGTGGCGCTTCGGTATCGTCGCACTCCTTTATACTCTCTGGTGCGTTTGGATGCATAACGCATGGCTCTTACTCGGACTTATCCTCCTGTTCGACATCTATATTGCCGGATACATACCGTTCACCTGGTGGAAAAAATCCAAAAATAAGGTGTTGCGCACTCTCATGGGATGGGTCGATGCAATAGTGTACGCTCTTATCCTCGTTTACTTCATTTTCAATTTCATAGGACAGAACTACCAGATACCCTCTTCCTCCCTCGAGAAAACCCTCCTTATCGGCGACTATCTCTTTGTAAACAAAACCGTTTACGGCCCGCGTGTACCCATGACACCGGTCCATTTCCCCCTCGTCCATAACAAACTGCCGATATTGGAGACTGACAGCTATCTCGACAGCCCTTCTAACAGCTACCACCGTCTGGCCGGTTTTCGCGATGTCGAGATTGGCGATATAGTGGTGTTCAACTTCCCCGCCGGAGATACTGTTGCCACTAAGTTCGAAGAGTCACCGCGCTATTACGATATCCTTGTCAAGGAAGATGGTTGGGAAGAAGTCAACACCAATAAAGCAAAATACGGCGATATCGTTTATCGTCCTGTCGATCGTCGAACCAACTTCGTCAAACGCGTTGTTGGCATGCCGGGTCAGCGTTTCAAAATCGTCAACGATGTCATATATATAGATGGTGTGCCGTACACGCAACCCGAAAACGCTCAGTTCAACTACATAGTGTTTACATCGCGCCCACTCACGGACGATTACACTCGTAGCCTCGGCATTTCACGTGTGGATGTCAATATGCTTGATGGAGCCGGTTCGGGATACGCATATCTTATACCTCTTACCCGTCAAGCGTTGCAGACAATGATCGACGATGGGACGGTGACAGAGGCATTCCGCCAACCTTTGCGCCCCGAGGATACCAGGGGATATCTTTTCCCCGAAGGCTTGTCGGACAACTGGTCACTGTCTAACTATGGTGGTACGGTAGGCATTTGGATTCCAAAAAAAGGTGAGACTCTGCGTCTCACTCCCGACAACTGGCCGCTGTACGAACGCGTTATCCGCAATTACGAGGGTCACCCCGACAGCTTCGTGCGCGACGGTCAGGTGTTTGTCGACGGTCAACCCACCGACACATATACTTTCGCCATGGATTACTACTTCATGATGGGCGACAACCGCGACAACAGCCAGGACTCTCGCTTCTGGGGCTTCGTGCCCGAAGACCATATTGTCGGCACGCCTATGTTTGTCTTAGTCTCATTTGACAACGAACACTCCATATTCGACGGTGGAATCCGGTGGTCGCGCATTTTCAGCGATGCCAATCCTGACAAATGAATATCGTCATACTGCCTCCTTTATATCTACCTCCTTCATCCTATTTTACAGCGATGAAGCAGGCCGATTTGGCGGTCATTGACACTGCTTTGCGTTACGACAAGCGTTTTAAAAGTGTACATCGTACTGTCATCACAAGTTCCGACGGCTCAGCGTTCCTTACAGTGCCGGTGTCCGTCCCCGCAGGCAGAAACATAACTTGGAACGATGTTCGCGTAAGCCCACATGGAGAATGGTGGAGAGTCCAGAAATTAACCTTGGCGACTCTTTTCGGCGCAACACCGTTTTATAGCCTTATCCACCAAGATATTACAACTCTCATCTCCGAGAAGTTCGTCGGTAAGCCTATTACCGATTTAGATATAAGTATCATCGTTGAGTTACGTCGTTTACTCGATATCACTACACCGATCAGCGTCACACTCGATAGCCGTCTGGCAGCTATGTCCGACGTCGAAATAATAGACATGCGCCACCATGACTTTTATCAGGACATGGACGCCAGATCAGTCATCGAAACATTATTTAAAACCGGAAAGCAGTGACTCCCACAGATCGTCAGCGTCTTATTGATCGCTATGAGGCGTTCTTGCACCTTGAACGCGGCATGTCGGGCAACACCGTAATGGCTTACGTTGCCGATGCGTCACGTTTTCTGGAGACTCTCAACGGCGACTATACCATAACTGATGTGACGACAGAAATGCTCGCCGAGTTCATCGGCGACCTTAATGATTTGGGCATCGCTCCACGAAGCCGTGCGCGAATAGTCTCGGGACTAAAGTCATTCTTCAATTTCCTTCTTCTTGAAAACGACATTACCATTGATCCCGCTATGCCTTTGGAAACTCCACGCATAGCGCGTCACTTGCCTGATATACTGACAGTTGACGATATCGATGCAATCATCACGGCCTGTGACCTCTCAACGCCCGAAGGTAGACGTAATCGTGCCATCATCGAGACGCTTTATAGTTGCGGACTTCGTGTCAGTGAATTATGCGCGCTGACTCTCAGTCAATTACATTTTGACAACGAGTTCATCGTCGTACATGGTAAAGGCAGTAAGGACCGCGTTGTCCCTGTCGCCCGATCTGCCGTCGAATATATCAACCAATATATCGAACACGATCGCGTCATACCGCAACCCGGTCACGAAGACATCGTTTTTATAAATCGCCGAGGGTCCGCATTGTCACGCGTCATGATTTTCAAGATAATAAAACAACTGACCGCTCTTGCCGGTATTCAGAAAAAAGTCTCACCTCACACATTAAGACACAGTTTCGCAACTCACCTCCTTGAAGGAGGCGCTAACCTGCGATCCATCCAGATGATGCTTGGACATGAAAGCATAGCTACCACCGAAGTCTACCTCCACGTCGACACAACCCGATTGCGCGACGAAATCCTTCAACACCTCCCCCGCGCAAAAAAAACCTCCCCTCTCTAAAAACACACCTCGCCGTTACCTTCACCACTGCCTTTCCTAACACCCATCGCCCCAACGGGAGCGAAGCTCCCTGCTTTGTCATAGCGGTCGGTCGCTTGCGACCGACACTACCTCGCCGTTACCTTTACCGTTACTTTCATCATTGTCTTCACCTTTACTTTCACAGGTGCCGTTGTCCTCGTCGTTACCTTTCTTAACACCCCACGCCCAACGGGAGCGAAACTCTCTCCTTTGTCTTAGCGGTCGGTCGCTCGCGGCCGACAATTCCCTCCTTACCTCTTTTACAACCTTTGTCAGTTACGCAAATATTAAAATGTGTTAAATATTGGTTATTTGTTTGGTTGATATTTTTAA
>JAFLTY010000016.1 GCA_022509065.1 Muribaculaceae bacterium
GATAGCTAACTTAGCTATGGGCGAAAATTAACTAACCAAACAACCCAATCCTTTAAACCAATCAAAAAAACGAATACTATGCATACATTTTTCAAACCGACAGTGGCAGCGTTGCTTGCGATGGGGAGTGCCATGCTGGAGAGTGTCACCCCAATGTTCATATTGACCGGCGGTTTCGTTTTTGCAGACACCGTCACTGCGTATCGTCTACAGCGACGTTTGGCGAGAGCCGGAAAACTCGACCCGGAAAAGGCCAAGTTCTCGAGTTCGCGGTTCGGGCGCGTCTTCATCACACTCGCCCGCATATTTGCGTTGCTGATGTTGACCGCTATGGCCGATTATCTTGTTTTGGCTCCGTTAGGCATCCCTGCCATGAAAATAGTTGCCGGCGCGGTGTGTTTCTGGCAAGCCATCTCTTTATTGGAAAACGAAGCTTCGCAAAACGATGCACCATGGGCATCCCATGCAAGGCATTTCCTGGTGGATAAAGCCAAACGTTACCTGCGTGAAGATTAAGAGACTTAACTTTTGTCACAGGATATCTATGAGAGATGCTGTAAGAAATCGTTAGCAGTCCTTACTCTTGAAAATGTGCTTTTTTGATTGGGCTTGGATTAATCGGCTTCAGTATCCTCGGATTCCTCAACTTCCTCGCGGATGCGGGGGTTGGAGATATATTGTTCGTAATATGACATTATCAACGATGTCACAGGCAATGCTATTATCATGCCTATTATGCCAAGAAGGCTCCCCCAAACGGATAGCGACAGCAAAATGACCGCCGCGTTAAGTCCAAGCTCTTTGCCCATGATTCGTGGCGTTATGATAAAGTCGCATACTGGTTGAGTAACCGCATACACCAGCAAAGACCGGATGAAAATGGACATGAAGCTGACCGTACCTCCAAGCGAGTATATGAAGCAGATGAGGGCGAGCGGAATGATTGTGATATATTGGAAGTATGGTATCATATACAATATTCCCACGAGCAGACCCAGGGGGACTGCAAGCGGTAATCCGACGATACTGAACCCCACGCAATAAAATACTGTCGCGCACAGTGCTACCATCCCCTGACCGCGGAAATAATGGTTCATGCTGACTTGCATGTCACGAATAACCTCGAGTGTGCCTGAACGGTATTTGTAAGGTATGATAAGTTTGAAACCACGCACAATCTGAGGATAGTCGATAAGGATGAAAAGGACATAAACCAACGTGAGTGCCCAGTCAAGAAGTTGTCCCAAAACCTCAAGCGATTCTGTTAGCAGTGAGGATCCCCGGCTTAGAAGAGACTCGAACTGCATGCTGGATAGCGACTCTTTAATGGCTGCTATATTGAAATGAGAGTTGACAAAGGTGATAAGGCCAGTGAATTCCTCGGGTAGCTGACGTCTGCCTTCGGTAATGTCCTTGACAATTGTGTCCAGCGTGTCAAATTCCTTGATGACCGAGGGCAAAAGCAAGTACAGGCACAGCGCAATGAAAGCTGTCACCTCCACGATGGTCAATATCGAAGAGAATAAACGTCCTTTTTCGTGTGTCCAACGACGATTGAACTCTACGAGTGGCTGTAAAAGGTAAGCGATAAGACACGCCACAAAAAACGGGAGCAGAGCATGACTGAGGTAATCCAGCAACCACACTATAGAGCCGGCGAGTGCGAGTCCGATAATGAGCTTCATTATACGGTCTCGAGTCCAATATTCGGAGTGACGCGGCTTAGATGAAGGATGTTTGGTTTCCTGCGGAGAGCCCGTGGCGTTGGTCGTAGGTATGAGATTTGTGTCAGCCATGTTTGAATGATGACAGAGTTAGATTGTCTTACTGTATTGAGTCGACGTGAGGAAGTTTGTATTGCCGACAGGGGTGTGAAATAGAAAAATCCGGGCAAGAGGCTAATTAACCTTCTTTTCCCGGATTTGATATTGCGGTCCCGGAGGACACTTGTCTTTATTAGTCTTCGTTAAGGTTGACGCGTTTGAAAGCAACCACTGTGAGACCCTTCGATGTCTGATCGAGATATTGGCCAATAGTCAGGTTAGCGTCTTTTACAAATTCCTGTTCTACGAGACATGACTCTTTGTAGAATTTGTTTACGCGACCTTTGGCGATATTTTCAATCATCTGTTCGGGCATGTTGGATGCTTTGGCTTCGGCAGCGGCTTTTGCTATTTCGCGAGCCTTTGTTGCCTCTTCTTCGGTAAGCCATCCTTTGGCAATATTCGAGGCGATATGGTCTTCGCTGTCTACCAGGTTGGGATTGATGCCACCTTTCTTAAGAGCTGCTTCAACAGCTTTTTGGATTTGTTCGGCACGGCTTTTTTCGACAGCCACGTTGTATTCCGAGTCAACTACCGACTGAGGTACGCTTTCGCGGTCGACAGCGACGGGGTTCATGGCTGCAACCTGCATAGCCACGTCTTTCATAGCCTGAACGGGAACGTCAGCTTGGTTGAACGAAACGATAGTTGACAATTTGTTGCCAAGGTGGTTATAAGCGACTACAGATGCGCCTTCAAGGCACTCGTATGCGCCTATTTCAGTCTTTTCGCCTGTTTTTCCGCTTTCTTCCACAACAAGCTCCTCGACAGTGCGTCCGTCAACAGTAACAGCCTTGAGAGCGTCGAGTGAAGTTACCTTATTGGCAACGGCCAGGTCAAGCAATTTGTTTGTCAGTTCGACGAAGCCGGCATTCTTGGCCACGAAGTCTGTCTCGCACTTCAAGGCTACGATGGCGGCAAAGCCGTTTTCGCATTTTGCGAGAACACAACCTTCACCGGCGGTGCGGTCTTCGCGTTTTGCGGCTATGGCCTGTCCTTTTTTGCGTAATATTTCAATAGCGGCTTCCATGTCGCCGTTAGTTTCGTTGAGAGCGTTTTTGCAGTCTGTGAGACCAGCGCTTGTCAGATGACGAAGTTTTTTGATATCTTCAATAGATACTGCCATGATATTTGTTATGTTAATGGGTTAACGATTGGAATTAAATTGAAACATAAGGACGCCGACAAGCAATTACGGTGTCGGTCGCCCTTATATTATTTTTAGCGGTCAAGACGCTGAGGATTATTCAGCGGCAGGAGCTTCGGGTGCTTCGGCGGCCGGTGTTTCGGCGACAGTTTCTTCTGCGGCGGGTTCGGCTGCAACGTCGTTACGACGAACGCGACGGCGTTCGCGTTTGGGAGCAGCTGCGGGAGCCTCTTCGTTTTCGGCTGCGGCTTCTGCATCAATTTTCTCAACCTTGCGTTCCTCCAGACCTTCAGCCATTGCTGAAGTAAGAGTGCCAAGAATAAGTTCGATTGATTTTGAAGCGTCGTCGTTGGCGGGAATTACGAAGTCGATGTCGGTAGGATCGCTGTTTGTGTCAACCATAGCGAAAACAGGAATACCGAGACGGTTTGCTTCTGCAACGGCGATGTGTTCTTTCATAACGTCGACTACCAACAGTGCGGCGGGCAGACGGTTAAGGTCGGCTATTGAACCGAGGGTTTTCTCGAGTTTGGCGCGCTGACGAGTAATCTGAAGTTTTTCGCGTTTTGAAAGATTGTCAAAAGTGCCGTCCTTTGTCATTTTGTCAATGGTAGTCATTTTTTTGACGGCTTTGCGGATTGTCGGGAAGTTGGTGAGCATACCGCCGGGCCAGCGTTCGATGACATAAGGCATATTGACTGAGGTTGCGAGATCGGCAACGACTTGTTTGGCTTGTTTTTTGGTAGCTACGAAAAGCACTTTCTTACCGGATTTCGCAATCTGTTTGAGTGCATTTGCAGCTTCTTCAACCTTAGCGGCTGTTTTATAGAGATCGATTATGTGGATACCGTTGCGCTCCATAAAGATATAAGGAGCCATTGCAGGATTCCATTTTCTTTTAAGGTGACCGAAATGGCAGCCTGCTTCAAGAAGTTGGTCAAATGTTGGATTTGCCATGTTTTGTTTGTTTTTTGTTTACGTTCTGAATTAATACAACCACAGGGTAGGGAACGTGTCCATCGCTGGGGTTTAGATGCTAAACACTGTGTGGCTACATGTCGTTAAGTACAATGCGCCATTTTTTATCTGTGGCATCGGATTCGTGGTGTCTAAAAAGAGGCACACTCGCCAGATGCCGATGATGAGATTAACGTTTCGAGAATTGGAAGCGTTTACGAGCTTTAGGCTGACCGGGTTTCTTACGTTCAACCGAGCGCGGGTCGCGTGTCATGAAGCCTTCCTTGCGGAGAGCCGATTTGTCCTCGGGATTGATTTTTACCAAAGCGCGGGCGATACCCAGACGGAGGGCTTCGGCCTGACCTTTGTAACCGCCGCCGTCAAGATTGACGTGAATGTCATAATTGCCGGCAACACCAAGGGTGTTGAGGGGTTGTTTAACGATGTATTGAAGAATCGACGAGGGGAAATAAACCTCGAGACTGCGCTTGTTAATAATGATGTTGCCTGTACCTTCTTTAACTATAACTCGGGCAACTGCGGCCTTACGGCGGCCAACTGCATTTACTTGTTCCATGAGTGAGGTTTAGTCGATTATTTCAGTTTGTTGATGTCGATTAACACTGGTTCCTGAGCTTCGTGGGGATGAGTAGGACCGTTATAAACGTGCAGATTGCCAAGAAGCTGACGGCCAAGGCGATTTTTGGGGAGCATGCCTTTCATGACGCGCATGAAAAGAGGGTGCATACCGGGTTTGATGTGCTTGTTGAAAGATTTTTTCATAAGCACTTCAGGTGTAGTCTCACGTTGTCCGCCGGGGTATCCGGTATAATTCAAGTAAATTTTGTCGGTGAATTTCTTACCAGTCATGACGATTTTGTCGGCATTGATGATAATTACGTTGTCACCGCATTCCATGTAAGGGGTATAACCGGGTTTGTATTTACCACGGAGAAGTTTTGCCACTTTGGCACACAGACGGCCAAGTACCTGGTCGGTAGCATCGACTACCACCCATTTACGATCCAATGTTTCGGGACCAACGGCAAGTGTTTTGTAGCTTAAAGTATCCACTTTTAATTATTGGTTAACAGTTAGTTAAATTTGACGGTTAGCACACATTGACTCGGCCAGAAGCCTCCGCGTCTTGCCGTCTGATTGTTATTTTGGATATAATCGGTGTGCAAAAGTACAAACTTTTTGGCAATTAGCAAAATTTTTTTTGAAGTGTATGTTCGAAGTTATTTGGCTTCCCAGCCAAGTGCCGATGCTCCGAGAACTGCGGCATCAGCCTCCTTAAGTTCGCTTAGAATAACTTTTGGTTTGCCTTTGAAGATGCTGAGCATGTTGCGATCCATAGCGGCTCTTAGAGGACGCAGTAACATCTCGCCGGCCTTTGCCAAACCTCCGAAAAGTATGAAGGCTTCGGGCGAAGAGAACACAGTCATGTCAGCGAGAGCTTCTCCAAGAATCTCGCCGGTGTAGTTGAACACGTCAATGGCCAGTTGGTCGCCGGCAATAGCTGCGTCGTAGACATCTTTGGATGTTATGGCCTCGATGGGCATGTTACGAAGCAATGACGGTTCGTGACGTATTTCGAGGAACTCGCGTGCTGTACGCGCTACTCCTGTGGCTGAGCAATATGCTTCGAGACAGCCGGTACGACCGCAGCCGCAAAGCCGTCCGTTGTTGCGTTTGACAATTACGTGACCCAGTTCACCTGCAAAACCGTCGTGGCCATAAACTAACTGACCGTTGATGACAATACCCGAGCCTACACCTGTTCCGAGGGTAATCATGATAAAGTCTTTCATGCCTCGAGCCGCTCCGTATGTCATCTCGCCGATGGCTGCGGCGTTGGCATCGTTGGTGACAGCCACGGGGATTCCAAATTGGTCGCGAAGTGTTTGGGCGAGAGGAATGGGAGTAGGCCAAGGAAGATTCACTCCGTCTACAATCATGCCTGTGTAATAGTTGGCGTTTGGTGCTCCAACTCCTATACCGTGTATTTTGTCAACGGCGTCATGGGTTTGTATCAAGCGTGTTATTTCTTGATGGAGCTCGTCGATATAGTCGTCAAATTTTGAGTGTTTTGCCGTTTTAATACTGCCCGAAGCAATAACAATGCCACGTGCGTCAACTATACCAAAGACGGTGTTTGTTCCGCCTATATCAATACCTATTACGTAAGGTTTCATGGATAAGATAATTTTATGTTATACTTTGATTTTAATTATAAGCGATGGAAATTTCGTCAATTGCCTGTTGAAACGGTGGTGAAATATCGAAGACCGCCATATTGTACGGGCTGCGGATAGAAAGACAGAGTAACGAAGCTGTTATTGCTGCCCCACCAAGTAGCGGACACCCCTCCGTTCGAAAGCGACTGTGTACTGACGGGCATTCCGTAGGCTGACATAAGATTGCGGTACACATAATTATATGTACTCATGTCATAGCTGTATGTAGATGTTGAGAATAATGAGCCTTGGAGATACCCGTTATTGTAATACATTGTAGCATTGGGCCAGTTAACGCCGTACGCCATGACGTTGTTTAGGTAAATGGCGTTATTGTTATAGCCCGACACATGGTATCCGTTATTGATCAGGTAATTGACCGAGTTTGACAGCATGGTTCCGAGTGCTATCCCCAAGATGCTGTTGAATGAGGGCGCATGTGGCGTAGGTCGCCAGGTCGGAGGCGGAGTAGGGCGGTAATAATTGTAATGGGGAGGTGGAGGCGGCATTTGCGGACGTGGCGGCTGAGGGGGACGCACATTGGTTGGACCCGGAGGGGTGTTGGGACGCGGCGCAGCATTGGGGGGTTGCTGCCCGGAGGCAGGCGGTTGTGGTTGGGGGGTAGGGCGAGAATTAGGTGTCGCCGGGCGCTGTGAGGGAGCACTTACACCGGGACGTGAATTGTTGGCGGCGTTTTGGCGTCCCCGGTTTTGGGCGAATGTCATGCCGATTGCCATCGCCGCGCATATAGTTAAAATGATGTAACGGGTTTTCATGTTTCGAGGCTTAGATGAAGTGTGATTGGAGAAAAATTCATTTCCACAAAATTATGCAAAACTTTTTAATTTTTTGTTATTTGAAAGAGATTTTGTAACTTTGTGCCGAAAAGCGATGCCCGACGACGCACTATTTGCGGCAACTTCGGACTAAAAACATGCAGGAAGTGTTATAATTTCATCGCCAAAATATTTTTCAGCATCGCAATTCTGTCACATTTGACATTATTTCACTCAATTTTTTAATAATACACGTTTTTCGGCTTAAAAATCCATGCTGTATGGATTGAGCACGTAATTTAAATCCACGAACCTTTTCTGTGACTGTAAAGTCCCAAACGCCTCACGGCAGTGATTCTTGTGCCGTTGGCGATATAAACACATTAATAAACATATGTATAATATTGCGGAATTAGAATCAATGGACGACGCGGCAATGAAGGAATATGCCGCTTCAATCGGTGTAAAAAACCCCGAGAAAGCTTCGCGTCAGGAACTCATATATGATATATTAGATCAACAAGCTATCAACAAGGCTACAGCCGATGCCGCCAAACAACCCAAGAAACGTCGCGCAAAGGCCGAAGAGGGTACTTCGACAATCGACAGCGGACAGCCTGTCTCCGCATCTGCGGATACGGTAAATGAACCAGCGCCAAAAAAACGAGGGCGCAAAAAGAAAGTAGCCGATGAACAAGCAGAAGCATCATCCATCCAGACCGATGTTCAAGTTCCGAACGAAAACGTCTCTGCCGGAGGTGATGAAACCAAATCCGATGACGCGGCTCCGAAAAAGCGCGGACGTAAAAAAAAGTCCGAACAGCAAGCTGCGGCTTCGGCATCAGATATGCCTGCTTCCCGTCCTGCCACTGAAGAACATGACCCTATCAGCCAACATGATGCTTCGAACGAGGCACCTGAAAGCGCAACGGCAGACAAGGGTCAGCAACCTGTTGATACTTCGTTCAACGACTTTTTTGGTGGCGCAACGAAAGGCCGTACTTTTGTGCCGCGTAGCGAACGCGAACGCAAAGAACAGCCTCTGCAACCCAGACAGCCGCAGGAGCGGCCTCGTTTCGAGAAGAAGCAGAAACAAACCAATCAACAGCAAAACGCTTATCAGCGCAACAACGAGCAACAGTTTACCGAGGATGTCCCCCAGACACCTCTGCAGATACAACTCATCAATCCGACACAGAATAATCAGGCTGCCCCCCCCGCACCCGGGCAGGGAGGTAAGAAAAACAAGAAGAATCGTGCGGCCAACCGCATGGTTGACCCGTCATATAACTTTGACGGCATAATACAGGTTACCGGTGTCTTGGATATAGAACCACAGGGGTGTGGCTACCTCCGTTCGGCCGATTACAACTACCTGCCTTCGCCCGATGATGTCTATCTGACTCAACAACAGATTAAGGCCAACGCACTCAAAGAAGGCGACGTAGTGACAGCCTACGTTCGACCACCGCGTGAAAACGAGAAGTTCTTTCCTCTTACAGAGGTGATAAACGTCAACGGCCGTTCACCGCAATTTGCTCGCGACCGAGTACCCTTCGAGCACTTGACACCGCTTTTCCCCGATGAAAAGTTTGATCTTACGGGAGGCGCCACAACAAATAATCTGAGCACCCGTGTCGTAGACATGTTCGCGCCTATCGGTAAAGGCCAGCGCGGTCTTATTGTAGCTCCTCCAAAAACCGGTAAGACCCTCCTTCTTAAAGATGTCGCCAATGCTATTGCCGAGAATCATCCCGAGACATATATCATGATTCTTCTCATTGACGAACGCCCCGAAGAAGTCACCGATATGAAACGCAGTGTCAACGCCGAAGTTATCGCTTCGACCTTTGACGAACCGGCCGAGCAGCATGTACGCATTGCCGGCATCGTTCTCGAAAAAGCCAAACGAATGGTCGAATCGGGTCACGATGTTGTAATTCTTCTCGACTCCATCACTCGCCTTGCTCGCGCGTACAACACATGCGCTCCGGCATCGGGTAAGATACTTTCAGGCGGTGTGGACGCTAACGCTCTTCAAAAACCCAAAAGATTCTTTGGCGCGGCGCGTAACATAGAAGGCGGAGGCTCGCTCACCATCATAGCGACAGCGCTCACCGAGACATCGTCAAAAATGGACGAGGTTATCTTCGAAGAGTTTAAAGGTACCGGCAATATGGAGTTGCAGCTTGACCGCAAACTGTCTAACAAACGTATCTTCCCGGCCGTGGACATCATGGCTTCCTCAACGCGCCGCGATGACCTGTTGCTTCGTCCCGAAACGTTGCAACGCATGTGGATTTTGCGTCGATTCCTTGGCGACCGCAATTCAGTCGAGTCGATGGAATTTATTCAAGACCGCATGAAGCGCACTCACGACAATGACGAACTGCTGCGCACCATGAATGAATAAACGATAACACAATATTGTTACAAAGTCACGACATGACGTAAGATTTATTATGTCATGTCGTGGTTTTTAATATATAAAACCTGTAAAATGAGGTTTAAAAAGTTTTTATAGATAATTTTAAAATGCAGATTAACAGAATAATAGCAAGTATTATTTAAATATTAACATAGTTTAACATAATATCATTTGACAAAAGTGCAATCCCGAATGTTATATAATCAAAGTCACAGAGATGACAAGCCGACTCCCTCGGAAATCTAAATTGAAAGCAACACAAGAGTTAATATATAACGAAACAAAGTTTAATTATGCAAAGACCCGCATCGAGTCTGATAGGATTGAAAAACACAAAGACATACACCTTGCTTCAGGTGAAACAAAGAAGCTCATGATTGGTTAATTGATTGGTTTATATTCGACGAAACCCCGCGATGTGAATCGCGGGGTTCGCCGTTTATATACCTCCACACAAAATTATCTTACGCAAGCGCGCCATACAAGCACACTATTCAAACACACCATACAAGACGTTTTCCAAATACATAGCTTCGTTCACCACGGCCGTTTCAAAAAATATAGCTATATTTGCAACAACAAACCCATTAACCTAACTTAAACCTGTAAATCGGTCATGAAATTCAATCATTTGTTTTCTATACTTGCCGTGGCGACGCTGACGACAGGTTTCACGGCCTGGGCCGAAGAAACCGAGCAACCATGGAAACTCGTCAACGCCACCGACCTTCGTATCATAAATAAAGCCTTCGACGATACCGAACGCACATTTTCGCGTCTTCCCGCTGACATCAAAGACAGCATACCGGAGGGACGCGACCTTTGGGACCGCCAGCAGTGTTCCACGGGTATAGGTGTTCGTTTCGCCACCAATTCCAGCCGTATCGGCGTAAAATACGAATTGTTGTGGGACACCCATCTCATCCACATGGCCGACACCGGTCTGAAAGGCACCGACCTGTATATTTTCGAGGGTGATTCTGTCTGGCGGCATGTAAACACCAACCGTCCCTATGTAAAGAAAGACGCGGACGGAAACAAAACAAAACTTGTTGAGTCGACCTACGTCTCCAACCTCGACGGCGACATGCACGAATATATGATATACCTTCCGTTGTACGATGGCATAGAAGAACTTTTCGTTATGGTTGACAGCTCGGCTGTCATCACTCCCGGCAACCTCGATATTATCGACAAGAACCGCCGCATCGTAGCCTACGGAACGAGTATCCTTCAAGGTGGTTGTGCTTCGCGCACCGGTATGGCGGCCACAAACATCATATCGCGTGAACTCAACGCCGAAGTCATGAACCTCGGATTTTCTGGCGAGGGCAAAATGGACAATTTCATGGCTTACGCAATGGCACGCATCCCCGATGTCGACGTCTATCTCATCGACCCGGTGCCCAATTGCACCGAGATGATGTGCGACACACTGACATACGACTTTATCAACATATTGCGTACCCTTCGCCCCGAAGTACCCATTGTCATGCTTGAGGGTCCGTTATATCCTTACTACCGCTACGACTCGATGTTCAATAAATATCTTCCGGCAAAAAACGCCGCCTATCATCGCAACTACGAGCGTCTCATAGCCGAGAATCCCGCCAACCTGTACTATGTCACCGCCGAAGGTCTTGACGGACCCGAGGATGATGGTACAGTGGACGGCATACACCTCACCGACCTCGGTTTCCGTCATTACGCAGACAAACTGGTACCCGTTCTAAGACCGTTTGTCGAGAAACATAGCCATTAAGCCATCGGCAAACGATGCATCCTTTTGAGGAACACATAAAAAACACCATTGAGAGTCGCGGCTTGCTGCGACTCTCGTCGCCGGTGCTTGTTGCTTTGAGTGGAGGCGCCGACTCGGTGGCGTTATTGTCCGTTTTAGTCTCTTTGGGGTATGACTGTGTGGCTGCTCATTGTAATTTTCATTTACGCGGCAGCGAGTCGGTGCGCGACATGCGGCACGCACAAGAAGTGTCGCGCCGGTTGGGTGTCAATATATATGTACGCGACTTCAACGTCAAGGAACGCATGGCGCATACCGGCGAGTCGGTCGAGATGGCCTGCCGCAGCCTTCGGTACGCCTGGTTCGACGACTTGCTCGACCGTGACCGCTTCCAGGCCATTGCCGTGGCGCATCATCGCGAAGACAACATAGAGACGTTCTTTATCAACCTTTTCCGGTCGGCGGGACTGCCCGGACTTACAGGCATGGACTTCCGTCGCCGTTATGTAGTGCGTCCCATGCTCGATGTGAGCCGCCGTGACATAGAGAACTATCTTGCTGACAAAGGGCTCGAATATGTCATTGACAGTACCAACGCTCAGAATGTTTTTTTGCGTAACCGCTTGCGTAACGTGTTCCTTCCTGACCTGGAGGAAAACTTCCCGGGCGCGCTCAACGCTGTCGAGTCCGTCATGTCCCATTTGCGGGATGCAAACCGTCTCCTTGATTATCTTGTCGAGAAAGACACTGCTTTGTATCGGAGGGAGTCAGGCAAATACGATGTGAAAGCCTTGCTTGACGACCACGGAGCAGAACAAGGCATCCGGCTTATGTACGCTATGCTAAAAAACGTGGGATTGAACGCTTCGCAGGTGTCTGACATTGCGCGTGCCGTCTCTGATGGCGCGACGGGACTCCGTTTCCCTATCGGCAACGACACTTTCGCCGAACTCGACCGAGGCGTTCTTAGCGTGCACACATCTTTTGACGTGCACAACAATGATATACACACGGTTACCTTGAAGCGTGATGTGCTCACCCCAGTCCATATTGCAGTCACGTATCACGATGTGGCCGAATTCTGCCCCGAACGCGACAATACCGTCATGTATTTAGATGTTCGGGCGATAGAAGGCGACGCGACATTCGCTATCCGTCACCCCCGGCGCGGCGACCGTATACGACCTTACGGCATGAACGGCAGCCGTCTTGTCAGCGACATACTCAAGGATGCCAAACTCTCGGCCGCTGACAAACGCCGCGTATGGGTACTGACACGCAACGACATCATATTGTGGATTATAGGCATACGTGCAGCCGCCCATTTCTCTGTAGGACCCAAAACACGCAGGTATTTACGACTCAAAGCCGATTGATATGGGTTAAAAACTCCAATAAGTTGGACTTTTTGGAAAAATAGGACTCGAGATTGCTCGGGTTCTAATATTTTTTTGTATTTTTGCTCCAAATTGGCTTTTTTAGGTCAATAGCATACAATCGAATATTAACCATCATTTATCAATAAACCAAAATCAAAGACAATGAAGAAAAGTATTTTGATGGGAATCGGTGTACTTGCCGCTACCGCTCTTTTCGTGTCATGTCATGACGATTTGGGACTGACCGTTGAAAAAGGTAACGGTCTCATCTCCCCGTTCGTCGAACTGAACACAGAGACGGTGACCTCGCGCAGCACCGCTCCGTCATCGCGTGCAGACGGCCAGTCCGACGCGATTACCGTCAACGATTTGACTCTTCGTCTCACCAAGGCCGACGGTTCGCGTTCATGGGAATGGCCGCTTGACTCCTTCCCTACCGAGCAAGGCTTCGGGGTGGGTAACTACACCATGGAAGCTTACTATGAACACCAAACTGCCGAAGGTTTCGACTGCCCATCCTTCTATGGCTCGCAGACATTGACAGTCAAAGATGGAGAAACCTCAACTGTCAGCCTTAAGGCGCAGCACTCTAAAAGTAAGATAACCATCGCTTATACCGACGCGTTCCGTAAGTATATGGCCGATTGGAGTGCTAAAATAAACAATGTCGAGTATACCAGGGAAGAAACTCGTCCCGTATATGTAAAACCCGGCAATGTCGAAATAAAAATCAACATCACCAAGCCCAACGGCATATCAGCCGAAATGACACTCGACCCCGTCAAGGTCGAGGCACGCCACCACTACACCATCACTGTGGATGTTAACGGCGGTGAAGTGGGCGACGCTTCGCTCAACATTTCTTTCGATGACTCTCTCGAACAGGAGGACATAAATATAGACCTTAACGACCAGCTGCTGTCAGCTCCTATTCCTGTTATCAAGGCTAAAGGTTTCGAGTCTGCCGAAATGGTTGAAGCCGTAGCCGGACTACCAGCAGATAGAACTCTGTCTATGAGCCTTATCGCCATGGCCGGTCTTAAGGAAGTTAATCTTCACACCGAATCCGAATCGCTCATTAAGCAAGGATGGCCAGAAGACATCGACCTTATGACAGCCGATGCCGCCATGCAGACAAAACTCACCGACCTTGGTCTCGGTGTCACAGGTTTGTGGAAAAATCCCGGCGAAATGGCGCTCCTCGATTTCACAAATGTCACCAGGTATATGTCTAACACAGGTAATGGCGAAAACGAGTTTACCGTACGCATCAAAGACAAACTGATACGCGAAGGTGAAGAAGCCGCTCTCAAGTTCAACTTACAGAATGTTGAATTCGACCTTACTGCCGATGACCAGTATTACGAACCCAACTCTCCTCTCAAGGTCACTCTTGGATTTAACGGAGGCGGTCGTGACATTATAAAAGAGAAGATCACTATCGAATACAAAAACGAGATATCAGGCACATGGCGTCCCCTGGAAATCACCGACATATCCGAAGGCCGTAGCCGCGCCATGCTCAACTACACGCTGACTGTCACAACTCCTGATATAGAAGGCGTCCTTAAACTACGCGCCAACTATAAACTACGCCCCAACGATGAAGGCACCTACAGCGGCGAAATAGAAATCGACCCGTACGTCGTTCAAGTATCACCTAACAATGTTTTTGCAAAATATGCTTATATTAAAGTTGTTGGAGTTAATACAGAGAATCCCGTTACAATTAAGATTACTAAAAATGGTGGTTCACAAATCCAAGAATCACTTACTATACAAGATGGGTTCTTAAAAGTAACCAATCTTGACCCTGCCTCTCAATATTCTGTTGAAGTACAGCCTCAAAATATGTATTCAAAAACAGTAGAATTTACAACCGAAGATGAAATCCAATTACCAAACTCTTCTTTGGACAATTGGTCTTATACAGAAGTAGGTAGCAATAATAACAAATGTAAAGTGTGGAATTGTGAAGGTTGGGCTACTTTCAACGAGTTAACTACCTCAAAAACTTCCGGAAGTACTTATTCAGCTCTAAGTTCTACTCTCCCAGAAAATGAAACCAATCCACAAACTGCTTTAATTAGAACAGTAGGATTTGATGTAAATTCAAATTCAATTTTAGGTAATAATAATTTTCAACAATCCTCTCAAGGAGAATTATTTCTTGGAACTTATGATTTAGTAAACGGAGCTGCTTATGGAATCACTCATGAATCTCGTCCACAAGCCTTTTCCTTCCAATATAAATATACTCCCCAGAATCCCAATGATAAAGGTTATGCTGAGATAACCTTACTTGATATTAACGGAGAAACATTAGTGACTAAAACATGGGATTTGGATAAAGCTGAGGCATATACCGAACAAAATGTTGACTTCGAATATCCAATAGGAAGTCCAAAGGCCGCAGTAATCAAAGTAATATTCCGTTCAACAAACGCCGGAGATACTTATTTAAATTCCAATGACATTCCCAAGAAATCGTCAGTGGGTTATTTAACTGATTATTATGTTGGTTCCAAACTCTATGTCGATGACATTCAATTAATATACTAAAGCATTAACGATGAAACACAATATATTTAATATACTTACTGTTTGCGCATCGCTCTCTTTGGGGTTGACGTCGTGTCACGACAACCCTGATATGCCTGCGCCCGAAGAGACGCGAACCGGTCAGGTTCAGCTTAGCTCGCTCGGCATAGAGATGAACAACGTCGAACAGGTTATCAACTCGTCGGCCGGGCGTACCACAACAGATGTCAACGATTTTATCGTGACTATCACTCCCGAGACCGAAGGACTCGCGTCGCATGTTTACCGTTATGGCGATATGCCCGAAGTTCTTACACTCCCTGTCGGTAAATACGACATTAAAGTCGAATCTCACAAGATAGAGAAGGCAGCATGGGAAGCTCCTTACTACACCGGCAGTACAGAATTTAGCATTACCGACGGCGAAATAACCAACATAGGCACCATCATAGCTAAATTCGCTTCGCTAAAGGTTACAGTAATCTTTAGCGACGACCTTCGCAAAGTCATAGGCGACGATGTTACCGTTACGGTCTATTCGAACGATGAAGGCGAATTGGTATTTACTCCGCAGGAAACCCGTTCAGGTTACTTCGAAGTTATTCCAGGCTCGACCACTATGGTAGCTCGTTTCGTGGGCACTATAGACGGCGTCAGAACGGAACAAGAAACCTCGTTCGCCGACATAGCCGCCGGGCAACACCGCATCATTACCTATAAGACCAAAGCCGGTCCCGAGATTCCCGAGCAGACCGGTTCAGTATCGCCCGGTATCGGTCTTGACACTGATATTGAGAGCGAAGATTTGAGCGGCAATGTCACCGTTGACGAGAACGATAACAACTATGACAATTCCGACCGTCCCGGTCATGAAGAACTGCCCGATGTCGACGACCCGACACCTCCCGGTCCCGATGTACCTGACAACCCGGGTCCTGACGACCAACCGGCAGCAACCTTCGAAGCTACAGATTCACCAAACCTCAAACTCGATGAGGTAAATACTGTAAGTGACGATTTTGGCAATGCAATCGTAACAATTTTCTGTGAAAAAGGCATCAAAAACCTGGTGGTAACCATCAATACTGACAGCGACGATTTTTCCTCCGCTCTTGAAGACCTCGGTTTAAACGAACCTTTTGATCTTGCCTATCCCGGTGATCTTGAAGACAAGATTGGCGAAGATGGTCTCGGTTTAGCAACAGGAGACAAGGTTATCAATCAAACAGAAGTTCCTTTCGACATAACTCTGTTTGTCCCCATGTTGGCGGGTTTCCCCGGACTTCATACGTTTACTTTGTCGGTCACAGATAATGATAATAATATTGAGTCTTTAACCCTTCGCTTTAAAGCTGAATAATACCTTCCCATTATGAAAAAGATAAATTTATATATTGCCGGAATAGCCGCGCTGATGCTCGGCACCGGTTGCAGCCATGAAATGCTGCTCGATACAGAAGGCGAGGGTAAGCTTGTGCTTCACACAACAGTAAGCACCGATATGCAAGTGGTGTCGCGTGCTGTCGAACAAGACTTGCAAGACAACTGCATGATTTGGATATCCAACGCCAAGGGGTTGGTGCGTCGCTACGATAAATTCGCCGACATGCCGCAGACTATCGATCTTGCCAGCGGTCACTATGTCGCCGAGGCTTGGACAGGTGACTCAGTGCCTGCTTCGTGGACTGCACGTTGGTTCAAAGGTATGACAGAGTTCGACATCACCAAAGGACAGACAACCCAAGCCACACTGCAATGTAAAATAGCCAACGTTGCCGCCAGTGTTAAATACACTGAAGGTTTAGAGGCAGCCTTACACGATTTCAGCATGTCTATCGGACACGCCGGTGACACTCTGCTCTATGTTGGCCGCGAAGAACGTATGGGTTACTTCATGATGCCGTCTTTCGACAAGAATTTGACATTCACTCTCACCGGTAAACAAGTCAACGAATCAGACTTTACCTATACGGGCACGATAGAAAACGCTAAGCCCGGCACCCATTACATCATCAACGTCAAGTACACACAAGAGACTAACGAAGTGGGTGGCGGTATATTCTCTATCGAGATTGACGAAGAAAAAATAGACTTGCCTCAAGAGGTAGAACTCATCGCTGCTCCTAAGTTTACTGGCTATGGCTTTGATGTAAATCTTCCCGTAACGGGTGAAGCAAACAATATTGGCGAAAGAGTTATTTACGTCTCAAGCGCAACTGAGATTACCGTACTTCATCTCAAGAGCGATTTGTTCTTCGAATGGGTTCCGGCGCTTAGTTCCGATGATTTGGAATGGTTTGGAATGAATGAACAAGGTAAGGCCGCTCTTACAGAAGCAGGAATAAATATTGCCAAACAAAAAATAGACAACGAGGAACAGACCCTGATAAAGATCGGTTTTTCGGCTGATCTCTTAAATGGTCTTGAGGATGGTAAATATTCTATCGATTTTAAAGCCACTGATAAAGATAATAAAGTTTCCTCTCTCACAATGAACATAATTGTGAGCAATGCATATGTGATACCAACTCCTGTCGAGGAAAAAGACGCTTCGTATTTCTCTGTCACTCTTCATGGGACAATGCAAAGAGAAGGGTTGACAAACGTTGGGTTCAACTACCGTAAAGCGACCAATAGCCGAGCTGACGATGAATGGACTTTTGTTGAAGGTCATTTTACCGATAATCAACATTTTGAGGCTACAATCAACGACCTTACGCCCGGCACAACTTATGAGTACACTACTGTTTGCGACGGTTATATTTACAATGAAATCCTTTCAATTAAGACTCGTCCAACCACTCAGTTGCCTAACTCAGGTTTTGAAGATTGGTTCTATTACAATAACAAAATTTGGGTTCCAGGCACCGGCTATCCGGACACTTTCTGGGATTCGGGTAACCATGGCGGTGCCACTGTGAGTAAGAACTTTACAACAAGAAACGATAATTATAAACATTCCGGAAATTACTCAGCGTGTTTGAAATCAGAGAAAGTTGTAATTCAGTTCGCTGCAGGTAATATATTTGCCGGTAAATATCTGGCTACCGACGGCACTAACGGTGTACTTGGTTGGGGTCGCCCATTTACTGAAACACCTAAATCCGTTAACATTTGGGTAAAATATGTTCCCGTTAATGTCACAGATGGAGGCTCGTATATTAAAAAAGGAGATCTTGACCAAGGAATTATTTATATGGCTCTTGTTGATGACACTAAACAATCGTACAACGGAGAACAATGGCCGTGTGTTATTAAGACAAAAGCAGCTGATCGTAACCTCTTCGATAAAGACGGTGATAATGTAATAGCTTATGGTGAACACGTGTTTACTTCTGCCACCGATGGTGATGATCTTATTCTAATAAATATTCCGTTGGAATATTATAAGGAAGGAGTATATCCTTCAAATATCATCTTCGTTGCTTCAGCAAGTCGTTACGGAGATTACTTCCAAGGAGGTAGCGGTTCTACCATGTACATTGATGACATTGAGCTGATTTACGAGTAATCGTAAGTTTGTAATCCTATACGGCGACCTGCGTTCTCAATAACGAGAGCGCAGGTCGCTTCTTGTATGGCAGTCCCACAGACCGTCCTACAGCCCTCCAGGTTGCTTATGTTATAAAATTTGATTAATTTTGCAGGACTTTTATAAACATCTTATCTTGTATTTATGGCACTGCAATGCGGTATTGTCGGACTGCCTAACGTGGGCAAGTCAACGCTTTTCAATTGTTTGTCCAACGCAAAGGCTCAATCGGCAAACTTTCCTTTCTGTACTATCGAACCCAATGTGGGAGTCATCAGTGTACCCGATGAGCGACTCAACAAGCTCGTCGAGATGTGCAATCCGCGGTCGGTGGTGCCTGCCACTGTCGAGATTGTCGATATAGCAGGTTTGGTAAAAGGCGCGTCGAAGGGCGAAGGTCTGGGCAACAAGTTTTTGGCCAATATACGCGAGACCGATGCCATAATACATGTGCTGCGTTGCTTTGACGATGACAATGTCACTCATGTTGACGGCAGTGTAGACCCGATTCGCGACAAGGAGATAATTGACTACGAGTTGCAGCTCAAAGACCTGGAGACTGTCGAATCGCGCATAGCAAAGACACAAAAGGCCGCACAGACAGGCGGCGATAAGACAGCAAAGCTGCAGTACGAAGTGCTGTGCCGCTATAAGGAGGCTCTTGACGCCGGTCAACCGGCTCGTACTGTCACCTTCGAAACAGCCGACGAACAGAAATTTGCTCGCGAGCTTTTCTTACTGACTGCCAAACCGGTGTTATATGTATGTAATGTCGATGATGCTTCGGCCGTGACAGGCAATAAATATGTCGAGGCCGTGCGCGAGGCAGTTAAGGACGAGAACGCTGAGATTCTTGTGGTGGCGGCGCAGGCCGAGAGTGATATCGCCGAACTCGATACCTACGAGGAACGCGCCGAGTTCCTCGCCGAGATGGGACTGACCGAATCGGGTGTGTCTCGTCTGATACGCGCGGCGTATCATCTGCTGGATCTCCAGACATTCTTTACCGCCGGTGCCGACGAGTGTCGCGCTTGGACTTTCCGTCGCGGGTGGAAGGCTCCGCGATGCGCCGGTGTCATACACACCGATTTCGAGAAAGGATTTATACGTGCCGAAGTCATCAAGTATGACGACTTTGTCAGCCTTGGAGGCGAACAGGGCGTAAAAGAGGCCGGAAAGCTATCGGTCGAAGGAAAAGATTATGTCACGCAGGACGGCGACATAATGCATTTCCGCTTTAATGTATAAAAGAGGGAACGGGACGGGCTTAAGCTTGCAAAGCCAACGGAGTGGCTGATGATTTATCCGCCGATTTCCTCGGGAATGTTTTCTTCGTTGTTTTTGTTTACTTTTTCTTCCTTGGGCGCTGTGTCGTGAAGTTTGACCTTGATCTGGTCAAACCCCTTGCCGTACACACCGTTGACATTAGCCTGTGTGACGAGCGCCTCGGAGTCTATCGATTTGATGATACGGAAAATGGTGACCGATTCGATGCGTCGGCACATCACCAGAAGAACCTTGACGGGTTGCTTTGAATACCACCCCATACCTTCGATAACGGTACATCCGCGGTTGGCTTCGTTATTGATAGCGTTGGCGATATCACGCCATTTGGACGAGAAGATTGTGAACTGAACGGCCTGACGGTTGGTGTTGATAATCATGTCGGCGACAAAGGGAGCCAGTCCCGACACTATGAAGCCATAGACTACGTTCTCTATGTCGTGGAAAACAAAAAACGATGATGAGATGATGACGAAGTCACAGTAAAGCATCATGCGACCCACAGTCACGTTGGTATGCTTGGACACCATGGCGGCCACGATATCAGTACCGCCCGATGACCCGTTGTGGGTGAATGTCATGCCCACGCCGATACCTATTAACAAACCGCCAAGAACAACGTTCATGAAAGGCTCGCCCTGTACAATGCCATTGGCAAACAAAGGCTGGAATATGCCTATCCACACCGATATCATGGTGGCTCCGAAGATAGTGCCCAGGACGAACTTTCGCCCTACGACCTTATAGGCTATAGCCAACAGTATAAGATTAAGTCCGTAGTTGGTGATCGCTACCGGTACGTCCATTGTGTAGAATACAATTGAGCTGATGCCGGCAAGACCACCGATAACAACGCCTTGGGGAAGAATGAAGGCACATAGTCCGAAAGCGTAAAGACCCATGCCGAAAACTATGAAAAAATAGTCCCGTGAGGTTCTCCAAATTTTGTCGCGTGAAACGTCCATAAAGGTTGATGTTTTGTGTGTTATGTCATTGCGTTATTTTAGACGGAAATTATAACCCAGACACGCGCTGAGCGACATTGTGCGCGAGGCGCTGAACTCGTCCGATTTCGACGAGGGATATATGTTGCCCAGTCCGAAGTAAAAGCGAACATCGAACGTCATCGAGTTACGTGGGGTTAGATAATATTCGAAACCGACACCGGCCGTAATGCCGTAATCGAATTTGTTAGAGATGTCCATACCCATTTGGTTGACCCGGCGCGTTCCGGGCAAAAACTGCACGGCGTTCTTGTAATCGAAATTACTCGATATACTGTTGCTTAACATGAAACCGACTTCCGGCCCAAGATTAAAGAAGCATTTGGCGCGCGGCGAACCGAAACTAATGTGTGTCATGATAGGTAAGGTGACATAAGAAAGCGAACGTTCGTAACGCAACTCGGGATTGTCCGCAAAGAGTTCTTTCCAACCGCGCTGCACAAAATTTAGTTCGGCCAGGACACCGACAAGACGCTCCTCGGCATAGCGTATCTGTATTCCCCCCATAGGCCCGAATTTCCATGACTGAGGAACCTCAGGAGCAAACGACATGCGGCTGACAGCCATGCCGGCGTGCGCACCTACCGATATGTGAGGCTTATAATGTGTCTCGGCACGCAGTCCGATAGCGGCGAAGACGGCCAGGACAAGTATGACATACGACCTTAGTCTATGTCCCGACCTATGTTTGCCTTCGGGATATGTGCCCGATACCGGTTGCAGCGTGTGTCGTGTCACAGCACCTCTATTTTCTGGGTGCCTTCTTCATTAAAGGTCACCATGATTAATGTATCGTTGTATAAACCGCCCCCGTAGACGGGTTTGAAGCGATAGTACATCTGAGCTCCAGTATCGCTCTTTGTCTCCAAAATAGTGTCACGTGTCACTTCCCCTCGTGAGCCCAGTTCCAACATCCATCGCGCAACGTCAAATCCATAGAGCACCTGATTGGGGATGCCGTCGGGAAGTTCTTCGCCGTAAACGGAGCTGAATAACCGGGCTATAGCCTCGGTGTCACGCGAGGTGGCGTCATTGAAGAACCGCGAGTAGAAAGTAGTGCCGATAGCCTTAAGTTTGTCATAAGCATCGCCCGTCAGACGAGTGTATTCCGGATAACCGAAAAGACGAACTGACCCTGAAGAGCTGTTTTCAGCCAAAGCCGCTTTGTAGTTGCTTAGCGCTGTGGCGAATTTGTTGAATTCGGTAGGCGATCCGCCATTGGGTACAAAGACGTAGTCGTTGTCGCTCACAGGTAGTTTCTCGAGAATGGCAGAAGAAGTCAATACGCCGTCAAAAGCGAGTGTGCGGTAGTCAATGCCAGTGGATACAAGACGCGAGGACAGCATGTCGACAAACTGCGATTTGTCGCGTTTACCCTTTACATTGTCAAGAAAAACCGGAGTGGCGCCGTTGAGGTGTGATATGAAATATTCGACGACCTTGTCGTACATGTCCGAAGCCGGTATATTGCCTTGCAACATATACGGGTTGTCAATAAATAACGAATCGCGAGCTTGGAACACATTGAAGACGAAAACATCCTTGTCTCTGCCGAACCGAGCCAGATAAGCCAAACCATCCTGGTTGTCGGGTGCAACTATGATATCGGCGTCACTGAGCCGGGCTATGGCGTGGCGGACATCGGGGTTGCTTATGTCGTTGCCACAGTCCACAGCTGTCACTTGTACGGGCACATCGGAATAGAATTGGTGGAGACTGTCTATAGCCAGCAGGAAACCACGGTAAAAGTCAGTGGCATACTGAGCGGGTTTGCCGGGCTCTTCCTCATTAAGCATGAAGGGCAAGCATATTCCAACCTTGAGAACAGGCATTTGGGTTCCATCTGCCCCTTGGTCTTGACCGTCCATTTCCACCGTAAAGGAATCATCGGCCACAACGGACGTATCAGACGAATCCGGAACGTCAGAAGCTGAGGTGTTGGTCGGCGCCCCATCGTTAGGAAAGGTCTCGGCTGTGTTGTTGGTAATAGCCTCAACAGATTCAGTCTCTTTTTCTGCCGGACGCTGGGCAGGTGTAGGATTACTGCGGAGATGCTGAGGTTGCTGCTCGACAGGTGAATTTTGAGCAGACTGGTTTGCAGGTGCTCCCTGAGGCTGTTGCACTACTGTGCCACCGGGGATTAATATTTTTTGTCCCTCCTTTATGCCTTTATCCACTCCGGGGTTCAAAGCTATTATAGCATCGGTAGGGACGCCATATTTACCTGCAAGGCTAAACAGGGTGTCGCCTTTTTTAACAACATGCTCGGTCATGGTAGTGCTTCCACCGTAACCTTCTCCAAACTCGGACACAGGGAAGTAAAGGATCATACCGGCTTTCAATCCATCGAAAAGGGAAGGATTGTATTTTACTATGTCGGCCGGCGATATGCCGATTTTATTCGAAATACTGTATATTGTCTCGTCCGGTTCAACACTATAACAGAAATACTCCTGTCCTTTCAACGTCTTGACAGGCATATCATATCCTAAAACGCATAGGTGGAAAGCACATACAGCAAAGACGCAAACTACAGTGCGACTAATTTGATATATGATCTTCTTTAGTTTCATTTTCAGTGTTAACAACTAATTTTGTGCGCAAATTTACATAAAATTATCAAGGAAGCACTTCCCGGCCGGGATAAACTTACCAAACGTCGCGATATTGTCCGGACATCAATGTTGGTTAAACGCATTTTTTACAATAGCAGCCGGATTAGGTGTGTCTTTTTTGGGAGGTGTAACTGGTTCTTCGACCGGCTGTGGTTTGACATCCGCTATCGGTGTTTTGGTATCTTTTATTGGTGCTTTGGCTTCTGTTATCTGTGATTCTACTTTTTTATCTTCCATGTCCTGAACCAGCGTGTATTGCTCATCGTTACCAGATGTCTTGGCATCGGCCAAAAGACCGTTTAATGCCGGGACTCGTCCTGAACCGTTATAATGAGTGACGTAATAGTTACTCTCGATAGACGATTCGATGACACCTGAAGACGTGGAAGCGTGAATCATAACACCATCACCGATATATAGACCGACATGTGATGTTTTGCCGGAGCCGGCCTTGGATGAGAAAAACACAAGGTCGCCGGGAACGAGGTCTTTTTTATCGATACGGTGACAGTATTCGTGTTGTTCGCGTGAACTGCGAGGGAGACTTATATCCAAAGCTTTTACGAAGACTTGCATTACGAAGCCCGAACAGTCAGTTCCACCCTTATCCTTCCCACCGTATCGATACGGGGTACCTAACCACTCGCGAGCCTCGGCTATCAACTTCTTAATCTCCTTGGATATAGTGGGGGAAACTTCCTGTACTTTCTTGTCCGAACCTGTCGAACCTGTCAAGGGCTTTGGCGATACCTCAGAAGACTTGTTATACTGACGGTCGGCGCTAACAGTGTTTTTTTTACTTCCGCAACCCGTCATTAACAAAACGATCCCAAACAGCAACGCAGTCAGAACAGTTTGATGTCGAGAGACTTTATATTTCAGCAACACTTGTTGTCAGTTTTGATTGATTATCATCAGAATCGGTGGTTACCCAATGCAAAGATAAATAAATTTTTTGATTCTAAGGACTTTGCGTCCCAAATAATCCCAAAATAACAATGAAGACAAAAAATGATGAATCGTCTAATCTGTTCTTGTATTGTCTCACAAAATGAGACATTGTAATTGTATCTTTGCACGCAAAAATATTATATGAACATCAATAATAATCTCAGTTGAATGAAATACACTTATAAATCAACAAATTATAATATATATATTGCATCTCGATGCTAAAAACCAAAAGTTTTCCAAACAATGAAGTACAAATCTTATGTTGCAAAAATAAACGATAGGTAATATATTGTCTCTTCGTTTTGTTACACTTTTAAATAATTCATTTTCAATGTGTCCAATATCCATCCCCTTCAGCAATTTGAAGACTTATTTTTGATAAACTAATATTACTGTCATGTTACAACGTATATCGAGGTTAAATATACCGAAGGTCGACTTGGTAGAACCCTTTTATATAGGAAATTTTATTCATAAAAGAAGTTTGATATGTACCGATCTTCTTAATGAAGCCCAGAACCTCCTTATCTCTTTGGGCTATAATGGAGATTTTACCATGTATTATCATCTTGAAAATCCGTCCATAGTGCGACTTTATTTCAAAATATCCTATGTCAGTGTGATTTACATTGATGGTGGTTGGGATGAGATTAAGCGTGACATGCAAACCTTTGTATCTTATGTCATAGCTTTTCAAAATATCAGAAAGCATGCTGACAAGTTGACTTGTTGTTGGATTGAACAGAACGCAAAAGAAATTGATTGGATAAGTGAAGATTATACTAAAAATGCCATACAGAAATATAAAACAGAGCTTTAGCTCGGTTTACATGAATACTTATCGCGTTATCGTCTTGTAAATGAAATAATTAACATACATGTATACTGATTAACTAAAAAATACTATTAACTAACAACTATACTGTTTTACTGATAAGTATACTGAAAAATAAACTTCTAATTGGTGTGGGTATTATAGGTTGAACACACTTGACAAAATTTATGTATTTTTGCGTAAAAGAAGGCTAAAATATGAGACAGATTCAGAAATACACATGGTTGATAAACACTTTGCACAATTCTAAAGGTCTTTCTTTTGAAGAAATATCAGATTATTGGGCAAAAAACACTATGTTGAGTGACGGAAATTCTCTCTCTCGAGCCACTTTCAACCGATGGCGCGATTGTATTGAAGCTATTTTTCATATAAGGATATCTTGTAAAAGAAAATCCGGAAATAGATATTACATAGACAATCCGGAAGTTCTTGAAGGTGATGGAGTAAGAAGATATATCCTTGATTCGATAGCAATGGGTAATTTAATTTATGAGAACCTGTCTTTGAAAGACCGAATAATTATTGACAAAAGGCCTTCGGGATATACGTATTTCTCTCCTATGCTCGCAGCCATGAAGGAGAACAGAATGGTAACAATGACGTATCAATCGTATGAAGATTCCTACCCGAGAACTTTTCGCTTTGAACCCTACTGTGTCAAACTTTTTGAGAACAGATGGTACGCATTAGGACGTGACCTGCAATCTAACAGACTGCTGTGTTATGGATTGGATCGAATTTTAAATATGGTACTGGAGGACGTCCATTTTAGGGTTCCTGACTCATTTTCAGCCGACAAATTCTATCAACACCTTTATGGCATTGTTTCAACTTTAACCCATAAGCCACAGTCTATAATTATCCGCGCATACAAGAAACATGCTAAATATCTTGAGTCGCTCCCTCTTCATCATAGTCAGACCAAGGTGTCTGAAACTAACGAATACGCTGATTTCGAATTATTCCTTGTGCCGGAATATGATTTCATAATGCGCTTGCTCCATGACGGCGCTCTGGTAGAGGTCTTAAAACCAATGAGCTTGCGCAAAGCCATGAAAGGTTGGATAAGTGATATGTACGATTTATATGAAGATACTGAGAACTAATCCTATACGCAATTCTGTTGACACGATGTCCATAGACCAGCTTATTAAATATGCCCGGCGTGGACAAGGCGTCTATATCAAATTATTAAAGGAGATCACATTATGGCAGTTAAATCACCCTGAGGAATATAAAATACTCCCATATACGGATGAAGAATTGATTACGCTTATTTCTCATGGTATAAAAGAAAACGGGACTATCCGAGTCTGCGAGTACAGTTGGTTAAGTCCTAATGACTTGAAAGCAGCTATCGACAACCCTGCAGTGTATTCATATTTAAAGAAAAAGGCCATAAGCGGGGACTCTCATAGTCTTCAAGTTGTTAACGAGTATGAGCAGGATAACGAGGAAAAAGTTAATGGATTGATTAATAAAATTTGCTTTAGTAATAAACCGTTAAATTCCATCGATATAAACGATATAAACCGTATAGTGGTAAGCCGCAGACTTGCAGAAGGGTTAACGCTTAGCGTTCCCATTAAAATCAATCAGGAATTTTGGGATTCAATTTTCTCCAACATACGTTTGTATCAAACTTTTATCAACGGGCTAATTATATTTATTGGGATGAATCCCTTAAATAGCCCAGACAAACACTCCGAGACAAATGAGATAATATTAAATCTGTTGGGTTTGACCGATATAGCGAAAGATATTGATGCTGTGCCAGGCTTTGGGCTAAGTGACGAAATTGAGCCCGGTTACCTTGATATTACGTTCATTGTTGGTTATAGACCCCTTAATCAATGAGTCATAAAAACATGATTATTAACGAAACTTCTATAAATGACATAAAATGAAAGAGATTGACTATCTACCAATTGAAGAAAAGAGTATAAACGACAGGTTAATTAATCTTTACGGAACACATCTTGTTGGTTTATATAGTGAAATGGAAAAAATATACCATGATCCCATCTATGATATTAAGCCGGCTGCGCCATTGCTTATTGAACTGTCAGATGACGAGGACAAGTATCCCTATGAGAGTGCAGAACTGCGTGTGATGGTTTTCGGACGCGAAAACAATAATTGGAATGATAAAGGGAATAGAGGCAATGCTGAAATATACACCCAATATTCTACTTATAATTTTCATCTTGAAAACACAGAAGATATATTAACGGAAATCAGAGGCAAACATACTGATGACTCAGAAAACGAGTTGCTACCTGAGCAGGAGATGTACGGTCTGACCGACATTTATCATGACTATTGTTTTGAGGAAACTGGTGTCGCGAAAAATCAGTTTACCAAACGGATGTACCAATTCATTGAGATGTTAGAACAAAAAACAGGTAAACAAGTTGGATGTGTATGGAATAATTTATTTAAAATAGGAAGAGGGAAAGTTGGATTCGGTGGTTGTTGCGCCCAATCGCCGGACTATATTAAAGATATCGAAAAAAGAACATTCGATGTGATTGGCAAGGAGATAGAGATACTCAAACCTGATATAATCATCTTTATGACCGGCATTGAGGTGGATGATGCCATTGTGGAAAAACTTAATCTTCCAAGCGGCGAGTTTCCCATTATTGATGCCAGTCTGCCACACCTAAGAAAAGTTGTGATTCCGGGGGTAAAATATGCCGCGAGAACAATACATCCAAGCCGTAAGAGCAATGAAATTTTCAACAAATATTGTGCTGCTCTGATAGAAGATATTATTCAGAATATTTAGTGACGTAATGTACCACCAATTGATGGCAGTAAGATTACTCTTTTTAGAAGGTAGGGAGTAGGGGTATTTCGGATTGTTTAAAGTGTATTTTCGCTGACTACTTTCTCAGTTTTCTTCGAACATCTTACGGCGGGCGGTCATGCATGCTCCAATAATTCCGGCTTTATCGCTCAATTTGGAACTTACTATTTTACTATCGCTATTGACCAGTTTCAAAGAATATTTCTTAACGGCTTGTTTAATTGGTTGTATCAGGTATTCACCTGCTGCAGAGAGCGTGCCGCCGATGATCACCAGTTCGGGATTGAAGATATTAATCATATTGGCCAGTTGTTTCCCTAATTTCTCACCGATGCTCTCGATATGTTCGATGCATAATAAATCTTCGTGATTTATGGCTTCGATAATATCAGACAAGGTGATATTTTCATTTTCCTCGACTTTTTTTGAAAGGATGGAGATCTTACCGTTTTTTATACTTTCAATTATTTCTCTGTGAAGAGCACTTCCGGAAACTTCGGTTTCAAGACAACCTCTTTTGCCGCAATGGCATAATATCTCATTGTCAAACGCGCTTATATGGCCGAATTCGCCGGCAAAACCTGATTTGCCTTCATAAAGGATGCCATTTATCATTATGCCTAATCCCATTCCCCATCCTAAATTTACATAAAGCACGTTTTTTTCGCCTGCTATGGTGTTGCCTTTTAGACATTCGCCATAAGTCATCGAGCGTGTGTCGTTTTCGATACAAACAGGGATGCCTATTTTTTCGGAAATGATTTCAGTGAGGGGCGTTTCGGAAAAATTAAAAGAACTATAGCTGTAGCCGGTGGAGGGATTAACCCGCCCTCCAATATTTATACAAGCGTTTAGTATCTTAGATTTTTCTATACCGGATGTCTTAATGAAATCAGATATTATCTGACATATTTCATTAAGCTCATCCATTTGCGAGGACTGCTTGTTATAGTTAATCTCAAAATCCTGGCGAACTATCTCGCCGTTAAAATTGCATAATCCTAAATTTATGTAATTCTTTTTGATATCAACGCCCAGAAAATATCCGGAATGGGGATTCAAACCATATATGTTCGGTTTTCTGCCGGTTTTTGAATCGCTTTTCCCATAGTCTGTCAGTATTCCTTCCGCAACCATTTCATTGACAAGTTTGGTAACGGTTGGTATACTTAGATAGAGTTCTTTAGCCAATTCAGGAATCGTGGAATTGATGTTATAGAAAAAAGCGGTAATGATCTTTTTCATACTGGAGCCACGTTCAGTATTTGGTAGAGATTCTATAGACATAATAGTGTTTGTTATAAGTCTTACTAACTTTCGCAAAATTAATAAAAAATTTTCATAAGTAAAATACTGAAGATAAAGATATTTTACGAAAACCTCTTAAATGAAGTTTAGAATAGCCAATTAATAGTGCAAAAGGGGATGTATAAGGAAATCACACAACTTTAATAATTACACTTTCGTTTATAAAATATTTTATAAATCTTACGAGTTTACGAGAGTGTGTCTTATGAAATATGCTATATGATAAAATGAGTAGGTGCTTTTAATATAGGTCTCACTGCTATGATTTAATATTAATGTTGGTAAACTGCATTATTTATTAAAATCAGCATTTAAAAAATGAGATAAAGTTATTTACGATGCGAATATTGCACTTATATGTGTGTTTTTGCTGTAAAATCGCCTCTGTTTCTTAAAATGTAATTGTTGAAATAGGTCAGTTTTTATATTAACACAGGTAAAATTATTAACATTAAGAAATATTTTTATTAAAAGATTTGGTTAATTAAAAATTAATTTATTAATTTGTGGCCAATATAATTTAATATGCCATGAAAGTAGGAAAACTTAGTAAAACAGATCGAGCGGAGAAACTTCATCCCTCGTTTAAACTTCTTTTTGACTTTGTAAAAAGAACCGATTTCGATACTCTTCCCTTTGGGAAAATCACGGTTGACGGTGATAATGTTTACATCATGAACTTGGAAATCCAAGGAAAAGATAAAAGCGAGCAACCTCTTGAAATACACAGGGAGTATATCGACGTGCATATTCTTTTGAAAGGAAAAGAGTTGATTGGTTGGAAACCATTTGACGAAATTACAACTTTCAGCCAAGAATATGACAAGACGGCCGATTGCGCTTTAAGCGAAGAAGCTTCTCGCTTTTATGTCGAGCTTCATCCGGGTGAGTTTTGTATTGTTTATCCTGAAGATGCTCATTCTCCCGCCATAAACGATGGTCCTATCCGTAAACTGATAGGCAAAGTAAAGATTTATCAATAATTTCAAATTAAAAAAATCATAACACACATGGAAAAAATTAAAGGTTTAATCGATGCGCCTTTTACTCCCATGCATCACAACGAGGATATTAATGTGGAGATAATTCCGGCGTATGCTGAAATGCTCGTAAAGAACGGACTAAGAGGAGTTTTTGTAAATGGATCTTCCGGTGAAGGTTACATGCTGACCGGAGAGGAACGCAAGAAAATAGCTGAGGCATGGGTAAAAGTAGCCCCGAAAGATTTTAAGGTTATTGTGCATGTCGGCAGTTGTTGTTTGAGGGAAAGCGAAGAATTGGCAAGACATGCTCAGGAAATTGGTGCTTGGGGAATAGGATCAATGGCACCTCCATTCCCCAAAATAGGGAGAATCGAAGATTTGGTTAAATACTGCGAGAGAATAGCAAACGCGGCCCCGAATCTTCCTTTCTATTATTACCATATCCCTGCTTTTAACGGAGCGTATTTCTCCATGCTTGAATTACTTAAAGCAGTTGACGGACGTATTCCTAATTTTGCCGGTATTAAATACACCTACGAGTCATTATATGAATATCATCAGTGTCGCTTATATGACAACGGCAAATTTGACATGTTGCACGGTCAAGACGAGACAATCCTGGCGGCACTTGCTCTTGGTGGCGCGCAAGGTGGTATTGGCGGAACAACAAACTATAATGGCCGTGAATTAACCGGTATAATTGAAGCATGGAACAATGGCGACATTGACGTCGCGCGCGAAAAACAAACATTCTCGCAGGATGTCATCAATGTCATTTGCAAATATCGCGGAAACATTGTTGCCGGTAAACGTATAATGAAACTTATCGGATTAGATCTCGGTCCCAATCGAGTACCTTTCCACAATATGAGCGACGCAGAAGAAGCCGAAATGAAAGCTCAACTTGAAAAAATTGGATTCTTTTCTCGTTGTAACAAACTTGAAATATGATCGATACGGCTTTTTTATCGAGCTGTTCGAAGACCTATATGGAAGGGTTGATGAACAGCATAATGCCATTTTGGATGCAGCACGGACTAGACAAGATAAACGGAGGTGTTTATACTTGTCTAGACCGCGACGGTTCTATAATGGACACCACAAAATCGGTGTGGTTTCAGGGACGCTTTGGATATATAGCTGCTTTGGCCTATAATAACATTGAAAATAATCCCGAATGGCTTGCCGCTTCAAAAAGTTGCGTGGAATTTATCGAAAAATATTGTTTCGATACAGACGGTCGCATGTATTTTGAAGTAAAAGCTGATGGCACACCATTACGTAAAAGGCGATATGTCTTTTCAGAATGTTTTGCAGCCATTGCGATGGCTGCGTACTCCACAGCTTCTAATGACCCGAGTTATGCGCAGAAAGCTTTGAAGCTTTTTAAGGATATACGAACCTTCATAAACACCCCGGGATTTCTGGAACCGAAATACCTCCCGACGCAGCCGGCAATTGGACATTCCATAACAATGATCCTCATCAATACAGCCTCAATAATCAGACAAGTAATAAAAGACCCCGAATTGGATGAACAGATAGAACAATCCATTCAAAATCTGAAGCTTTTCATGCATCCTGAATTTAAGGCTCTCCTCGAAATGGTTACCCCTTCGGGCGAACTGATTGACACTTGTTGTGGAAGAACCATAAATCCTGGACACTGTATTGAAACAGCATGGTTCCTGCTCGAAGAGTCAAAATACAGAGGATGGGACGCCGAACTGACGGCGATGGCGACAACCATTCTGGATTGGTCTTGGGAATGGGGCTGGGATAAGGAGTTTGGCGGTATCATCAATTTCCGCGATTGTCGTAATTTCCCTCCTCAGGATTATTCACAAGATATGAAATTTTGGTGGCCGCAGACCGAGGCTATTATAGCGACGCTCTATGCTTTCTTAGCCACTAAAGACGAAAAATATCTTGAATGGCACCGGATGATTCATGAATGGACTTATGCCCACTTCCCCGACTGGGAATATGGCGAATGGTTCGGCTACTTACATAGAGACGGAACTGTAGCGCAACCTGCTAAAGGAAATTTATTTAAGGGCCCGTTCCATATCCCCAGAATGATGATCAAAAGTTGTACGCTCGCTGAAGAAATAATAACTTAAAAATATAATTCTTTAACTAATCAAATTAACTGACCATGACAAAAAAATTCTTTATTTTTCTTTTGGCCTTTTTGTCTTGTTTGACAATGTCGGCTCAAGAGATAAAAGTCACCGGTACGGTAACTGATTCTGAAGGAGAACCACTTATAGGTGTCTCTATTGTGGATAAGAGTACCCCCGGGAAAGGTGCTATCACAGACATTGACGGTAATTATTCTATTTCTATGCCAACCAATGGAAAGCTTACTTTCGGTATGGTTGGCTACGTTACAGAAACCATTTCCATTGATGGCCGTAGCGAGATAAACGTTGTAATGAAAGAAGACACCAACATTCTTGACGAACTGGTAGTCGTTGGTTACGGAACGCAAAACCGCTCCAAGATGTCTTCCTCGGTTGCCACAGTGTCAGCTAAAGATGCTATAAAACAACAATCATCCAACGTCGCTTCCTCGCTGCAAGGACGCGCAGCCGGTGTCGATGTCGTACAACAAGGCGGTATTGCCGGAGCAGATGTAAATATAGTCGTACGTGGTGCAGCCTCGCTGACAGCTACCGACCCTCTTTATATCATAGACGGTGTATTTGCAAATAGCGGTTTGTCAACCCTTAACCCTTCGGACATTGAAACCATTCAAGTCTTAAAAGACGGCGCTGCCGCCGCTATCTACGGTTCACGTGCCGCTAACGGCGTTGTTATCATTACGACTAAGAACGGTCAAAAAGGCTCGGTAAAGGTGAATGCCAATTTCGGTTTCAGCGTACAAACGCTCGCTCATACCCCCAAATTCCTTAACGCATCCCAATGGCGTGAGTTCGCCAATATGGTAAGTGACAATAGCGGTCTGGCTCGCGCCCCCGAAAATGTAAATCCCACCGATCCCTCAATCGATACAGACTGGGTTGATGTTTGGACTCGTAATGCTCCCATCTATACAGCAGACGCACAGATTTCAGGAGGTAACGACTACGGAACATACTCTTTCTCGCTGGGATATCTCAATCAAGAAGGTGTTACCTTGAAATCTGAATATGAAAAATACAGTGCCCGTACGAACTCGAACTGGCAGTTCGGACGCTTCTTTGTTTCGGAAAACGCACAGATTGTATGGCGTCATCGCACTCCCACCTCGACCTTCAACATTGGCATGCCGACACTTCCTGTCACCGACCAGTATGGCCGTTATGCCTCGTGGGGTTCGCAATACTATATAGAAGCTGAAGACGCACGACGCAATAATCCCTTCGGAGGGTTATACGCAACCGACACTTATACAAATTACTTTGATGTAATGGGCGGTTTCAGCGCAGGTGTCGAGATAATCAAAGGTCTTAAATTTACAACATCGTTCAGCGGCAACTATACGGCATCGCATGGTTATACCCACACTCCTATATATTATACAATGTGGGATGAAAACGGGACTCCCGATAGCGACTATGGCAATCCTAAAAACTCGTTGAGCGAAAGCCGTGGACAGACATCAAACTATACGTGGGATAATGTATTTAACTTTGACCGTGACTTTGGTAAACATTCGCTTTCTGTTACTTTGGGACAGAGTTGGATGCGCGAGTTCTACCGTGGCATGAGCTACGAGACAATAGACGACCTGGGTGCCTCCAATATTGTGGGTGTAACAAACGTGGACGCGAAGGTATCCTCTAACGAGAAAAATGCTGCTCTGCTTTCGTTCTTTGGTCGTGCCAACTATGACTTCGACGGAAGATATCTTCTGTCGGCAAGTCTCCGTCGTGACGAATCCTCGAAGTTCCATAAAAACCATCGCGTAGGTTATTTCCCCGCCGTATCGGCCGGTTGGAACATGCACAACGAGAAATGGCTACAAGGTACAACTGTTTCGCTCCTTAAAATCACTGCCTCTTACGGCGAATTGGGAGCAAACTTCCTCAACCCTTACAACTTCGACAATATTGCTTTCGGTCCTATCGTATATACCGTAGGTGGAATACGTTATGTTGACGGCCGCGCCGCTTATCTTAAAACAACAAACCTTAAATGGGAAACATCGAAAACAGCAGACGTAGGGTTGGAATTAGGTTTGTTTAATAACGAAGTTACTTTCCATGTCAACTACTTCTATAAGAAGAATGTCGACCTTTTGGCAACAATTGACCTTAACCTCTCTTCCGGTCAGATTTTTGAAGTCAACACCTCTAACGAAACACCATACGTTAATACTGCCTCTGTACAGAACAAAGGTTGGGAATTCATGGTGAATTGGCACCGTAACTTCACACGTGATTTCCGTATTAATGCCACAGCAAACCTTTCAACTTTGAGCAATAAGGTTCTTGCACTTGGTGACAATGTTCAACCCATTACCTCAGGTACATTCTCGTCTAAATTCTCGGATGCGGCCACGATTACTCGTCCGGGCGATCCTATCGGCTCATTCTATGGCTATAAAATTGACGGATTCGATGCCGACGGTAACTTTATTTTCCACGATGAAAATGGTGACGGTATAGTGACCGCCGACGATAAAGTGATATTGGGTAGCTCGATACCTAAAATCAGCTATGGTCTCAACCTGGACTTTATTTATAAAGATTTCGACCTCTCATTGTTCTTCAACGGTGTAGGCGGAAATAAGATATTCAATGCACAGAAATATCAATATTATTTTAACTATGCGAATAACATGGTTGTTGATGTGTTGAATTCTTGGACACCCGACAATAAGAATACCTACGTGCCTGTTGCTAAGGTTACCAATGCCGATGGCGGTAACTCTCTCCCCAGCGAATTTTATGTTGAAGATGGTTCATATTTCCGTCTGAAAAACGTTCAGTTAGGTTATACCCTTCCTGAAAGACTTTCAAAAAAGGCATATATGAGCAACCTTCGTTTCTACTTCTCGGTTCAGAATGTCTTTACTTGCACAAAGTATTCAGGATTTGACCCAGAAGTTAGCTCGAATACATTGTTCGCTCGTGGCGTTGACCAGAATTCTTATCCCAACGCACGGACATATACTATCGGTTTTAATCTAACATTCTAAACTTAAGCAACATGAAATACTTAAATAAAATATTTACGATCGGTGTTGCTGCGCTTCTTCTTACTTCGTGTAATGATGTTTTCGATGATCTTGCAGTGAATCCGCAGCAGCCCAGTATGGACTCATACTTCACCACACCCGAAGCTGTAAACGAAGCTGTCATGGTTTGTTACGGTTATGTCCAGACACAACGTAGCTTTGGAGCCTCGGCATCAAAAACAATGATTATCCGTTCGGACGAGGCTTCCTCAAACTCCGATTACGGTCGCCCGGGTATGTATGGTTCGGGACTTAACTCAAGTTATTATACAATAATGCAGCCTTTTGGCTTGATTTATTCAACGGCTTCACAGGCTACATACGTGATAGAGAATATCGATAAGGTAGAGTTTTACGACCAGACCCAAAAGAACGCTTATCTTGGTGAAGCGTATTTTTGGAGAGCTTTCGCTCATTTCTATCTGTTGACCAATTATCGTAAAGTCGCTCTAATCAAACACGCGCCTAAGGGCATGGAGGATTATGTGCGCGATTTGAACACTCCCGACGAAGTCTGGGATTTTATCGCGGAAGATTTGCAATATGCTAAAGAATACCTTCCCAAAAAAGGATATTGGAAAGGTCCCCAACTCGGTCGTGTGACTGCAGCTTCTGCAGCTGCGTTACGTGGTAAAGCTTTTCTGTATCGTAGCGGTATCGAGCCCATATATGGCACATCAACCAAAACTTACTATGACGAAGCCGCTACCGAATTTGATGAAATCATCAAAGGTACCTACGGCAGCTATAACCTTGTCAACTATGAATACAACTTTGATGTAGCTCACGAAAACAACGACGAAAGCATTTTAGAACTCCAGTTCTTAGGTGATGTTATCAATAACACCTTCAACCCGGGTCAGTCGACTTCAGGCTTGGCTTTCGACCCTCGTGGCCTCATGTTGCCCGGTGCGGGATCAGGATACGAAGGCGTTGTCCACGAATGGTTATATGACGCTTTTGTCAACAGCATTGACAAGGACGGTTATACGGATATGCGTATGTTCCATACCATGTTCTTCAACGACCTTGCTCCTGAAATCAAAGCGCGTCCGGGTCAGCGTGTAACCGGCCCCGGCGGTTATCACTTCGAAGACCTGTATCCTCAGGGTAATTTCTCGACAGCCGCTAATACACGCACTCACCCTTATAAAGCTGGATTCCTTAAAGGAATGGATCTGTCAATGCCTATGCGTAACAACGACCCCACTTCATTGGCAGGTGTCGGCGCAGGTGTGCAGGAATACATCTATAACCAGCCTCGCGCGCATGGCGTGAACTGGAGATGGATCCGTTATGCCGATGTACTTCTTATGTATGCCGAAGCTGTGATCAGCGGAGGTAAAGCAGGTTCGACTTCGGCTGTTGAAGCATTCAACAAAGTGAGAGAACGTGCCAACATGGCTCCTGTGAGCGGCCTGACAATGGAAACGATTAAGAACGAGCGTATTCTTGAATTCGCACTCGAAGGACATCGTTTCTACGACCTGCTCCGTTGGGGTGAACTGGCAGATCGTTTCCATGAATTGGAACGGAAGGATCCCAACTTCAAAAAACTGATTTCGGATACCGATTATGAAGGCTTTACGGCAAACAAACACGAATGGTTGCCTATCCCTATCTCGGAGATTGAATCTAATCCTAAAGCACAACAGAACCCCGGTTATTAATTATGACACTCCATAAAATAACAAAGTTCTTCATCGCAGGTATAGCCATAGCGGCAACTTTTGCCGCTAATGGCTATGCATCTGGTGAAACGCTCTATAATGGCATACAGTTGCCCGAGCAATGGCCTCCAAGGTACGCTGAACCTGATACAGCATGCGAAATGCCCGTCCCTTATCTTGTCAATAAGCCCTCTGTTATTCCTATTAATGTAGGAAGACAGCTCTTTGTTGATAATTTCTTAATTGCATCTTCCGATATGACTCCGGTCTACCACACTCCTGACTTCTATGTGGGCAATCCTGTATTGGAGCCAACCGAAGAATGGGAGAATACCATCGAAGGCGCGCCTTACGCTGCTCCTTTTAGCGATGGTATATGGTATGACGATAACGACGGAAAGTACAAAATGTGGTATCTCGCAGGTGCAGGAACCATCCATAAGCAAGACAAACAGACGTTTTACACAGGTTACGCTGAATCAAACGATGGCATACACTGGACAAAACCGAAACTTGACATAATGGATGGAACATGTATTGTAGATACGGCTAATCGTGACGCAGCCACAATATGGCTTGACAAAAAAGAAATCGATCCGTCGAGACGATTCAAGATGTTTAACGTGGAACGTCGTCCCACCGACCGCCGATGGCAGTTCATCCTTAAATATTCGCCCGATGGCATACATTGGAGTGAAGGTGTAGCACAATCGGGAGACTTGTATGACCGCTCTTCTGTTTTCTATAACCCGTTCCGCGATGTTTGGTGCTTGTCAATGAGATACAGCACAAACGTTTCATCTCGTTCACGCAGCTATCTCGAAGCTCATGACCCTGAAACAGCCGTTTCAATGGCACATCGTGTGCGTAAAGGTGTCCCCGATAAAAATGTCGTGTATTGGTTTACGCCGGACGACAAGGAACCAAGACATCCGAACTTCCCTGAAGTAAATCCGGGCATTTATAACTTCGACTGCATTCCTTATGAAAGCATTATGTTAGGTCAATATGCTATATGGCAAGGACCCGAAAATAATATATGCGCGGATTTAGGAATACAGAAGCGTAACGAAATCGGATTGGGTTATTCGCGTGACGGTTTCCATTTTTCGCGTCCTTCTCATAAACCTTTTATGGCCAATGATACTACCGAGGGCGCATGGAACTGGGGCAATATGCAGTCTATAGGTGGTGTTCCTCTAATCGTTGGCGATTCACTGTATTTTTATTGTAGCGGTCGCCGATTGAACGACATTATGTGGGACAGTTATACATCTACCGGATTGGCCAAATTGCGCCGTGACGGTTTCGTGTCGATGAATGCCGGTAAATCGGAAGGGACTCTTCTAACCGAACCAGTAATCTTTGACGGTGAATACCTTTTTGTCAATGCTGATGTAAAGGGTAAAAAATCAGAGTTGTTAGTCGAAGTTACCGATCTTGAAGGGAATCCCATACCAGGATTTGAGAAAAAAGACTGCATCGGGATGAAACGTGCTGATTCCACAAAGAATAGAATTCAGTGGAAGAATAACGATACACTTGCTTCATTAAAAGGCCAACCCGTTAGGTTTAAATTCTACGTCACCGACGGAGATTTATACTCATTCTGGGTATCGCCATGGGAAACAGGCGAGAGTCGTGGCTATACTGCAGGCGGTGGCCCGGGTCTTTCCAAAACCGGCCAAGATATTCCGGCCATTTAAAAATGTAAAAAGATGCGATTAAAGAATATATTAGGTATTGCGTTGAGTGTTGGTTGCCTTCTTGGCTCATGCAGCAAGGAGAATGAACCTACGTCTCCTCCCAACAATAGCGAAGGAACTAACGAACAACCGACCACACCGGCCACACCGGCCACACCCGCTTACCCTGAAATTCCGAATCCCGATCCCACTTCCAGGTTACTCTACAATGGGATTTCTTTACCGACGGTTTGGCCTCCAACGACATCGACGGCTTATGTAACCTCCGGTATGACTCCCAATTATCTATTTAACAAACCTTCAGTTATAGATATTACGATAGGGAGGCAATTATTTGTTGATGATTTTCTTATTTCGCAAACATCGCTTAAACGCAACTGGCATCGCGCTGAGTATCATCCTTCTTCGCCGGTTCTTGTCCCTGAAAAGGAATGGGAACTCAACGGAAAAGGAGGCGGTTCGGCTGCTCCGTTCAGCGATGGTGTTTGGTATGACGAAACTGACAACAAATTCAAGATGTGGTATATGGCTGCCGGAGGCTCTTACGGCGGAGGTAATATGGTGACTTGTTATGCAGAGTCTGCAGACGGTATTAACTGGACACGACCTTCATTGAATGTCGTTGCCGGAACCAATATTGTGCATTCCGGAAAGAATAGAGACTCCAATACCGTGTGGCTTGATAAGAACGCTGCTAATGAATATGAGCGATACAAAATGTTCCAATCAAGCGATGGTGCAGGCAACTGGAAATATCATTATTACACATCTTCTGATGGTAAAGCCTGGCGCGAAGTGAATGAATCAAAATCGATTGCAGACCGTTCGACTGTGTTTAAAAATCCATTCCGTGGAGTTTGGGTATGGTCTTTACGACATAACGTGCGGGTAAATTCAGCGACCCTGATACGTGGTAGAGATTACATGGAGAACGCCGATGCGACTGCCGGCAATAAGTTGGCTGAAGCTGATTTGCAGAGGTTTTGGTTCGGAGCATGGCCTTCGGAACCCACGCATCCTGTTTATACCGATGTGCAACCGGCTATTTATAACTTGGACGCTATAGGTTATGAAAGTGTTATGCTTGGAATATTCTCTGTATGGTCGGGACCTGAGAATGACGTATGTTCTGCCGATGGTGTAATCAAACGCAATCAATTGCTTCTTGGCTATAGCCGAGACGGATGGAACTGGTATAGAGAAGATTTCGTGCCCTTCTGTCCCGTAAGCGATGATAAGTCAGCTTGGAATAACGGCAATATTCAATCGGCTGTGGGCTCGCCCATCATAGTTGGAGACAAATTGTATTTCTATATGAGTGGTAGGCATTTTAGCTCTACCGGTCAGGAGATTGTTTCTACAGGACTTGCAACACTTCGACGCGATGGGTTTGCTTCAATGTCCGGGACAGGCGAGATTCTTACAGAACCACTCAAATTCTCCGGTGAGTATTTCTTCGTGAATGCAGCTATAAAGGGCTCATTAACCGTAGAAATCCAGGATGAAAAAGGAACCCCGATTACTGGGTTTACGAAAAGTGACTGTGTGAGCGTCACCGGTGACGGAACTTGTAAGCAAGTTAAGTGGAAAAACAATGAGACCCTCTCGTCTCTTAAAGGTAGAACTATAAGAGTCAAATTCTTTGTAAATGATGGCGACCTTTATGCGTTCTGGATAACACCGTTTGAAAAGGGCAACAGTTTCGGATATACTGCCGGAGGTGGCCCCGGATTATACAAACTTGGAATTGATGCTCCGTATTAATTTCAAATTTACCAATTGTTTAATCAATCAATTAACAATATTATGTTTAAGAAATTTTATAAAGGCCTATTGCTTGGAGCAATTACCATTTTTGCGGTTTCGTGCTCCGAAGACCATGAGTTCTATAACACCGCCGCTAAGGCCGGTATAGAACAAATGGGAGGAGAATATGAAGTTGGAGTTCCAATAACATTTAAAGACACAAGCGTGCCTACCGAAGGGACACGCATTGTGAGTTATTTCTGGGAATTCGGTGACGAGGATAATTCCACATCTACCGAAATGACACCAACCTTTACTTATAAAAAAGACGGTACTTACACGGTAAAATTGACTGTGGAAGACTCAAATGAGCTAAAGGCATCCACCACAACCAAAGTTGTCATCGTCAATCCGACAAAAGCAGACTTCGAACTTGATCAGGAGGAATATCTGCTTGGCGACGTGGTTAATTTTAAAGACATCTCCACAACAAAAGGTTCAACAACAATCGTTGGTTGGTTCTGGGAATTTGCAGATGAAAACCGTTCTACATCAACAGAGCAGAATCCCTCGTTCAAGTATCAGACCGCAGGTTCTTATCCCGTGAAACTGACTGTGACAGACTCTTATGGTCTGACAGCTTCCGTGACAAAGAGTGTCAACATTCTCGATCCTACCATGATTATTGCCACACAATGGACAATGTCACTTGGTGGGGCTGTTAAAGCGGGTTCGTCGCCAGCGATGTCTCCCGATGGAAGCACCCTCTACATGATGCGTAGTAAAGCTGATACGGATCTTGCAGCTTTATATGCCTATGATTCCTCTAGCGGACAGGTTAAGTGGACATTAGACTTGAGCGAAGCTATGCAGGGATGTTCGCCTACGGCAACTGCTACTGATGTATTCAGTTCTCCCTCAGTAGGAGCGGACGGAACAATCTATATGATTGTACGCGACCTTCAGTCTACAAGCGCCGATCGCGTAGGCCCGGTTACCATTGCCGTTAATCCTAACGGTTCGGTTAAGTGGGCTAAAGCTAATGGTGCCGGCGGTACTAACTTATACGCTATTACTCCTGCAATCGACACTAACGGCAATATACTTGTTGCTACTCGTGGTAACGAAATGTGGAAATATACACCTGACGGAGCTTGTACGATATTCAGCACCGAAGGAATCGGAGCTACCGCCGGTATATCTGTCTCAAAATCAGGCGTAGCTTACGCGGCAGCCAACGGTAAGAACGGTTTCTTCGCTACAGATATTAACTCAGGTGCACAACTTTGGAAGTATACGACAAATCTTGGTGGCGCAGCCGATGCGTTTACAGGTGCTTTGCGTTCGGCTCAGGCTTCTATCGGAGCTGACGGTACTATATACTTCGTAACTGACGCAGATTCAGGAGGAGGTGAAGTTATTGCATTAAACGCCAACGGCTCAACCAGTTGGATTTACAAGACTGCCGGGGCTATTCCCGATGGCGGTGTGGCAATCGGTGAAGATGGCACACTCTATGCAAATGGTGGCACATCGGCAGCCGAAGGGCTGATAGCTCTTGACAAGAACGGTAACCTGTTATGGAATTTCGCTACCAAAGCTAACGTACAGACTACTCCCACAATTGACGACCGCGGGTACATCCATATTATAGACGCTCAAGCCAACTATTATGTGGTGAAACAAGACGGGACATTGTTCGCGGAAGATAACCTCGGGCAATCATGTACTTCTACTCCCGTAATGGATGCTACCGGTCGTTTGTATGTTGCGGTAATTAAAGATGGTGTTGCGACAATGGTCTGCGTCTCCTCGAAAGCATCATCGTACAACACAGTATCGGCTTGGCCGATGCGTGGTCAGAACCCGAGTCGCACAAGTTTACAGAAATAATTTGCACTGAACATCTATGAATTCCATACGTTTAAAAAAATGGTATCCATGGATGGTCGTAGCACTCCTTTGGGTGGTAGCTCTGCTGAACTATATGGATCGGCAGATGCTATCCACCATGAGGGATGCGATGGCTATCGACATCACAGACCTTGAAAGCAAGGTGTTGTTTGGAAAGGTTATGGCCGCATTCATGTGGATTTATGGGTTTATGAGCCCCGTCTCAGGTATTGTGGCCGACCGTGTCAACAGAAAATGGTTAATAGTCCTTTCATTGGGTGTATGGTCTACAGTAACCCTTTTGATGGGCTACGCAACCTCGTATGACCAGGTCTATTGGTTAAGAGCTCTGATGGGTGTTTCAGAGGCGTTATATATTCCGGCCGCTCTGTCTCTTATTGCCGATTACTTTACCGGCAAACAATTAAGTTTGGCAATCGGTATTCATATGACCGGTCTATATATGGGTCAGGCAATAGGTGGTTTTGGCGCTTTCGTAGCCGAATCAATCTCTTGGCAATCGACATTCCATTGGTTCGGAATAGTAGGTATCGTATATGCTTTTGTACTTGTGGCTTTCCTTTATGAATCACGCCGCGAGACTGCCGCTCAGAAAGAAGAAGAGAAGAAACAAACCTTGGGAGAAACATTGCGGAGTAATTTTGCCGCAATCCGGTCATCTTTAGGCATCTTACTAACAAATATCGCCTTTTGGACTATTATTTTCTTCTTCGCTTCATGTTCGGTTCCCGGTTGGGCTACGAAAAACTGGCTTCCGACGCTATTCTCCGACAGCTTAGATGTCCCAATGTCAGTTGCAGGCCCTATTGCAACGATAACTATCGCGTTTGCTTCGTTCATTGGAGTTATGATAGGTGGTCCTATGGCTGATAAATGGTCCAAGAAAAATCTTAAAGGACGTATATACACCAGCGCTATCGGTTTAACTCTCATGATACCGTCATTGGTGCTTATGGGCTTCGGAACAACATTTGTTGCGGCTGTAGGCGCCGGCATATTGTTCGGATTAGGATATGGATTGTTCGATGCAAACAATATGCCCATACTTTGTCAATTTGTAAGCGACCGCTCGCGTGCAACTGCATACGGAATGATGAATATGTCCGGATTATTCATTGGTGCTTTGGCCACTAACGTTTTAGGCTCTCTTGCTGAAAAAGACATGATGGGTCTCGGATTCGCATGTATGGCAGGAGCATTATGCCTGGCACTTATACTTCAATTGGCGGTTCTCAAACCCAAAACACTCAATAAGGTCTAATCTTTTGATTGGAGGTTGTCGGTTGTGTTCTGAAATGATATTTCAATCAAACACACCGACAACCTTACTCTTTTATTTCCCAATTGACTGCTAATAAAAAATGGCACTTATTATCTCTTTATTACCTTTAGCCCTTCTTTTCATTTTAATGCTTGGCTTTAAGATGACCGGATATAAAAGTGCTTTCTTTACTCTGATAATTACAATTGCTCTTGTGTTTATAGGAGTGCCGTATATCGATATTTTACCTGAGCGTTTTGCAGAAACTTCTTTAAGTCAATTGGTGTTATGGAGTTCTATCGAGGGTGTCTTGAAAGCTCTTTTCCCGATTTTTCTTATAATCCTGATGGCAATATTCAGCTATAATATAGTAGTTGAATCGGGACAAATTGAGATAATTAAGAAACAATTAACATCTCTTACCGACGATAAAGGGATTCTTGTGCTATTAATGGTATGGGGATTCGGTGGTCTTTTGGAGGGTATGGCCGGTTTCGGGACAGCAGTAGCTATTCCAGCAGCTTTGCTAATAGGACTTGGGTTTAGGTCAGTATTCTCTGCATTTGTTGCCTTGCTGGGAAATACTGTGGCAACAGGTTTTGCAGCTCTCGGAGTACCGATTATTACTCTTTGTAACGAAGCTGTAGTTGGGGGTGGGGCACCCACTTCAATGATTAATGAAATTTCTGCATTTACGATAATTCAATTATCTCCGTTATTTTATTTGATTCCTTTCCTCATTCTGACTTTTACAGACAAGAAAGCATGGGTTAAAAACATATTCCTGACATTGTGGGTAGGGACAGTCTCTTTATTTGTTCAATTCATTAGCGTCATTTATATCGGAGTTGAAGCTCCTGCAATCTTAGGTTCGATAGCTGCTATTCTTGCGTTGATTGTCGCCGCTAAATTTATAAAGAAAGAAAAGTCTCAAATATTGGGACATTCTTTCGTCGAATGTCTAAGGTCATGGAGTGTATATATAGTTATTCTCATTCTTGTATTGCTTTCCGGACCTCTTTGTGCGCCGATAAATAATTTTCTAAAATCACATCTTATTTCGACGGTTCCTCTTCCCGTACTTGAGAATGTTTTTAAGTTCGGATGGATTTCAAATGCTGCTTTTATCCTTCTTTTAGGTAGTATCATAGGAGGATTAATTCAAGGATTGTCCTTAAAGAAATTAATAAAAATACTCTGTAAAACTCTGCTTAATCTTAGAAAAACGGCATTGACGATATGCTCATTAATTGTTCTCGCTTCAATAATGAATTATACCGGAATGATTAATGCGATAGCCAATAGTCTTGCAGGGATAACGGGCTCGTTTTACCCCTTGCTGGCGCCGATGGTCGGTGCGGTGGGAACTTTTGTTACCGGAAGTGACACATCGTCTAACATCTTATTCGCTAAACTTCAGATAATGATGGCAGATAAATTAGGGATGACAGGTAATCTTGATTTGGTGGGAATCACCGGCAGTGAGTCAAATTGGTTGCTGTCCGCAAATACTACCGGAGCAACCGGCGGCAAAATGATTTCACCGCAAAGTATTGCAGTTGCCACTGCTGCATGCTCGATCAACGGAGAGGATAGCAATATCTTAAAATCTGTATTACCTTTTGCTCTCATCTATGTGATAATAGGTGGTATATTAGTCTATTTTCTTTCATAAGCTTATGAAAATTAAAACATCACATATCGGAATTCTACTCGTTGGATCTGTCTTCTTTACGTATCCTATGCTGTTTAGTCAAGGGAGGAATTTAATAATTCCCTCTAATATTGACTCGATATATAATGCGCGGATATGTTTTAATTATCCCATAGAGTATGATGCCAATCCAATAATAATAGCCGATAAGCCTTGGGAATTTAACGCAAACGGAGATCCTTACGCAGCCCCATTTAGTGGTGGTGTCTGGTACGATGAAGAAGTGTCGCTTTTCAAAATGTGGTATTCGGCAGGCGGACATAAAAAGCATGGGTTAATAACATGTTATGCAGAATCTAAAGATGGTATAGATTGGCATAAACCATCATTAGATGTTATTGAGGGGACAAATATTGTTGATACTTTAGAGCATGATTGTGTGACGGTTCTTTTAGATAAATACGAATGTGATAGAAGCAAGAGATACAAGATGTTTTGCGTTCAATTCGACACTCCGAGCGCAGTTTCGATGGTGTTGAAATATTCTAAAGACGGAATACATTGGGGTGACCATGTCGCGCTTTCAGGTGATTTGTATGACAGATGCTCTGCATATTACGACCCTTTTAGAGATACATATGTTCTCTCACTAAAAACGAAAGACGCAGACAATCGCAGAGCAAGAAATTATTTAGCGAATAAGGATCCGGAATTGGCGGTAAGTTTAGCACACAGAGTATATGGGAATAATCATGATAAATTTATAAAGTTTTGGTTTTCTGCCCAAGATGATGATCCCAGACATCCTGACTTTCCGGAAATAGCCCCTGCTATTTATAATCATGATGCCATAGCATACGAAAATATTTTATTAGGCCAATTTGTAGTCTGGCAAGGGCCTGAGAATAAAGATTGTGTTAAGCTCAATGTGCAAAAAAGAAACGAAATACTTATCGGTTTTTCAAAGGACGGATTTCACTGGGAAAGACCGGATAAAACGCCGTTTATTGGTGTAAGTAGTGATTCGTTGGCCTGGAATGCGGGAAACATACAGTCATCTATGGGTTCTCCATTAATAGTCGGTGATTCTCTATATTTTTATTATAGCGGAAGATATAATAGCAGACCGGTACATCCGTCTAACTTTGCAACGGGATTGGCAAAAATGCGTCGAGACGGATTTTCAAGAGCTCAAACAAAAGGGAAAGGATTTATTATAACCAAGCCTACAACTATTTGTGGCGACATTCTCTTTATAAATGCTGATGTCTCTAACCCCGACGCGTGTATAGAAATTGAGATATTAAATGACAATTACGAGAAAATAGGTTCTTTCCAGACTGTTTCTGACATTAATTCAACAAAATATATGTGTGTCCCGGAAAGCCAAGAAATGTTGAATAAAATAAAAGGGAAACAAGTATGTCTTAAATTCAATATGACTGATGCTGCTCTTTATTCGTATTGGTTTAGCAACTCTCCAAATGGCGAAAGCGGTGGTTATACTGCCGGTGGAGGGCCAGGCCTTTCATCATCCGGGAAAGATATTGCAATGCCTTAATATCGACTTATGGATAGGTTCAAAGAAATATCACAATCATATAATATTGCAGACGCGATTAAGGAAGCTCAAAGATGCCTTCACTGCAAAGTGCCGGGATGCAAAAAAGGTTGTCCAATCAATAATGACATACCCGATTGGATTAATGAACTTGCTCATGGTAATTTTGGAAATGCTTTCGAGATTATACGCAACAGAAGTAACCTTCCGGCTGTGTGTAGTCGAGTCTGTGGTCATGAACGTCAATGTGAAGGAGGATGTGTACTCGCAAAGAAAGGTGAAGCCATACATATTGGTAGATTGGAACGGTTCCTTTCCGACTTTGATTCTGAAGCCGGTTGGAGACATGAAAAATTACCTGAAAAGAATAGAGGTCGAGTTGCCGTTATTGGCTCGGGGCCAGCAGGATTAACTATCGCGGGAGATCTTTCAAGAAAAGGGTTTCATGTTGAGATTTTTGAAATGGAACTGGAAGCCGGTGGAGTTCTTATGTTTGGTATTCCTGAATATCGACTTCCTAAGAATGTAGTCCGCAGTGAAATCCAAAACATCGAGAATATGGGTGTTAAATTTCACCTGTCTACTACAATAGGAAAAGATTACACAATCGACCAACTATTTGAACAAGGATTCGATGCGATATTTATAGGAACCGGAACGGGAAAACCTAATAGGCCGGAAATACCGGGTATTAATCATCCTGGAGTGCGTCAGGCGATAAGATTTCTTCGTCGTGTGGGACTTTATGAGAACGGTTACATCTCGAGAGACGAAGTAGTAGTAGGCAATGGAGATAAAGTTGCTGTCATTGGATGTGGGAACACAGCAATGGATGCTGCGCGCACAGCTATCAGAATGGGAGCAACAGATGTCAAAGTTATATATCATAACACTATTGAACAAATGACGGCATTAAAGACGGAATATGATGATGCTGTCAAAGAAGGCACTCAATTCCTTTGGAACTCCCGTGTTACAGAAATTATTGGCGGAGAAGGGACTCAATTAAAACAAATTACTGTTGAAACAAACGGTGTGCAAAACATAATACCTGTCGATAAACTCATACTGGCTATTGGGTCGCTTCCAGCTGCCCGTATAGTTTCAACAACGGAGGGTATCGAGGTAGATGAAAAAGGTTATGTCTTGACTCGTGAAATGCCTTATGGTATGACAACACGAAAAGGTGTTTTTGCAGGTGGCGATGTAGCAAACCATCCGGCGACAGTGGTTCATGCTATGCAAGATGCAAAGCGTGTGGCCGAAGGTATAACACAATATGTTGATGCTGTAAAACTTATGGCCTCTATATCCAAACATTAATTACATAATCATAATAATAAAAACTATCTAAATAATTAACTAATAAATTTTTAAGTTATGAAAAAAGTCGTTTTATTGCTCGTCCTCGCATTGGGTAGCTCGATGGC